>NZ_JBFAIV010000062.1:0-23448 GCF_040654875.1 Streptomyces sp. NPDC050610 | reverse complement strand
GGGAGACACGGGACGACATCCACGACGCCTTCCTCCAACTCGCCCACTGCATGATCCTCACCCGCAGACTCCCAGCATTCTGAAAGGACTCCTTACTGCTTTCGGGGTCTCCTTCCTCGTCGCCGGCGAGGTCGTCGAGTAGGCGATCCTGACGGCTTTCGATGCTCTTGATCGACTGCTGGAGCTGCTTGGTGCGGTCGGGGGCGTCCGCACTGCCGGGTGGTGGCTGGGCTGCGCCGAGTTGGGCGCGGAGGAGTTCTTCGCGCTGCGGACCGAAGACGCGGTCGGCGAAGAACCAGTGGACAGCGTCGAGGAGGATCTTCTCGTTCAGCCACAGCGCCTTGGGGTGTTGGTCGAACCATTCGGCCTTGCTGCGGCGGGTCTCGTCCTTGTAGCAGACGTAGTACGGGAGGCCCTTGCTGACCTTGCCGAACATCCGACGGTCGCACGGCGCGCAGTGGACGTAGGAGCGCAGGGGGTAGGTGCGGGTGGTCTGGGGATGGCTGTTGGGTTCGGAGCCGCTGCGGGACCCTTGGAGGGAACCCTTGTCGTTCCAGGCAGCGTTGAAGATCTCCCGCGTGGTCAGGGGCTCGTGGACGGGGCGGGGGGGGACCAGACCCATTCAGCGACCGAGTTGGCCTTGTTGCCCCTTTTCTTGCGTGCCCTGCGGTTCCACACCTGATAGCCGGTGTACTTGGGGTTCGAGAGGATGCCGCGTACGGCCTCGACAACCGCCTGGGAGCGGCAATATCGCTCACGGACCAGGTCCGCCAAGTCTTCGGAACGGTGCACTGATGAAGACCGGAATCCTGCTGTACGGTCCGCCCGCATCGGGCAAGGACACCATTACCATCGCGCTCACCGAACTCAACCCGTCCTACGGCCTGTTCAGCCGTATGAAGGTCGGCAGCGGTCGTACCCAGGGCTACCGCACGGCCTCGCGCGAGCAACTGGAGACGCTGGAAGCACGCGGCCACGTGCTCTACCGAAACGACCGCTACGACAGCACGTACGTCGTCGACCGCCCCGACCTCGACGAGGCAATGAGCGACGGGCGGGTCCCGATCGTGCATCTGGGCCAAATCGCGGGAGTGCAACAGGTGGCCGCCAGCTACCCGGCTCGCTGGTGGAAGGCCCTGCTCCGGCGCCCCGCGACCTCACCGAACTTCGCTCCACCAAACGCGGCGACACCGACACCCCGGCCCGCCTGGCAGCCTGGGATGCCACCGAGCGCGATCTCGCCGCACACCCGGACACCGCGTGGGACCTGATGATCCACACCGGCGACGTACCAGCCCAGAAGGCTGCCACCCTGATCCACGAACGGATCAGAGCTCACCATTGATATCCCTGGAGCCATCGGGCCCAGGATTCTTCAGCTCGACGGCCGGGCGGCAGACTCGCTGAGTGAGCGGGCCGGTCCAGGAACTCCGCTGCTCGTACGCAGCCATCCGCAGGGCGTGCTCGCTACGGATCATCTCTTCCAGCTCCGCCATGCTGGACACTCCGAGGTCACTGTCCCAGGCCGCAACCGCGACCTCGTGCACCGTCATGTATCCTATCTCGAGGAGCCGCACTTCGTCAGCGGTCCCGCCCCGCACACTTTTGGGCCGCCGAGACCTGCCAGGTACCCCCGCCTCGGCCTGCTTCTCGGCGGCATGTTCCTCCGCCATTTCGAGCAACAGCCGTTCACCTGCCTGATCGACGGAGTCCGCGATGCTCGTACGCCTTGCCGGGTCACCGTAATAACCGTGCGGAGCCCGGGACATGCACACACGAGAGGCAATGCTGACATCACGGATCTCAAGGAGCTTCGCTTCAAGTTCGGCCATGGACATTCCGCCTGGCGTACAGGCCCTGCGCGCAGCGATGTGCAGGGGAAGAAAGTCACGTACAACCCGAGCCCGGAGAAGGACCTTCGCCGCGTTCCTCATAGCCACTTCGTACGGGACGATTTCACTCATGCACCCCAGGCTCGCCTGCAACTCCCGGCTACGGGCCCGTCCTCCAGAACCCCTGCGGCGGGCCGCCCTGCTCAGATAGCTTGCGCACCTGCGCTCTACTGCTCCTTCCCCTGGCACCTCAAGGACTCTCCAGGAGACCCCGTCCGCAGCCCGCTGAGCGCGCCCTCGATACTCAGCTCCTGGTCCCGATCGCCGTCCCAACGCACGAGAACCTCCGCGACCGCCTGCATCACCTCCGCCAGCAACCCCGCCTCCCGGAACAACTCTGCGGCCCCCTCCATCTCCGGACCCCACCGCCATGCCCGCGAAGCGGTCTTGGGGATGTACCCGGTCTCCACGAGGTAGCTGCCGGGCCGCTTCCCAGCCACGTCCAGCAGTTCGTCACCGACCCCGTACTCCTCTGCCAACCCGAAGGAGAGAGCAGCCAGGACCCGCGACGCCTTCTGATAACTGGAGTAGGCGAGCTTGAGCGCAGACGCACGACCCAGCTCGCGCCCGAGCGAACGTATCTCCACGTGCGTCCCCGCGAAGAGCCCCTCCATCGTGGCGACGGGCTCGGGCTCACCCGCGACATAGAGCCGAGGCCGCTTGCCACCTCCAGGAGGCGATCCGATGACCACCGCATCGATGACCAAGCTGTCCGGCAGAATCTCCGCAATCCGTCCGAGCCGCTGGGGGGTGATGGCATTCACCTCCACGTAAAGCTTGCCTGCGAAGCCATGCGCTGCGACTGATTCCGCGACGCTTTCGGCTGCAGCCGGAGGGCACAACGAGATGACCACGTCTGCACGCTTCACGAGCACACCCAGGTCATCGACGCCCTCCAGCCCTGCCGCTGCAGCACGCACCGCGGAAGCGGCACTACGACCGGCCGTGTGCCACAGCACGTCCGCCCCACGGCCGCGCAGCTGTCCGGCAACCGCCGCCCCCATGCTGCCCGGATGAAGCATCCCCACGGTCATGGCCGCCATCGTCAAATCAGTTCCCTCATCCGCTGGATAGCGATCAACAGGTCGATCGCGGCGCGAGCGTCGCTCACCTCGTGATCAGGGCCCGCAAGCCCATCCGGCCAGCCATCGCCCCGATTGATCCACACCGTACGAAGTCCAGCCGCCCGGCCTCCGTCGATGTCGTTGACCGGATTGTCCCCGACCATCCACCCGACGCCTCCGACATCGCCCCGGCACCGGCGCACCGCCTCCGAGAACAATGCCCTGGCCGGCTTCGCGCTCCGACCTTTTCCGAGATGCACACGGCGTCCACGCGTTCGCCGATCCCCGTGGAACGCAGCTTCGCTCGCTGGATATCCACCGCACCGTTCGTGGCGATGCCGATCCTCCAGCCTGCGGCGCGGAGTGCGTCCAGTCCGGCAAGAACTTCAGGCGGACAACGGACTGCTGCCGCAATACCCGCGCAGTACTCCGCCCACAACTGTTCAGCAGTCTCGTCAAGACGAAAGCGGTCGCGCACCTCGGCGAAGTTCGCCGAACACGCCCGGTCTCTCAGAGCTCGTGCAGCCCACCTGGTCTCGTACATGCCAAGGTCTCGGTACCCGGTGAACGCCGCCACCCAGTCAGCCAGTGCGCGACGCCGGTCGATGAGCGTGTTGTCCAAGTCGAAGAGGACGAAGGACCGCAACCGATCACCTGAATCGCCATCGAACAGCACACTGCACGTCATCTCCCGTCCGCCGCCGTCTTGGTTGCCCCTCCGTGCCTAGTAATGCGGGGGCGGCACCGCATGCGGACTACTCCGTGACTGAACGCCGCGTCACTCGACTTGCTCGACCAGACGTACGCCTCCCCAGGGGCCAGTCTCGCCATCGCCTCCGCGCTCAGCCCGGAAAGCGAAGCGTTGGCTTTCTGGATGTGCTTGAGCCATGCCGGCGAAGTGAACTTGTGCAAGATGATGTGGTTCGACAACTCGATGAGCTGGACGGGTACCGAGGGCGGGTCCTGACTGGCGACCAGAACACTCATCCCCTTATGTCGCATTTCACGTACGGTTTCCACCAACCCTGCCACCAGATCCGGGCTCTCAATGTATTTATGCGCCTCGTCAAATACCACTAGCTTGTTGAAGTGCTCTTCGCCGTTCTTGGCCTCGGCGAACAGCTGCATGAGAACAACGAACAAGCCGAGGGCCTCGTCCTTTTCGATGAACTCGTCCCGGAGATCAACGATGATCAATCGCCCAGGTCGAACCATGGCCGTGAGCTCGGCAGAGTCGTCGATGTACTCGGCTGCAAGGTTCAGACGTTCTTGAGCCAGCTGCTTCAAATGATCCTGAAGCCCGGACTCCTCGACTCCCTGCCTGATAACGGAAAGGCTGAGATCTTGACGGTGCGCACGCATAATCCGTGTGAGTTGACGGATGTAGGTCGACTGATTGCCAACCGCCCCCATGAGGAAGCGCCAATGCGCAGCCTGAAGTTCCCGCGAAGAGAACTTCAGGGGCTGTACGTCAATGTCAGGATACTCCCGACGACGTCGCTCGACTTGGTCCGCTGGCGCCAAGAGCAGGACGTCCTCAAGTGCCTGCGGTCGAGCCCCGTACCGCTCTTCGAGAATCTTCAGCTGCTCTGTCTGATCATTAGGCCGAACCATGCTCGTGAACTCAGGCGCGTAGTCCTGGGTTTGACTGTAATGGAAGACAATGGTCGCAAGCGGATGCGGAAGATAATTGATCGGGGGCGCGGAAAGCGACGCCATCTCCATGATGCTTCCGAGGGTGTAACTCTTTCCTCCTCCCTGGACGCCAAAGAGGCTGATGGTGTGCGTTTCATTAAGATCCAATGCAATGGAGCGTCCCGCGACTTCGCCGAGCACACCGTACTGAGGCGAAGAATTCATCGTTCCCAGGAACACATCGGGAGCTGCGACGAGTTGGTGGGCAGGTGCGTCGACTGTCGGAGCCGAGTGGAATCCGGTTGTGTCTACCACTGTGGGTGAAGGGCTCGCGGCCACGATGTCACTCAGTTTGGAGTGGGGTGTTCCGCTTTGATCAGATTCATTAGTCTCAGCGGATGCGGGAACAGCAAGGGCCGGAGGCTCCGCCGCACGTTCAGTAGCCGGACTCTCTGAAGGTGCGGAAACCGGCTCGGTACGCTGGCCTCTCACCTCATCCGGTACGGATGTTGGCTCCGGCGGCGTCGCCTGAACCTCCCTCGTAAGATCATCTGGCACTCGGAAAGCAGCGTCGGGCAGCCGGGGGACGGTAAGAGGGAGCGCCGAGAGCGTCACCGGCGCTCGTCTGCTTGCGGCCTTACCTCCCGCTGTGGCCAGCTCGGCGCCATCTTCCGACTCGTCTTTGTGTCCTACCGCCGGATATTCGGTAGGGATGGCTTCGATGAGTTCCCTGATGAGGTCAAGACCGATCCGGTGGAACTCCACTCCATGCTCGTCCTCGCGGTCACTGCCGGTGCGTGCAAGGTCGAAGATCAGGCCGCTGCGGGTGAAATTCAACCTGTAACCCTTGTCCAGCCGATCCAGAAGGTCCGATGCCTGTTCGTACGACACAGCAGCCATCGAGCCGTGCCTCAAGGCTCGTTCGAGATAGAAGCGCAGCATGGACTCCAAGGTGAGGTTCTTGACGCTGCGGTCCACCCGGTCTGGGACAGCTCGGTGTGGATCGAAGGAGGCGGCCAAAACCTCCTGACTGCGGTCGATCTGTTCAGCGACCTTCAGCTTCAGCAGCTGATAGGCACCTACTTCGTGCAAGGCGGTATAGCACTTCACCTCGACGAGACGGCAGGTAACCGTCTGAGCTCGTGCGTCTAGGTAGAACAAAGCAAGGTCGCTGCGCTGGAAGGACAGAGCCTCACCTAGCTCCCTGGACTGTTTCCGGGTCTCGCTGTACAGGTCCAGATGGGCATCGAGCGGGACCACAATCTGGTTGCTGAGCACTCCCTGGTAGTCGAGGTACAGCCGGGCGAGCGCAAGCCCGAGGACCTCTGTTCGCTGAGTCGCGGCCGAGGAGGCGAGTTTGAAACCAAGGTTCCCCGACAACAGTCGTAGCTGCTCGAAGAACGTCTGCAAGTGCCGCTGTTCGACATCAAGTCCGTGCTGCGCAACGGTGGGGGCAAGAAGCGCACGCAGTTCTTCGACGGACCGTGAGCTGACGATGATTTGGTGTGCGAGGCCGCTGCCCACGCCGGGCGCGAAGTCGATCAAATACTCGGGCTGCCCAGTGTTGCCCGAGTGATCGAAGTATTCGAGCCCCAGAGCCCGGTCGACCGTGACAACCCAGTCACTCACCTGGTGTGCCTGATACAGCAGAGCCCGGTCCGCTGCTTCCAGAGTGAGCGTGGTGCAGGGGACGTGGAGAACGGTGTTCCCCCCCGTGGCCACGGTCGCTGCCGCTGTTGCCAGCAATTCAGGCAGCCTCCCCATCAGCAGCGCGAGGTCCTCGCCTTCCTCTACTGCCAGAGCAGGCCCAAAACGGGGAACCTTCCGCCAGATCGCCTCGCCAGCGGACTCGGAGTATTCCGAGGTGGCGGACTGCACCAGGCCATGAACGGGCGCCCCGGCGATCTGCCGGTGTTCAGCGGACCCGTGCCTCTCTCCTCCAAAGGCGTCCATCAGTACGGTGAGATGGGCACTGAACTGCTCGGAGTTCTGCTCGAATTCCTCAATGGAACGCACCGAGAATGCCAACTTCGAGCGAAGCGCGCCGCCTCCCGCGGCGAGGAAGGCCTCAGCTTCCGCGGTCACAGCTGAACCCTGAGCACTCAGGAGGTCGCTGAGAGCCCGTCCAGCCTCGGGGGCCTCGGGGTCCGGCACGCACAGCCGGATGTCGTAGCTGAGGTCCCGAGTGAACGGTCTCCGCTGCAGTTCAAGGAGCATGGCCGCGAGCAGCGCCCCGCTGTTCGCATTGACGGCGTTGAGGACCAGCGTTTGCACATACGGATGCAACCGCATGTAGCGCTCCACCCGGTCGGCCAGGTGCTTCCCGGACAGCCCGCTGGCTCCACCCCCTGTACGTTCAGCCGTCTTGGGCACCTGCAGTGCCTCGGCCAGCCGGCCAAGCAGCCCACGCGGATCTTCGTGTTCGCTAGGTAGGAAGGCTCCCCAGTACGGGGTCAGATCTTCGGCCGCAACCATCAGGCGCCCATCGCGCCGGGGGACGGCGTAGGGGAACCCGAGCGGCGACAATGCACTGAGCAGCGAGTCCCTGGCACCCAGCATGTGTGACCGGTCGGCTCCAGCCAGGCGGGTCAACCAGTCCCGGCCCAGATCCGCCCAGGTCGCCAACCAAAGAACCCGCAGGGGGTGGGTCGGAGAGACGAGCAGCACGGTGTCCCGGCGTCCGAAGCCGTCGGTGAGGGCCACCTCCACACAGTCGATCTGTTGGAGCTCGGTCAGCGCGGCGAGAGCTGCGCCCCGACCCTCGTCGTTCACGCGCTCCACATGACGCAGCTGCTCGGCCACCAACTCGGTGTACGACTCCGCGTACGCCACGAGGAGCGGCCTCAGCAGGTCGAGGTCATGGGCTTCGGTTACTAGGCCATCTCCCACTGCATCTTCGTCGCCTGCACCGAGGACCGCTTCGAAGTAAGCTCGCCGGGCGTGCAGGAAGACCGCGTACGCCTCGGCTGCACGTGAGCCGAGCCCGGGCCCCACCGCAGGAGCATCTTCTCGACTCGCTCCTGTGTTCTCTCCCGCGGCGAGCGTCATGCGCCATTGCCCGATTGCTTCGGGCTCGGCGAGCATCGACTGCTGCACTGCGGTCAGTTGGGGAACGAGCCGAATTTCCGCCCCGCCCGCCATGCCAATGCGGGATTGAAGTATGCCAGCCGCGCCGCGCTTACCGGTCTTCCAGCGGATGTCCTTCAGCCCGACACGTGCGGGGTCGTCGCCGCTGATGAGTGCATTGAACTGCAGGGTCCGCAGAGCCTGGGTAACTCCTTCGAACCGACCGGCTGACCGCTCCGGCGGTTCCTCGGTCTCGGCATCAGGGACAACGTAGAAGCGCTCGCTCTCACCGCCCCGGGATTCCGGGCCGGTTGATTCAGTAAGGAACGTCTCGCCTTGAGCGTCGAGCGCGGTGACCTTGATGTAATGCCAACCCTCGTCGAGGTCGACTCGGTTCAGCTTTTTCAGAACGGGCTTGAATTCCTTCTTGGCCGTCTTGCCCACGGCCAAGTGCGTCATCTGCCCGATGGGCCCACCCTGTTCCGAGCAGATATCCACACGGAACCGTTGGAGCCCATCCACTCGCCGAGGGTCCGGATCCACCGTAAAGCGGACCGTGATTTGACTGACACCCTTGGGGCCTGCCAGCAAATAGGGCTGACCGGCGATCGATTGGAGCTCTGCATGATCGTTCAGTTCTGCGGCGACATCCCCGGCCCGAGGTAGCTCCAGGTCCTGAACGTCAATCTTGAGTTCGGCTCGCTGCCGCTCTTTCAGTCGCCAATTCCCAAACGAAAGACCCCAGTTCTCCCGGTCGACGACGATACGCCGGGTCCAAGACGTCGGGTCATCGAAACCCGAGCGCGTTGCAAATTCCGCGAATTTTTTGGTGAACTCCTCATCAACGAAACCCAACTCCAGGACCCTCTGCCGCTCCGAGCGTGAGGAAGAGGTGATCTTGTCAACGAGTTCACTGTTGCGCCTGGCACGGTCAGTCAGCTCACCAGGGACGGAATAGAGCGCAAAGTCAGGCACAAGACCAAAATGAAAAACCGCAGCGCCAGCCACCTCTGGGCTGAAGTCATTGGCCTTCAGCGTGAGAAGGTATCCGGAGCGCGCCCGCGCAGTTGCCTGACCCCCACCGAGCAGCTTGAAAAGCTCGTCCACGCTGTCTCGGACCTGCGGAGGTACCTCCTCCAGAAGTCTTTCGGCCAGCAACTCATACGTATCTGCCAGCGAGACCTCCTCGAAGGTGGCGATCCCAAACGAGTCCTCGGCGCTCGCCCGATGGCCTGGCGGTACAAAGACCAGGAGCGGGCCACCACTGCCAGCCTCGTTCTCCTCGCTGCGGTTGCGTAGCTCCACCAGTTTCGTACTGGTCACTGCTGCCTCGCCCAGCGGACCGTCGGCCTCGATATCCTTCGCCGCGGCGAGCAGACACACGGTGGCGCCAGTGACTGCGCCCCGCAGCCTGAGCACCAACCGGACCGCAATGTCAGAGTCGAGTTCCGTGACGCGCATGCAGTGACCTGCACCGCGCTCGCGCAGGAGGCGTGTCAGACGGGGCACTAGTACGTCTTCCAGCGCGCCGCGCAGGTCCTGCGCGGTCGGCTCAATCAGTCCGCTGGTGCTGCCGCTCATCGGGACACCTCCGAAGGGGCCGAGGAGCCGATGACGTAGCGAGGAGTGATCGTCTGTGTCAGGTAGGCATCTGACATGTCCTGGTAGTAGCCGATCTCTCTCAGGCGGTGAAGAAATGCCGCGAAGTTGGAGCGCAGGGCAGCTTGATCGGCAAGTTCGGCTCCGGAAAACCCGTCGCCGTGCGGGAGCCTGTCGATGTGGATGCCGTAGCGCTCGCGAAGCAAGTCAAGGAACTCGTCAACGCGTAGTGGCGCAGTGTGATGGTTCCCATCAGGTCCTCGCCGCAGCAGTGAAATCTGAAGCAACATCTCCAGCAGCCGACTGTCGAGGACGAACCTTCGCTCCCCCCGGGTGCCGCGCGGTTGGGCAAGCAGCGCTCCTGGGCGATTCTTGAGCAACATGGAGTCAAGGCTGTCAACAACGAAGCCCCGGTGGTAGGCGCCCCGGTAGTGCATCAGAGTCTCGATATACGTCTGGAAGTCGTCCAGGCGAAGCGAGACGATCTGCTGTACTTCACCGGGCAGATCCTCATCCGCTTCGAGTACAGCGGCAAGGCGGCTGGTGAAATAGGCGTCGCGTTCGAGCTTCTGCACTTTGCCGAGCAGCGGCAGGACCTCTGCGACGGAGAAATGGGCGCGCCCTGCCGGATAGCTCAGCTTCTTCTTCTTCGTCACCAGATAGTCGGCGAACTCATCGAGTTTCCGTACGGTGTAAGTGGCTTGAATGAAGGCGGGAATACGTCGGTACCAGAGACCCGCACTGCGCTGGGCGAGCGCTGCCGCCGGCGATGCGGGTACCCCGTCCACATCGACAAACAGGTGGACCTGGTGTGGGCAAGGGTGACCGTGATGCGTACCCACATGCCCCGCAGCACAGCCGGGCTCGACCCGCCCTTGTTCTACTGCTGCGGGAAGCAACTTCATCATCCGCAGGTGGTAGAGCCCCAGGTGGAAGGCGAAGAGCACCTTCAAGTAGTCCACGAGGACCGTACGTGGCATGTGCCTGCGGTGGTAAAGCAGCTTCATCACGTCGTCGGCGAGCAGTCTCGCCGGCTCAGCACACAACTGTGGATACGGTGTCCGCTTCTTGCTGTCGTCCGGACGGTCCTCAACCTGCCCTGAGACGGCAGTCACCAGGTGGAACAGCGCTTGGGTCTCCACGTCAGTGTCAGGGCCCGGCACGATCCGCCCGGTCTGCCGGTCCACGTCAGAGAAGAAGAAGCTCTGCAGCTCCTTGAGTGCGTATCCCCCACCGGTGGCGGCCAACATCTCGTAGAGCTGCTCGTCGGCACCGTAAGGCCGGGAGCGGCGACTGTTACGAAACCGGTAGGTGAAGCCGTGCAGCGGCCGAGGCCCGGCCACCGCCTCGTTCGCCTTTCCTCGGTTCACGAGGTCCAGCAGGTGCGTACTCATCCACCGGGCGGTGGTGTCCTCGTCAAATCCTGCGAAGGACTCCGGGTGGTCGGTGACGAGAGAAACGAAGTCGTCAACACTCAACTCACCGGCCCGGCGGATCCGGCTGGGCCGTCCTTGATGCCACAACCGGGCCAGGAAGGCCGTCAGTACCCGATCCATGTCCAGAGTCTTGTAGTCCAGCCGGCTCACCCCGGGGTGCCGGAACTCTTTGTCCTTGCCCGTCAGCGTCATGTGGACTCCTTCTCCTGAACGTGAACGGAGCCCGCAACGGCCTCCATATGCAGTACTCCGTTCTCCCCCCGCCGGATCCGGTGCAGGTCGTGGCCGTGGGTGGTCAGGAGCACCTCCTGATAGGGCACGGCTGCCAAGGTGTTCTTGAAGACGGCCAGGGCGAGTTGCCGCCCGCGCGCATCGGCGGCCGTGGGCCGGTACCCCTGCGCGAAGCGCTCAAGGAGCTCGAACAGGTCGAGCTGGATAGAGAGTTCAGCCAGCTCAGTGCCGGGTACGGCAGGGTCGCGGTAACGCAGCATCAGCGACTGTCTACTGCTCTCCACATACGGCGAGGTGCCTGCCTGACCAGCAGTCAGGCTGAACCCGTCCGCCGGGAACAGCCGGTAGCTGCGCACCGTGCCGCGTGGCACCTCGCGCACCTGCAGGGCGAGCGCGTCACCCAGCCGGGAGGGTGCCGCGAGTCCCTCCCCGCGATTGAGTGCAGCCAGCAGGCCCGGCAATGCCTCCCGGGCCTGCACGGGAGAGGAAAGCAGATCCAGGAAGCGCAGCGCGGAGCGATACGGGAGCATCGCCTCGGAGCGCTCCTCGTCGTACGCCTCGAAATACAACAGGCGTCGAACCCCGTCCAAGTACGCACGGTGCGCAGTCCGCTGCTCTGCACTACCCGAGGCCGACCGGGACAGCCGCTCGAACTGTGCGACCAGCAACTCTCGGTCACGCGTCCCTCGCCCGTCGACAGCCACCATGGCCCGCTCGTCCAGAAGCCCTGTGTAGTCCAGTTTCCGGTCGAGCTGAGGCTGCGGAACGGAGGCAACATCCACCTGCCGCAGTAGGCCAAGCAGCCGGTCCTGCTCGACCTGGGTGCCCTCACCTGTGGGCGGTGCCCCCATAAAGGCAGAGAAATAGAAACTGTCGATGACTGGCTGCGCCTCGCCCGTGGCGTACAGCTCGTGAATCTCTGCACAGTCACGGCCCGAGGTGAGGGTGTAGGCGAGTGCAGAGCGCAGGTCGCGCAGGGTGATGTGCAGTTGCCCCCGCAACCGTGTCAGTTCGTAGATCCTCCGCAGTCGGCTCTTGGCCTGGGGGCCTGCCACGGGGTGGCTGAAGGTCTGGGCATTGTGTCGGGCGTAGCAAGTGGCAACGAGGTCACAAGAGGCACAGGCGTCCCAGAACTGCTCGCGGGTCATCAGGTCGGTCATCCGCTCCAGGATCGACTCCCCATCCTGGGCATTGCCGTCGACGTCCACGACGCGCGCAGTGACATCCCGCGCGTTGAGGTTGACGACGGCGACCATGTCTCCCGTCGCACTTCCGGTCAGTCCAGCGTTCACCAGAGTGGACAGCTGAGGAAAGCGATCCAGCCGGTGGCTGAGGAAATCCACGAGGCGGCCCTCGTTGACGGCAATCAACCGTGTCTGCCCTGTCACCTGCCAGGCAGATTCTTCCTCGCCTGCGTACGGAGCAAAGAACTCCTCCAGGACCAGGTCGCTGTCGTTGTCTTCCTCGTCCTGGCTGCCGTCGTGATTTGTACGAAACTCTTGCTTGCCGAGCGTGAAGTCCGCGCCGTTAGGGCGGGGCGGTCCAAAGATGGCTCCCGCGTCCCGGGCCTGCTGCTCGAAGCGTTCCAGGAAGGCGGTCTTGCCATCGCCAGCGTTTCCGGTCACGACGACCAGTGCATGCTTTCCGTCTCTCAAGGCGGGCAGCAACTTCTCATCGAGAGCGGTCGCCACATACACCTGCATGCCCACCGGGTCCAGACCTCGAGTGCCGCGATTACTGCGATGACTCTGGCTGTAGAGGGTCTGCAGATGCGTGACGTACGGGTTGGTGTTCGGCGCCTCGGACTCGGGCTTCGCCTCGTCCTGGAGCACGGGCGCGGGTAGCGTCGGCTGTGGCTTGCGCAGCTGCTGGACCCGCGCCGATTCCAGCCGCTCCAGCGCGGCAAGCAGGGCACCCGCGGAGGCGAATCGCTCGCTGCGGTACGGCGAGATCGCCTTCAGCAGGATCTCCACCAGTCCGGGCGCCACATTCCCGAAACCGCTGTACAGCTCCCTCGGGTCAACCGCACGCACACCGGGCGGCGGGTTCGGTGTGGACTGCCAGGGATACTGCCCCTGGGTGAGCGCCTCGTACAGCGTGATACCGAGTGCGTAGAGGTCGCGGTCGGTGTACGCACTGCCGTCGGCCGGGAAGTCCACGAGGTCCGGCGGTAGGTAACGGGGGGTGTTCCCGGTGTGTCCTGGTGAGGAGTCGGCCATCTTGGAGATACCAAAGTCGATCAGCTTGACGCCATCATCAGTCCAGAGCAGATTGCTCGGCTTGATGTCGCAGTGCCACACCCCGTGAGCATGGATGTGCGCGAGGCCCCGTGCAGTGTCCACCGCGAGTCGCCTCACGTCCTCGGGCCCCAGTCGGCCCGATCGGATGATCTCTCCGACATCCTTGCCTTCGACGTACTCGAAGACGATGTACGGGTAGAGGTCCGGGGGTGGCAGCCGGTCCGCATCGATGACTGCCACCACATTGGGATGTGGGTCAGCGCCCAACCGTTCCAACGCTGTGAATTCGCGTTGGAGCGCCTCCATGGGCGAATGCCGGTCGCGCAGGACCAGCTTCACCGCCCGGTCGAGATTCCGTATGGTGTCGTACATCTTGTACGCAACGCCGCTAGCCCCGGGCAGCCCCATACGATTGCGCACCAGGAACTTGGTGCCGAACTGGGATTCCGCGGGCAGGTTCTTGAAGAAATTCGCGTCCCGAGGTGCGTCTTCGCCGCCGCCGCTGGCCCCTTCGCCAGGAGGGGGGCTCGCAGGCGGCTGCTGAGGCGGCACGGCGCCAGCCGAGCCGCCCGTACGCTTGGCCGGAGCGCTCTGTGCGTTCACCGCCAGGTCAAAACGGCGCAGCGCCTCGCCCGCTTTGGGGGCCCGGCCCGCCGGATCAGCGGCACAGAGCAGTTGCAGCCAGTGCGTCAGCTCCGGCCCGACTCCAGCCTGATCCAGCAGGCTCACGGGGAGACGACTGCCAGGGTCCGCCTGCTCGGTGGCGGAAGCGAACGGTGGTGATCCGGCAAGCAGTTCAAAGGCGATCACACCGACGGCATAGAGGTCTGCAGCAGGGCCCATGGCTGTGGGATCGGCGTGGCACTCCGGGGCCAGATAGGCCAGTTCAGCGGCGGCCCGCGCCTCCCGCATCACCGTGTGCCCGCGCTTCTGCGCAGTCTTGGCGTAGTCGAAGCCGGTGAGCATCGCCCGGCCGTCCTGGGCCAGGAGGACCGTAGCGGGGCTCAACTCCCGGTGGATGATGTGGCGATGGTGTGCGTGGGCCAGGCCGAGCAGGATGTGCCGAATCACCCGCAACTTGGCATCGGCGGTGAGCGCGTCGGCGGACCCGCTGAGATGAAGGCGCAGAGCATGCCCGGGTACGTCGTCGTAGACCGTGACCCAGCCGCTCTCGTCCTCGGTCGAGAAGAAGTCCCGTACCCCAACGATGTGGGGGTGGGCGGGAAGCTTGCCGAGCGCCTCGTAGGCGACACCGATCTTCTTCTGCTGGAGCGCCCGTTCAGCGGTGGGCGCGTACGGATCAGCGGCGCGTACGGACAGCCGTACGGTCCCCGAGCCGCGCACGGCGTCAGCGTTGCGGGCCCGGTACTCGTCCAGGACGTCGATGCCGGGGGCGCGTTGGGATTCGCTGAGCCGCTCGATGACCTCCCAGCTACCGAAATGTAACGGGCCGGACTGCGGACGGGCAGTACCGGTGAGGGCAGTCACGATGGTGCTGTGGTGTGCGGACACATCCGCGTCAACCGGGCGGGTGCCGGTCGGCACACGCGAGACGTCGGCAAGGCGGGGAATCAGGTCCGGCAGGATCACCGTCGCCTTCTCGTCCCGTTGGTCGGCAGTGCGGTCGATCAGCGCCGCGTCCGGGGCGGACAACACGACCAAAGCAGCGGTGTACACACGGGACAGCCGCAGATCGGCGTCCTGGAGCAGGCTCTTGAGCTGCTTGGCGTGCCCACGCAGCTTGGGCAGCGGGCTCCTGAACGGTGCCCGTCCGGCCGGGCACCAACGGCCCCCCTCCACCTCGATCCGGCCCCGTGTGCCCTTCACATCGATGGCGAACACGGCGTGGCCGGTGACCACGACAAGGTCCACCTCGAACAACTCGCCCCGGCGCGGGATCTCCAGGGAATGCAACACCGTCCAGTCGTCCGGGCCGTGATCACGCAAGTGCGCGATCACCTGACGCTCGGCGTCGTTTACGGCCTCCCCCACCGCGATGACCCTGGCGCCCATCAGACAGCGGCCTCCCTTTCGATCGCCTCTGTGAGGAGTGCGAGAGCTTGGTCTTCGAGCACGTCAGCCTGGTCGCGGTCGCGATAGGCCTGGCGGACGGTTTCAGCAATGCGCTCGCGGTCGGCGGGCGGAGCGAGGGGAATTGGGAGTTCCGCCAACAGGGCGGGATGGATACTCTGTGGCCCCGTACCAGCAAGCATGCTGCGCATAAGACGGAAAGCAACTTCGGAGCGAAAGAAGCTAAAAAGATAGGCCCCCGAAATTTCCGAACTCGGGGAATAGACCCGCAAGAAGTGTTCCGTGTACGCGTACTTAAGCCAGCTCCCTGTCACAAACATCGATCTACCAAACAAACCACTCTCACTAACCAGACCCTGGGCAGTCACCATGATCGTTTCATCTTCAGCAAAGATCCCGGGGTCGTTCGACTTTTTAATCCAGCGATCTTCTGGGCGATTCCAGAAAGCCTGTCGCTGACCCAATAGCCTCACGCCGTGCCCTTCTCCCGTTTCCAACCGGGCAGCTCGCAGGCCACGACTCAATTTACCGCCTCTGCAAATTTCCCCGAGCGGGAGATTTGGGACGGCCGTAAAAGCTTCCTTGATTCGTCGAGCCCGCTCCCCGTAATTACTAGCACGCAAAGACACCGCCCCTACGCCCTTAACTCCGAATCCCAAATCACGCTCCTGCTGGTGCCAACGCAATTCGTTCAACTCAGGGAGGCCTACACATCTGAAGAGGTCCTCCGTTGCGGCGACGACTCCTTCCTGAAAGGCGGTGCGCAGCTGGGATGCTTCTTCTACCAGTTCATGGACTTTCTGTTCCAGCTTTTCGCCGAACCGCGGCACCGGGAGTCCGGCGATGTGATGCGGCTCAATGTGCTGAATAATTGCCCCGTACGCCGAACTCGCAATCATCGGAACCCCGTACGGACTCCGTAGGAACGTGTAGAGGTATCCCGAGAGCATATGACCGCTCTTCGGAGCGACCTTCATGATGTGCTGGGACGAACAAATCCCCTTCATGTCAGATCGAACATAGGCCATGCGGCCGATCGTTCCGGAGCACGAGATCAGGGTCATTCCCGGCTCGATCTTCAGATACGGAAACTTTTCTGCGACCTCCTTGCTCAGTCGCGGCAAGAAGCTAAGGTCCGCCTCCATCATGTCCGTGCTACCGAGGAATGGCACCGTGCGCTCGGGGTCATGCAGGTAGATCCGGCTGAACTTCGGCCCGTTGAAGATCCCCCCGTTATGCCCCGCCGTCACCTCCGAAAGCTTGTCTGTCCGCGGAAACCTCTCCAACAACTTCTTCGCCTCAAGCGCCCCCGAAAGATACGGCGCCGGGTCCAGCCGGAAGCCCTGCTCGGCGAGCCATGCCGAGGTGACGGGGTTGGACGGGTTGACGAGCTTCACGAGGCGTACTCCGAGGGGAACCAGGTCTGGAGGGTGGACAGAAGGCGTTTGAACGCGGGGTCGGTGCAGCCCTTGAAGGACAATTCAGCGGCCCGTCGGAAGACCGCGTTGCTCTTGTCTGCGCGGTACTGCCGGGACTTACGCAGGTACATGAGCGCTTCCTTCGGGTCCGTCGGCTTGGCCTGGCCAGTCGGCCAAGCCGACGGACCCATGGACGGCAGCAACTCCCTCATCGGCTTGCCCCGGTACTGGGCCGGGATATTGAGGACACGGCCGAGCTCGGGGCTGTCCCGCCAGAACCAGACTTCCAGCTCCGGATCGAGGACGATCACCGCGGAATTCTTCCAGACCCCGTCCAGCTGCGCCTCGACCGCTTCCCGTATGGCGTCCGCTCCCGGGCTGCCCTCCCACGCCGCGTCCACCATGACCACAGCATGCGACTCGGTCAGTTCGTACGGTCTGAGGAGTTCCCGGGCGGTGTTGTACACCCCAGGGTCTTTGGTCGGCGAGACGATGATCTCGTGGGTGAACGGCGCGCAGTTCACCCGCGAATGCGCCTGTCCTCGCCCGAAGAATCCGCGCAGCATCTGTTCCATCCCCCCGTCTGCCACCAGGAAGACGACATTGCGCTCGGTCAACTCAAGACCCCCGCCGCGAAGAGTGTGCCGATATCCAATGCACCCTGCCAGTCCTTCAGCCGTGGGTGCTGGTCACCGCGAATCACCGTAACCTGGCCATCACCATTGAGCTGGGCAGCCAGCACATCTCTGAGGTCGACGTTTGCGAGCACCAACGGTGAGTGCGTGGACATCCACACCTGGGTGTCGTACATCGACTCCAGTGACTGCACCACCGTCTCTATCGCCCGGGGATGGATGCCGTTCTCCGGTTCTTCCGTCACCAACATCCGCGGTGCCTCAGGTAGATACGACAGAAGACTTAGCGCGAATACCCGAAGCGTGCCGTCCGAGAGCCCACTGCTGGTCACCCGGTGGCCGCCGCGATATCGGACGTCGAAGTAGGCGTACCGATCCTCTTCCCGTATCCGCACATCGATGGCCTCGATCTGCGGGAGAGCGGTCTGTACGTGCTCCACCCACGCCTGGTAGCGCTCCTCGTCCGTCTCCCGGAGGGTCTTCGCCAACCACGGAGTGTTCCGGGCGTCCGCCCGCAGCGGCTCGCGCGCGCCGCCGGGCGGCGACGCGGTACGCAGTCCCGCCCAGTCCGGGGCGTAGTTAACAGCGTCCTGTTGAAGCAGGTCGAGGAACCATAGCGCCGCCGGATACATTTCGCGGTCCTCAGGCAGCGTCGCCAGGGCCAAGCGGTCAGGACGAAGCTGGCGGGGGCCAGCCTTCCGGCGGGAGAGTTCCGGCAGGAAAAACGGGGGCTCGCCACGCTCACGCCGGATGATGTAGCGCCATCCCTTGTGCGCCGTCTCACGCTTGAGGCCTTGTGGCTGCCCTTGAAGGATCTGTCCGAGTACCGGCGGATTGCGGTACTCGTTGAAGAGGAAGAGATACTCCTCCGCGATCTGCAGATCGGTCCCGTTGAAGACTTCAAAGCGAATCTCGTACCGCAGATGGGTGGGCTGAAGTTGGCTGAGATGCCCAGTGGTCTCGTCCGCGTGCTTGCGCGCGATGTCATCGTCGAGCTTGGCCTCCACGATGAGCGTGAACTCATTCCCGCGCCCGCAGTGCATGAGCTCGCTCAACGTATGCGCGCGCGGCGCAGCCGCGCCGCCCTGCGGCACCAGGAAGGCATCAGAGACCGGCTGGCGCGGCTGGAGCAGATCGCCGAGTAGACCCGGGATGTCCAGGAGCGTTGTCTTACCTGCGCCGTTGGGGCCCGCGAGCACGTGGAAGCGCCCCAGGTCGACCGCCAGCTTGCGGAAGCAACGGTACTGGTACGCCTCGATACGCGTGATCATGCGTGCCTGCCGCTGCGGAGCGCTGCCGGATCGGCACCGGGCATCGGGTACTTCTCACGGAATTCCCGGTACTTCTGAGCAATCACCGGCAGATCGTTGTCGATGACCGGAGTGCTGCGAGTGAGCCGACGAATGACTTCCTCGCCCTTGATCCGGATCCGCTCGCGCTCCTCCGTCTCCTCCATCACGATCTCTCCCTCCGCAGTGCGCTTGTACAGCTCCTGGCCACGGCGGTCGAAGCCGACCTTCTCAGCGACCGCCATGAACACCTCGTACGGATTCTCGCTGCCCATGCGGAAGTTGCTCACTTCCTGCGATGTCTTCTTCTTGAGGAAGAGCAGCGTGGTGAGGATGTTGACGTTGGCGTCGACGATGAATGTCTCCACCGGCAGTTCAACACTGGCCAGTACCCAGCAGTGTTCGAGGATGTACTCCCGGATCTTCTGGTCCGTCGGGCCGGGGTTGGAGAGGATGCCGTTCGGCAGGACGATGCCGATACGGCCGCCCGGCTTGACCCACTCGATGGCGCGCTGGATGAACAGCTGCTCCGGCGCCATGCTGGACGGCCGGCTGACAGTGCTCTCCTCGATCTCACCGGTGTCCCGGTTCTTCGACCAGGATTTGGCCACACCGTCGCGGAACTGGTTCAGGACCGCGTCATCACTGATCGGGATGTCCGCGCCGAAGGGCGGGTTAGTAAGGAGCACGTCGACCGTGGCGTTCGTGGCAGGTGGGTTGTCCAGCGGAATGGACTTCAGGGCGGGTGCCGTACCCGGGAGGTGTTCACCGAGCGGGAAGGCCAGCGAGTCCATGTGGAAGACGTTCCCGGTGGTGTCCGCGAGCGTCATGATGTTCATGGTGGTGGCCCGAACCAGGAAGGGGTCGAAGTCCGCTCCGAAGAGATGCTTCTCCGCGTAGGCGCGCAGCCGGTCACGGAACCGCTCCTGCTGCTCCTCTGTGTCCGGGAATCCGTAGGTGTTCTCCGCCTTCTGCCAGGCGTGGTGCAGATGGTTGAGCGTCGCCTGGAGGAATCCGCCGGTGCCACAGGTGGGGTCGAGGACCGTCTCATCCTCCTGCGGGTCGAGAATCTCCACCATCAGGTTCACCGCGCCGCGAGGCGTGAAGTACTGGCCGCGGTCACCGCGCAGGTTGGTACCAACAAGTTCCTGATAGGCGATGCCCTTGGCGTCGATGTCGGTGCCGCCCAGGTCGTACGGAGCGAGCGCAGCAACGATGAAGGAAAGCGCCTTGTCGGACAGCGTGATCTCGTCACTGGGGCGGAACACCGACTTGTACTGGCCCTTGACCTCTTCGAAGAGCGCCTTGACCCGGTCAGCGATGTCCTTCCGACCCTCGGCGGTGTTCCTTTCCGTCATGCCTACCTGGAAGCGCGCACGACCCGTTCCCCGGCTTTTCCGCTCGTCGTACATCTTCGCGAAGAGCAAGTAGAGGAACTGCCAGAAGGCGGCGTCCTTGGGCATGCCCTCGTTGCCATGGATGTAGTTGTGGCAGCGCCGGAAGGAGACCTTGAGCATCTCCGGCTCGGCTCGGCGAAGGCGCTGGTGGGAGACGACAGTGCGGCTACCGATACTCTCCGGTGCCACGTCCCAGTCACTGCGGTGCTCAAATGTCGTGCCGAACTTGCTGGCGATCTTCTTCAGGAAGAAGAAGTCGGTACCGTCCGTCCATAGTCCGTCCGCACACTCCGGCCGGTCCTCAGCACCTAGCAGGTCCTTGAGCTCCTGAAGGTCCTTGTCAGCCTGCTCAGGTTCGCGAAGCTTCACCACGTTCTTGCCCCGCTTGGGCTCGGGCTTGCAAACCACCACCCGGCGCAGATTCGTGACCTCGTGTCGGGCATCGTGCGCAAAGATCGCGATGTCGACCTTCTTGGTCTTCTTTCGAGCACCGTCCGTAGCGACCGGCACCGGAAAGTCACGAACCATGTCTCCGGGAGAGATCCCGTGCTCGTGGAAGAGCGCACGGGCGATGCGCTGGCGCACCTTTTCCTTGGGGCTGTCCTTGATTGCCTCACCTGTGATGTAGTCGACGATCTGACCTTCGCCGAGCGAGGTCACCCTGGGCTCCGGCTCCGCCGCGGACGGCTCACCAGTCTTCTCGGCCGTCGACATCTCCAGGTCCAAGGTCAGCTCCTCCATGGGTGGCCACTCATCTCAATCTCGTTCTCGGTACCAGCGCCGACCGGGGCCGGGACTTACTACACATGCGATCTTAGGGCGCTGCGGCTACGACCGCGGCTCCGTAGGAGAACTGCGTCCCCAGGCGCTCCGGCAGGGTATCGAGGGGTACTGACATTTGCCCCGCCCCGGCACTCCAAGGCCGCAAAGGCTTTCCACTGACGATCACAGTGAGTGATCAATCACGACGGCCATCCTCACGCTGCGTGCAAAAGATCTAGAGCAGATTCCAACCGACCCCCGGGCCCCGCACTGGGCCCGGTCGCCCCAGTAGCATCCGAACAGCAGATGGACGACATCAACGGCGGGGGCGTGAAATGCGGGCATGGGTGGTCAGGGCCGGGACCGAGGGGGAGCGCGAGGAGCCCGCGTTTGAGCAAAGCATCATCGCCGCTGGATGGCCTGAGCTCGGCGACATCACCAAGGCCGAAGGCCGTGAGGACCTGCGAGCTCTCCTCACCAAAACCTATCCGGACTACAACCGTCGCGTGATCGGGAACTGGGCCGGTCAGTTGCTGCGCTTCCGGCACGTCATGAAGGTCGGCGATCTCGTTGTGCTGCCGCGCCGAAACCGGCAGCTTGCAGTGGGGCGGATCATGGGCGACTACGTGTTCCATCCCGATGCTGTGCCAGGGTTGCAGCACATACGCCGGGTCGAGTGGAAGCACACCGCGCTGGAGCGCCAGGTCGTCAAGCAGGACTTGCTCTACAGCATGGGCTCGCTGATGACGGTATTCGAACTCCGCCGGGCCAACGCCTCCGAGCGCGTGGCCACCCTCTTCGACCACGGCGCCGACCCTGGACCTGCCGAGGATGAGTCGGCCGCGGACAGTCCCCCGTCAGCTTCTGCCGCCCTGTTGGACAAGGCTGTCAATGCACCTGTCGACCAGCCTCTTTCCCTCAAGTTGCACGAACTGATCGAGGCTTGGCCTACAGGACGCATGTCCTCGGTGCTCACGCAAATTGAAGCCGATCTTCACGACCAGGGACTCACCGCCAGCCCTCTGATCACCGTGGCCGGCTTGCAAAGCACCATCAAGTTGCTACGCACCGGTGCCGAGCCGGGCCCTGAACAGCCGCAGTTGACCACGGACGAGGTTCCGGACGAGGAAGCCGAGCACGAACCGCTCACCTACCGGGTGAACCACCTCGCGACCGCAGCCAGCGGCATAACCAGCATCCGCATTGGCGAGACCCTGAAGAGGGCCATCACCGTCATGGCTCAGAAAAACATCTCCCAGCTACCTGTCCTTGACGAGCACGGACGGCTCTGCGGCGCAGTGACCTGGGAATCGATCGGCGAGTCCCTGCTGCATCGTGCACCCACGACACTGGCCGAAGTCACCGTCAGGTCTCCGCTGTCTTTGGACGGCCAGAGCAAATTGCTCGCCTCGATCGACCAAATCCATGAACGCGGTTACGCCTTCGTTCACGACAAGCATGTCATCACCGGCATCATCACCACCGCCGACGTGACTGCCCAGTTCGGAACCCGCGTCGAGCCTTTCGTACTGCTTGAGGAACTGGAGCAGCGCTTGCGGCGTCTGCTCCACCAAGCATTGGAAAACGGGCACCTCACCCTGGAACAGATTCGCTCCACCTTGCAGTCCAATCGCAAGAAGCGTGTAAATTCACCCGATGACCTCACTCTCGGTGAGTACCCATACGTCTTGGCCCCCAAAGACAACTGGGATGCACTGAAGTGCAATGCCGACCAACAGACCGTTCGTGACTCACTTACCGAGTGCGCCAAGTTTCGCAACGAGCTGATGCACTTCGACCCCACCTCCACTCAAGAGCGCGATCTCGCCCCTGTACAAGGAGCCCTCAAGATGTTGCGCGCCTTGCACCCCATCGACTGAGACGACACGGGCGTAGCCGGGACCCTGCCCCGCGTTCCAGCCATATAGGCAGGAGCAGCATCCGGCGAACACGGCGGCAGATCTGTTGCCACGTAGCCACGTGGAGCCATTTCACATAAAATGCCTGACCTGTGATGATTTCGATTTGAGCTACAGGAAGGGCTCTCCCGTGGCGAAGCGATGCAGTGGATGGATCACCACGCTTCAAGGCCAAAAGGTGATGTTCACCGGCAAAGTCCTTATCGACGGCGAGTGGACGTACCGCAAGGTTTGCGTGGCCCTCATCGAACCCCTGGGAGCCACCTACGTCCCCCGGTTCAATCAGAAAGTAACGCTGGCAGTACACGGCGACTTGGCAGGCAAGGCGGTCGTCGACGAGAAGGGCGGCTTGGGCGAGAAGCTTCTCGACGTGCTCAAGTCCCGGAAGCTGGGCAGACATGTCCACGTCGTCGACGGTGCCGGGTTCTCCGACCTGCTCCATGGAGCTTCTGCACCCTGCCTGAAGCTACGCCCTTACGAGAATGGAGTGCTCGTCCTTCCGCTCGACGAAGGACATAGCGCACCGCCGGGAAGCTTTGAACGCCTAGCCATGCGGACGAAAGATGGACCAATGAGCTGAAAGCAGGGCGGGGAGGCTCACTGGTAACACCCCTCGTACTCTGAATTACCTCAGCCTGAGGTTCTCGCCCTGTGCGTGCACCAGCAAACTATCGTGCCACTCCAGGATGATCGCCCGAAGACCGCCCACCCCGTCGACACATCCGTGATGATGGAAGACTGAGGTTCCCCCGAGATGCGGAGTCCGTTGACAGCGGGTCAGATGGGACTCATGAGAGGACCTGTGACCATGGCTGCACCCCGGAAATACTCACT
>NZ_JBFAIV010000061.1:0-24195 GCF_040654875.1 Streptomyces sp. NPDC050610 | reverse complement strand
AGCACAGCCCGCTGACTTTCCAACCCGCTCACGCCAGACCAACGAACCACCGAGCGGAAAGCCACGAGTTAAAGATCTGCACGCCCTTACGGCCGGAGATCCACTTCACCCAGATCTTCAGGTTGTTGAGCTGGACAGTGCTGTCCGGGCTGGCGCTGCCGCCGAGCCGCGCTCCGGTCGTGGTGGTGGCCGACACGGTCACGGACCGGGGGCTGATGCGCGTGATCTTGAACTGCTTGAACCCGAACTTGCGGCTGCTGACCTTGATGGTCTTGGGTGCCGACACCTTGGTCGTGCACCGCCCGTCGTAGCAGGGACCGTGGCCGGCGGCAGACGCCACCGGTGTCATCAGGCCGCCCCCCAGTGTGCCCGCCAACGTCAGTGCCACGGCAGTCGTCGCGGCTCGTCGGCGCATACCCGTGCTCATCATGGACCTCCTGTTTCGGGGGGAATTCCCGCCCGGCATTTCTAGTCCGCCGGGCGCGGCCGCAGCAGGAGGTTTGAGTCATGTGGCAGAAAAAGGGTTCCGGGCGGCTGGGGAAAATCGGAGGGCCCTCGAACGGCGGCAGCCCTCGCGGCCGCAGCAGCGCCATGGTGTCCGCGGCGGCCCGGTGCCGCGCTTCGTCCGCCTCTTCGCCGGCGTTTGCCACCTCGTCGAGGAGGGCCGGGCGGCTTGGAGCACGCCGATCTGCACGGGGACGGTCCGCAGGGCCGCCGGCGCGGCTGTTACCACCTCCGCCGGGCCACCGCGGCGGAGGACGGCAGGAATGCGGAGACGCCGCGTCCGAAGGCGCGATGATGAGTCTCACAGGCTGTCGCCCTCGCCCGCCAGTTCGTCGCGGAGGCCGGGCGGATGCGGAATGTAACCGCGCACCGAATCGATACGCAGCTGACCTGTGACTCGGAACAGCTGTGGGGTTTCGGAGCAGCGAGAACACCCCGGTTCCATGCGAGGCCGCAGCACGCTGCCAGTGGCTCGGTGATCGACTCCGCCCAGTTGCGCGAGTGGAGGGGCTCAGCGCAGCCGTCGCGCACGCAGCACCAGGTCGTCGGTGTGGTGCGCGCCGGCGCCGCCGTCGGGTGCTATCCGTGGCCGCTGCTCGTCCACCTCGACCTCCCAGTCGTCGTCGAGTAGCGCGGCGACCGTCGAGGGCCAGACGTAGTCAGCCGGGTCGAATCCGCTGTTGTGCGCCTGCTGGGTGTCGATCCCCGCGTGGTGTACGAGCAGCAGCACGCCGCCGGGCGCGACGGCTGCGAGTAGTGCTCGCTCGGCTGCGGCGTCGGGGGTGCGCAGCAGGGCCGGGTACTGCGCGGAGACCAGGTCGAAGGAGGCCGACGGGAGAGCCGCCTCCGTCAGTGCGGCGTGTATCCAGTGAACGGCGGCGCTAGCGTCCCGCGCGTGTCCGGCCGCCCGCTCCAGTGCCACGCCCGAGACCTCGAGCGCGGTCACGTCCCAGCCGCCGCGCGCGAGCCAGACGGCGTCCGCGCCCTCGCCGCAGCCGACGTCGAGCACCCGCCCGGGGGTGAGCTCGGCGATCTCGGCCACGAGTGCACCGTTGGGCTGGCCGCTCCACAGTTGTTGTCGGTCGGCGTACCGGTTGTCCCACTCCGCTCGCACCGCGGGGTCTCCGACGTATCCATCGCCAGACGAAGGAATGTCGGACGCGGGCGATCCCGCTGAGATGTTGTCGGTCAACGGCCCACCGTCGCCTATCGCGTCCCGGCCACGCGAATTGTGTTGCCGGTCCGGCAACACGGCGTCCAAGGGTCGAGGAGAGCCTGTGCCAGACCCTCGTGACATGGACCGGAGCGGCGTAGACGCCATCGACAGCAAGGACACCGCACCAGACTGGCGGGCCCCTCAGCTTTCGGCCGCTGGCCTCTGGAGCGTCAACGCCGATGACGTGTCGCCGCCCGTTGAGGTGATCTCCGACCGGGTGGCGGTCACGGCGGTGCAGCCGTCGCCAGGCTCGTGACCGTGACCGACCTGAACAGCCCCGATCCCGCCGAGGACTCCCAGGGCGGGCCGGGACGAACGACCGGCCCCGGCCGCGTCCGCTTCCCGCTCGTACGGTGGGTGCTCGCCCCGCGCACGACGCGGCAGGCGCGGCGCCTGGCCGCCGACTGCGGGGAGGGGACGGACGCCCGGACCGCGTGGGTGATGGCACGCCTGGCCCGTCATCCGGAAGAGCACGCCTACGCCATGGTCCACCTGGACGGCGAACGCCGGGCGGGGGACTGAGCCGAGCCCAGGTGCCGGCCTCCGGCTCGGGGAACTCCGGACGTCCGGCTCGCTCGCCGGGCATGACCTCGCCGGCGGTGGACCACGGGGCACGGGCGAGGAAGTACCGGGCGAGCCCCCCGGCGCAGATGAACATCCCCAGCCGAAGACCGGCATGAAGACGTTCGCATCGCTGCGCGGAGAGCTGCAGGCGACGCCCTGCTTGGCGGTGAGCAGTCACGGGGACCGCCCACCGGCGGCAGATAACCGACGGCTCACCGTTGAGGCGGTGTACCGCTTCCCGAGGCCCTGAGGAGGTGCTGCCCAGGTCTTCGACGCGGAGCGGCGGTGCTCAGGCCGCAGGGGTGTTGAGGACGTACTCGCGGGAGGCGTGGACCTCGTCGCGCAGGACGGGCAGGTCGACGTCGAGGACCTGGCCGTTCCACTTGCGGGGCTGCCCGTTGATGAGGACGGCGCTGATGTTGCGGGCGTCGGAGCCGAGCACGGTGGTGCCCACCGCGTCGTTGAGCGGCATGTTGTTGAGGTCCTCGGCCTGGATGACCAGCAGGTCGGCCTTCTTGCCCGCGGTGAGCGAGCCAGTGACGCCGACCAGGCCGTTGGTGCGGGCGCCCTGGAGGGTGGCGAAGTCCAGGACGTCGTGGGTACTGATCCGGGCCGGCTGCTCGTCGGTGCCGTAGACGGCGTTGACGGCGCGCATCCGCTGGATGGCGTGCAGGGCCCGCATCTGCGTGAACATGTCGCTGACCAGCGCCACCTCCACGTCGATACTCAACCCGGGCCGCACACCGACGGCCAGGGCCTCGTCGATCGCGGGGATCGCGGTCTCCAGTCCGATCTGGGCATCCGAGGTCGGGGCCAGGGCGATCGTCGTGCCGCTGGCCCCGATCGCCTTCCACGCCTCGCCGGTGAGGCCGGTGGCGTGGATGAGGGTGAGGTCCGGGCCGAGGATGCCGTCCTTCGCCCAGTTCAGGATGGCCGCCGAGGAGGAAGTACCGAAGACGGCGTCGACGCTCACCCCGATGCCCAGGCCCTTGGCGGTGCGGGCGAGTTCGGGGCCGTAGGCGAGGGCGGGCCCGGCGATCTCGTCGGTGGCCAGGGCTGCCAGGCGCAGGGTCAGCAGCTGGTCGTCACCGGCGAAGTACGTGTCCTTGAGGCGGGCCAAGTCGCCGGGCCACTGCTTGTCCCAGTCGCCGAAGTGCGGGCCCATGGAGGCGTGCACCCCGCGGATGCCGGTGTCGATCAGCGCTTGTACGGCGGCGTCGGAGTGCTCGGGGGTGCGGGAGTTGTGGGAGAAGTCGAGCATGGTCGTGATGCCGCTGTCGATCGCCGTCAGCGCGGCCAGCTTGGTCCCGATGTACATGTCGTGCGGCCGGTAGACGGTGGCGTAGCCGGCGAGGGTCGACATCACGTAGGCGCCGAGGTCGTCGACGTCCGGCATGATCCAGCGCAGCTGCGTCTCCCAGGCATGTCGGTGGGTGTCGACGAAGCCGGGGATAGGATCGTGCCCGAAGCGTCGACGACCACCGCACCGTTCCGGTCCAGGCCGGTACCGATCGCGATGATCGTTTCACCCTCGACGAGCAGGTCGGTGCCATGCAGGACACCGAGGCCGGCGTCCATGGTGACGATGGTCGCCCCGGTGAACAGGATGCGCCGCTTCGGGTCGGCGGACCGCTGCTGAAGCTGTTCGAGCACGGCCGGGCTGGTGGTGTCGGAGAAAGACAAAGGGGAGGTCCTGTTCATCGGGCCATGGCCAAGGGCCCGGCCGGGTGGGCGATGAGCCCAGCCTTCGTTCGTCCGGCGACGGCAACCAGGCCCCCGTTTGCCCTGGTACAGCGGACCCAGGTTCGCCATCGCTATGACGAAGCCGCAGTCACCGACACACCACACGTTGCCGACCACTCCGGCGGTTACGTTGGGCTGACCTGGGCCTTGCGGCCGTGGCCGCTGGGGTGACCACCTGGCTGGAGGCTGGCGAGCAGGTGGCTTCCCTGGCGGCCGGCGTCCGGAACTTCCTCACCGGGGAGCAGCCGTGACCTCCGAAATGCGCAGCACTGGGCGCGGGCTCCCGGACGGAAAGAACGGGTGAGGCTCGGCACCGAGTTCGGATCGAGCGTTAGCTACGACTCGCGTCATGCCGACCTCAAGGTCAGCTGGCATCCGATTCGTCTGCAGCCGGACCGTACGGCCGCGACGGCCGCGTCTGGTCAGACCTGTTGGGTCCAGCAGCTCTAACCGGTGCCTGCTTGCCCTGTTTGCGGGCCCTCCCGGCGTACGAGGCCGACCAGCGCTTCCGTAGCCTGCAGAAGCAGGGCTGCGGGGCGTCCGTCGCCGAGTTCGACGGCGAGCGAGGCCCGCGCGAAGGCGGTGAGGTCGATGCTGCCGCTCCGTACCCGGAAGGTGCGCTTCGCCGCCTGGGTGTCGGCGCCGAGGTGGCGGCATCCGGCGTGCAGGCAATGCCCCTCGGCGGCCTGGCCAAGCCGTTTGCAGTCGGCGTTCCTCTTCTCGGTGCGCTGGTTCGGACAGCCGAAGTGCCCGCCGGTTTCCTTGACGGTGAGCCTCCCGCCGCCGGAGGTGATGTAGCAGCCGACGGCCACAGCCCCGGTGCCGCAGTGGGCGCAGCACACCAGCATCGCCCTCCGCAGCACCTTCTCGGCCCTCCTGGGGAACCAGCGGCTCAGACCGCGAGCTCCACCGACCACTGCGGCAAGACGGGACAAGCACAGCACGATCGTGATCGTCACCAAATCAGAACAGCGACCAGGGCATGCAGGACGGTCGCGACGGTGCCGCCGACGACCTGGCGCAGGTTGCGTCGCCCGAGCCCGATCGCTGAGTCCATCGCCTGGGAGAGGGCTGCGCCGAGCAGGCACAGGCCGGGTACAGCACCCGTGGTGAGAAACGGAATGACGGCGGCGAGCACGCAGAGCGGGACGGCTTTGGCCGCGTACATCCGTGCGTAGAAAAGAGCCCCGACGCCTTCGGCGCCCTCCTTGACGAGCGCTGAGGGCTGGAGCGTGGCGAGTACCACGAAGAAGACACCGCCCATGGCGAGAGTCGCGTTCAAGACGAAGAGAATGCTCACGGCCCAAGTCTGCAGTTGTCGTTCATGCAGTTCGCCCGGCCGGAGTCGAACTCGCTGCAGGGCCGATACCGGCAGTGACTCGGGGACCGCCCAAGGTGATCATTCCGCGACTGGTTGTCGGTGGGGCCTGCTTTCATGGGTTGGTTGCGCGGGGAGGCGCACCGGACCGGAGGGGATCAGCACATGCCTTGGGTACGAGAGCACGAGCGTGGCGGCACGAGGGTGCGGGGCTACTCCCGGTGGGCGCCAGGAGCCCGGCGGGAGATGTCCATCCTGGCGGCGTTCGCACTGGCGGTCGTCGTGATCGGCGGTATCCCAGGCACCGGCAGCGGCGGATCGGGGAAGACGCCCAGACCCGAGAAGTCCACCGGTGCTTACCCGGTCAAGTTGCCGGGCTGGAAGGCTCCGGCGCCGCGGCCGCGGCCGACGCCGCACTATCCGATCAAGTGGGATCGAGGCTGAACAGCAGGCGACAGGGCGCCACTCGGTCCCCGGCCGTACAGCGCTGCAGGCACCCGGGGCGGTCCCCCGAGGTGGTTCTGGAGCGCCGGCCGGGCAGAAGATGCCGCGGGGCGCGAAGTGCCAGGCGGGGTCGAGGACCGGCGCAGCGCGTGTGGCCGCCCGCGACGACGAGCAGGTTCCCCGGGTCCGGCCCGCGGCGAGCAACGACGCCGCATACCGGGCTCCCCTTGGCCGGCCGGGCGGCGGCCAGAAGCCGCAACGCCTGCTCGACATGTTCCTGACCGGGGTGGGTCAGCACACGGACGAGGCGGTCGAAGACGCTCCGACGCTCCGGTACTGCCAGAACCACAAGTGAACGCCGGCGGAATCCGTCCGGCGGGGTGGGCGGCCGGATGGGGCACCGGTTGAGCGGTTCAGGCGGCGGTGGGGTGTCCGGCGGCCTTGCCGGTGGTGTCCCGTCGCATGGCGGTCAGGCCCAGATCCGCCATGCGGGGCGCGAAGGTGACGTCGAGTTCGTGGGACGGGTGGATCAGGCCCCGCTCGTAGGTCTCTGTCAGCCAGACCGTGCAGAGGGCGGGGAAGGCGGGGTTGACCCCGATCTCTCCTTTGGGGAGGAAACCGTTGAACGGCGTCGCGATCTGGTGGTGGTTCCAGTAGGTCCAGGCCCGAAGGGCCTTGGCCTGCTCGAAGACGAGGTAGAGCTGCGGATAGCGCTGGAGCAAGCTCATCTCGCGGAAGAGCGTCTGCCCCAGCAGGGACGGCGCGGTCCGGACGAGGCTGTCGAAGTCCTGGTCGCGGAAGGTGAAGGTGGCGGCGTCCTGATCGGGGTTGAGGGCCAGAGTGGTGAGCAGGTGGGAGAGGCGGTCTCGGGTGTACGGGGCTGCTCCGGGGGCGAGAGAGCGTTCGATACCGGCGATCACGTCGTGCAGGCGCTGGTGTCCGGGATGGAAGCGGGACAGGTCGAACAGCTTGTCCATGCCGCGGACGGCGGAGAACGCCAGGCGCTTGTAGAGGCGGTTGTTCATCTCGCCGGCCTGTGCGCACGCCGTCGTCTCGGTGCTGGCGGAGTGGAGCATCAGGTATTCCGACAGCACCTCGAAGTACACGTAGCCGAGGAACGGCAGGTCCGGGACGGTGGCGGCGAGCCGGTCCACGAACGTGTCCGGCGTCGTCCGGCGTCCGGAGGCGTTCGCCAGGGCCAGGTCCAGGAACGGGGCGGCTTCGCGGATCTGGTGCAGCGTTCTTCCGCGCAGCTGGAGGTCCTCGGTCTCGGTGAGGAAGTTGCGGTGATCGAGGTAGGTGTTCAGGTGGACGCGGCCGAGCCGGAGGTAGTCGATGCCTTTGGCCGGGGCCGGGGTGGTGGGCGTGATCTCGATCATCAGGGTCTGGGTGTGCGGCTTGGTCTCCAGCAGGTAGGCGCCGAGGTTGTGCGGGCGTAAGCCGGCGGGGGTCTCGGTCAGCGGCGTGCAGTACAGCGCGGCGAGCAGGCATCCGGAGGAGGCGTAGAGCTGGCCGCTGGCGCGGATGGCGTCCAGGGCCGTCGTGGTGTGCAGCAGGCGGATCGGCCGACCGCTGGTGAGCGTCTGGGTCATGGCGTTGTGGGCGAGCAGGTGGCCGCCGGGGGTCTCGTGCTGGAGCCGGCGGCGCCAGTCGTCCTCGCTCTCGGCGCACCCGGCCGGGGCGGGGCGGGTGCAGGGTTGGGTGTGATCGGTGTGGGCGTCGTCGAGGTCGGTGTCCACGGGAGATCTCCTACTGGTCGGATGGGCGAGAAGCGTCGGGCGCCGGCGAGAGCGTGCCGGGGTGGGCTTCGTCGTGGCGGCCGGCTCGCTGCGCACGACGAAGCGAAGGCGCCGGTGCTGTGCCGGAAGCCGCATCCGGGCCGGGCAGCACCGCTGAGGCGGCAGCAGGTGCGGGAGTCGGCCGCCTTGGAGGATGTCGACGGGGCCGGCCTGGGGTTTGCCGGCAGGCGCGCTGGCGCTCGTTCGGGTGCCCCCGGTCTCGCCGGCCCGGGCAGGGGTTCCGGGCGTGGGAAGCTGGGGCGGCATCGGAATTCGTCGGACGGTCGCCCGTAATCCACCCGAGCGTCACCGGATGCATCGGCCGGCGGCCGGTGCTGGGAGGCGAGTTCATGCGGGCAGACGCGGCTGGTCCGGGTGCGGTCGGTCATGGCGTTCTTCACACGGATGGGTACGGAGCAGGCGTGAAGCTGGGTGTGGCGATCCTGACGATGGGCACCCGGCCCAAGGAGCTGGCGGAGCTGCTGGCCTCGGTCCGTGCGCAGACGGCTGAGGCCGCGCGGACGGTGGTGGTGGCCAACGGGTGTGCGATGCCCGAGGTGCCGCCGTGGGTCGAGGCGGTGCAGCTGGAAGAGAACCGGGGAGTGACCGGCGGCCGCAACGCCGCCCTGGCGCACCTGGGGGACATGGACCTGGTGCTGGACCTGGACGACGACGGACTGCTGGTCTCCGACGACGTCTTCGCCACGATCACCGCCCTGTACGAGGCCGACGAGGGCCTGGGCATTGTCGGGTTTCGCATCGCGGATGAGACCGGGCTGACCCAGCGCCGCCACGTGCCCCGGCTGCGGGCCGGCGATCCGATGCGCGGCGGCCTGGTGACCGGCTTCCTCGGGGGAGCCCATGTCCTGTCCGTGAAGATGCTGCGGGAGGTCGGCCCCTGGCCGGAGGCGTTCTTCTTCGCGCACGAGGAGACCGACCTGGCCTGGCGGGCGATCGACGCGGGCTGGCAGGTGCGCTACGCGCCGCAGCTGCTGCTTCAGCACCCGCGTACCTCCCCGGCCCGGCACGCGTTCTTCTACCAGGTCAACGCCCGCAACCGGGTCTACCTGGCACGCCGTCACCTGCCCGCGGTGCTCGTCCCGGTCTACCTGGGGGTGTGGGTGGCCTTGACGCTGGCCCGCACCCGTACGCTCGTCGGGCTGCGGGCCTGGTTCGCAGGTTTCGCCGAGGGCTGGCGCACCGAGTGCGGGCACCGGAAGCCGATGCGCTGGCGCACCGTGTTCCAGTTGGCCCGCCTCGGCCGCCCCCCGGTGATCTGACTCCCTCACTGCAGGGCCGAGGCCTTGGTGCGCAGCCACGCCGGAATCGCCTGCGGGGTCCGCTGCAGCCACTCCAGGTAGCGGCTCACCCCGTCCTCGATGCCTACGCGCGGTACCCATTGCAGCACCTGGTGCATGCGGGTGGTGTCGGCGCAGGCTCCGAGCGGATCGCCCGGCGGCCTCGGGGTCTCGATGATCCGCGCACCGGGATGGTGGCGGCGTACGAGGTCGGCGATCTGCCGGATGGAGGTGGCGCGGCCGGTGCCGACGTTGAGCGTCGTCCGGTGGGCGCGCGCGGTCACGGCCGACAGCAAGGTCGCGTCCGCGATGTCGTCGACGTGCACGAAGTCCCGGACCTGGCGGCCGCCGCCGTTGAGATGCAGCGGCAGGCCGAGCGCGGCCCGCATCGCGAACCAGGCCACCACCCAGCTGTGGCTGTTCTCCTTGACCACCTGCGGCTGTCCGTAGACGGAGAAGTACCGCACGATCGCGTACGAGTCGTAACCGCCGCTCAGGACCAGGGCACTCTGGTGCTCGCCCCACAGTTTGGTGTTGGCGTAGACCGAGCCGGGGGTGAGCGCGTCCTCTTCGCTGAACCGGGCCCCCGCGTTCGCCGAGCCGTGGCCGAGGCCGTAGACGCTGGCCGAGGAGACGAAGATCAGCCGTCTCAGGGTGCCGCTGTGCCGGGCCGCGGCATCCAGCACGGTCTGGGTCCCGCGGATATTGGCCTCCAGCGCCGCCGACGGATTGCGGGTGCACTCCGCGACGTCGGCCAGCGCCGCGGCGTGGATGACGTAGTCGCTGCGCGAGACCAGGTCGTCCATCAGCGCGGCGTCGGTGATGTCGCCGGCGACGACGTCCGGGTCGCCGGGCGAGATACCGAACACGCGGGAGTAGACGCGACTGCCGTAGGCGTCCAGTCGGCCCACGGCCAGCGGCTTGGCGCCCAGCGCGCGGAGCCTGTGCACGATGCGGCTGCCGACCAGCCCGAAGCCTCCGCTCACCATGACGGTGGCGCCGGACAGAGCAGCGAAGCGATCCCTGGTGTTCACGCGAGGGCCAGCCCTTCTCGACGGCGCCCCGCGGATGCGCGGCGTCACGCCGTCGAGGACACCACCGGAACACGCCGTGCCCCAGGGGACGACTGTGTGGCCGATGTGTGCCCGCCGTCGGCGGAGCCTCCTCAAGCCCGCCCCGGTACGGGATGGTGGACAGGCAGCGTCGGTAGGCGAGGGGGCGACATGGAACTGGACCGTCACCCGCTGGCACACCTGCGCCGCGATCACCACTGGTCGATGAACGACCTCGCCCACCTGCTCCGGGACCAGGCCCGCAGGCGCGGCCTGCGCAGCGGCATCGACCGCAACCGGATCTGGCTCTGGGAGACCGGCACCATCACACCGAACCAGGAGAGCCAGTCCCTGCTGGCCGACGTCCTCGACGTCCCCGCCGCCGCGCTCGAACAGCTCCCGTGGCCCCACTGGCTGCCCGCCTTCGACCAGCCCGCCCCGTTCACCCCCGCAGGAAGCCGGGCCGCCCTGAGAGAGGTGCAGAACACCCGCATGGACCGACGATCCTTCCTGGTACTCAGCAGCAGCACCCTCATCACCGTCGCCGCCGACTGGGCCCGCATCGAACCACGCCACCTCTCCCAAGCCCTCGACGGACACCACCTCGACGAAGAACTCCTGACGTGGCTGGAACAGCGCTCCGGCGAACTGCGCGCCCTCGCCGCCGGACCCAACCCGCAGGTATCCCCCCTCATCGACGCCCACCTGCACACCGCCATCGACCTGATCACCCAGGATTGCTACACCCCGGCAGCAGGACGCCGCCTCCACACCGTGACCGCCGACCTAGTAGGACTCCGTTAGGTCTTCCTGTCTGGGCTGTTCGGGTGCATGTTGGGTTCGTGGACATGCGGCAAGTGGAGAGTCTGCGGGTGGGGTTGGCGGAGTTCGTGGCGGATGTGTTCGCCTCGGTGCCGCGGAAGGACCAGCGTGCCAAGGGGGACTGCTATCTGCGGGGGCTGATGCTGGACGGGCGCCGGAAGTCGGTCCAGGCGATGGCCGGGCGGCTGGCGGACGGCGACGAGCAGAACCTGCAGCAGTTCGTGAACCAGTCGACCTGGGACCCGGTGCCGGTACGGCGGCGGATCGCGGAGCGGATGCTCCCGCTGATAGGAGCGGAGGCGTGGGCGGTCGATGATGTGTCCTTCCCCAAGGACGGCCGGATGTCGGTCGCCGTGGCCCACCAGTACTGCGGTGCGCTGGGCAAGCAGGCCAACTGCCAGGTCGCGGTGAGCGTCCACGCGGTCACCGACACCGCGTCCTGCCCGCTGCAGTGGCGGCTGTTCCTGGGGCAGGAATGGGCCGAGGATGCCGTGCGGCGGCAGCGGACCAGGGTGCCCGAGGAGTGCGGGCACCGGGAGAAGTGGCTGCTTGCCCTGGACATCCTGGACGAGCTGGCCGGCTGGGGGATGCGGCCGCCACTGGTGGTGGCCGACGCCGGCTACGGACAGAACGCCGCCTTCCGGGCCGGCCTGACCAGCCGGGGGACCGCCTACGTCGTGGCCGTGCGCAGTGACACCACCGTCCGGCCGGGCGCCGCCGTGCCGCACACGCCGTCCTGGTCGGGCAACGGCCGCAAACCGGTGCCCCGCTACCGGCACCCGCCGACCGCCGTCGCCGGGCTCGTTGCCGCCGCCGGCCGGGACGCCTTCACCGAGGTGACCTGGCGTCCCGGCTCCCGTACGGCGTTGCGCTCCGGTTTCCTGGCGCTGCGGGTGCGGCCCGCCGGGGTGAAGGTCCGCCGCCTGGTGCAGGGCGCGGCCATCGCGCGAAGCGGCGGCTGGGATGGCGTGCTGCCCGAGATGTGGCTGCTGGCAGAGTGGCCCGACGGTGCCGCGGAGCCCACCGGATACTGGCTTTCCAGCCTGCCCGAGGACACCCCGACCGCCGAACTGGTCCGCCTGGCGAAGATCCGCTGGCGGATCGAGCACGACTACCGGGAACTCAAGCATGGCCTGGGGCTGGACCACTTCGAAGGCCGGTCCTGGCCCGGCTGGCACCACCACGTCACCCTCGTGACCGCCGCCCACGCCTTCCTCACTGAACAGCGGCTCTCCCCAAAAGCCCCCACACCGGCCTCACCCTCTACCAGATCCTCGACGCCCTCCAGGACCTGCTGAACTGCTGGACCGGCCGGTGCACCACCTGCCACCGTCCCCTCTCAACAACCCGACACCACCACAGACCATCAAGATCCAGACAGACCTAACGGAGTCCTACTAGCCCACTGCGCCGCATGGCTGCGCTTCGACGCCGACCGGCACGCCGACGCCCAACGCCACTGGCAAGCCGCCGTCCACGCCGCCCACCAGGCCGGCGACCGCGACCTCGCCGCCGTCGCCCTCTCCGACCTCGCCTACCAGGCCACCTGGCTGGCCCGGCCCGCCGACGCCATCCGCGTCCTGGACCACGCCCACTCCCGCACCCGGACGGCGGCCGCCCGCGCCCTGCTCGACGTCCGCCGCGCACGAGCCTGCGCCGTACTCCAGGACCGCCATGCAACCCAGCGCGCCCTGACGTCCGCCGAGAACGAACTGGACAGGACCCGCCCCCACGACACACCCCCCGTTATCTCCTGGATGTCGATCGCGGACCTCAACGCCGACGCCGGACGCTGCTGGCTCGACCTCGGCGATCCCCACCGCGCCGGCACCGCCATCGACACCGGACTAGGCGAACTCGACCCACGCCGCTCCCGCACCAAAGCGGTCTTCCTGACCTACCGGGCCGAAGGAGCGCTCCACCACCGCGACGCAACCGCCGCCGCGGCCGACGCCCGCGCCGCCTTCGACACTGCCCTCGACTCCGGGGCCATGCGCTGCATCGACCTCGCCTCCGCACTCATCCGCCGCCTGGACCACCGGACCGAACAGCCGATGACTGAACTGCGCGAGTACGCCCGGCAACGACTCGCCGGATGACCCGACTAACCGGGCTCGCTGAGTACTACCTCGGCGACACCGAGTCAGGCGCGGACGCCCCGTGCGGTCTACGCGGGACGGCCTTCAGCACCTGGTCGACCCGGGTCATGGCCTGGGTGGGGACGGAGCCGCGGCATGTCGCGTTGTCGAGCGCGCGGCGTGGAGTTGCTGGATGTTCGCGGCGGCCGCGGTGCAGGGACGGGGGCTCCGATCGCCATGGACGTAGCGGTGGGGGCGGGGACTGTTCACGGCTGATGAAAAACGGCTCGCGGTCAGCAACGAGCTCGGTGATCTGGTGGTTGTCGCCGAGCTCGCGTACGGCTTTGACGGGGCGGCGGGGCGTCTGAGGAGGACTTCCAGGGCGATTCAGCTTGCAGGCTCCGGCGTTCCTGCTGACACGGGTGGGCCTCCCGACCCTGAACCGAGGGACCCACCCGTTCTTCCGTCAAAGCGGCCTGCCCGAGTTTGGCTACTGCAGAAGAATCTTCATTCGCCGTGCGATATCCGCCGCCTTCAGGCGGACCTGATCACCGTTCAACAGATCCGGCACCTCGGCGTCAGCTGAATCGTAATCATGCGCAACATAGAAGAGATCCGTCGCAGCCTGATAGTGCTCGGGGGATGGGTACGGGCCGCCATACCCCTTATACAGGGGAAGGCAGACGAGAGAGAATTCTGAAGGGGACATTCTCCCTTCAGAAACAGCCTTCGCGAGCACGAAGAAGGGCTCCAATGTGGCCATCTGAAGTTTTCCTTTCATAGTCAGCTCCTGCCGCCCGGCCCCGCTGAACGGCTCACAGCGGCAACCGCTTGCGGGGCGCCGGGACGCCGTGGCCGTCGAGGAAGCACGGTCCGCTCGTCTGCACGGTATGCAGTGCCCCGGCGGCTGGGCCTGCGGTGTTCAGCCGTGCACGAGGCACCGGGGGCTGTTGTCGAGTCGGGGCCCTGCCACCGGTCGTCGGGCAAGCCTGGGTGACCGGCGGTGGGTGGTGTGGTTCGGGCCTGTCTGCGCGGAGGCCTATGCGAGGTCGAGGATTCCCTCTGTGGAAAAGTCTCCGATTTCCATGTCGTCAATGAGTGTTGCCCAGAATCCGTCCTGGACGAGGGCCGGCGGGTCGATGTGCCGAATGAGCTGATCTACGTCTGCTGCAGCAGCTGCGATCTCACTCGCATCGCTATCTGAGCTATAGAAAGGGAAACGCTCTGAAAATTTCTTCACGGTTTCCGTGAAAGCGGGGAGCGATGAGTTCATCAGATGTACCCGACCTGCACCTGGAACGTACTGGACCACTTCACCTGTTGCCGTATCGAGCAAGGTGCTTCCGAGAACTCCGTTTGAGCCGAACTTAACGAAGCGCCCAGACTCCATGTCCGAGACTATCGTCAGCGCCTCGTCGGCCTCGTACCTGTATCCGACCATCTCGGCTGGGACGTCAATTGTCAGACCCGGGCCCACCCAATTTGGGTCCTCAGTGCTTGACCCATGGATCTGCACCATGGAAAAGATCGGCCAGCGTTCGTCAGTTGTGTCTACCATTGGTTCTCCTGGCTCCCCTCTCGGAGGTGGCGCTTCACCTGCTGAGTAAAGTTCCCCCTGACTCCCGTTAAACACAAAACTTACTGCCTTCCGGAGTTCTGTGATTCTCAGCGAGCCACCCGACACTTTCAGTGTCACTTGCACTCGCCTTCCTGGATTTCCGGCAGTGGTAGAATCCGCAAAACTATTCTACAGGGGAGGTAGTGGTTTCGATGCGCGGAATGGTCGTGGAACTTGTCTTTTATCTCGTCATACTCGCGGTGGCAGCCGCGTGTGCTTTCGGTGTGGTTCGGATGAATGTGGGCTGGGTGCGGCTGAGGCGGGAGGGGATGCGTGCCAACGGGGTGCTGGTGGGTGTTCTCGGGAGCCAGCAGGGGATCAGGCCCGTGGTGAGATTCGAGGATTACCACGGCAGACTGCACGAGATTACAGGCGCCTCGACCACGAGCCGCATCCTGAACCCCGGTGACACGATGGGCGTTCTGTACCTTCCCCGGAACCCATCAAGAGCGGAGGTACTTCCACTGCGCGGCCGCGTCGGCGGCACCATCTTCTCTCTGATCGCTTTTCCAGTGCTGTCTCTCACTGCGATCTGGATGCTCAAGGAAGCGCTTTTCGTTGCGGGGAAAATCCTAGGATAACGGCAGCCAGTGGACAAAGCGAAGTCGCTGGTGAAGACCAGCCCGCCGTGGGAAAGATCGCCTTCTGCGTAGCGTTGGGCCAGCGGGCGAACAGGGCTTCCGCGGTCATGGGGGCTGTTGATGGCGAGCAGGGCCGGTCCAGGCAGGCGCGGCATCCTCTCGTTCGGTGACAGACGTTCTGTTACCTCAGCCGCCCTGCCTGACAGTGCCGGTCGTGGTGCTGGACTGCTTGCTCGGGGAAGGCACGGGCCATCCAGTCCGCTGGGGCGCCGACCTGGTGCAGTGTTGCGATCTGCCGGTCGTAGTCGTGCCCTTCGGGGCTGGCGTGGACGCGCAGGTAGATGGGGTCGTCGTTGCCGGTGGCGTCGCCGTCGAAGTAGAAGTCGCAGGTGCGGTTCCACTGGTAGGGGTGTCCGGTTCGGCGCAGCGGCAGAATCGGTGGGCCATGTGAACCGGCAGGCCCCAGCGTGGGTGGCACAGTCGCTGCAGGAGCTGGTCGCGCCAGCGGGCTCGAGGATGTGCGGTGCGGGCGTCGACCTTCCAGCTGTCACCGTCGTCCCAGCACTGGATCCGGTAGAAGGCGGTGACGGTGTGGAAGAGCGCGATACGCCGGAGCAGCCCGCTGCCCACCGCGGCCCGCCTGGCCCGTGAGCCTTCTAGACTGAGATAGGTGCTGAGGTAGCCGGATTCCACGCCGTCGAGTTGTGGAGCCGTCCACAGTGGCCGCAGGCCGTTTTCGTCGCACCAGCGCCGGTGCCGGCGCTCGATGTCCGCCCAGCCCTCCGTCAGCCCCTTGGGCAGGGCGAGTACGAGCGTGGCTGTTGGCCCAGTGCCTTTCACCATGTACAGGTGCAGATGCCGATCGTCGGCCTCGATACCGCTCATCCGCAGGCCGGCGATCCCGTGTGGATCGTCGCCGCCTCCTGTTGCGGGAGCCGCGGGCAGCAGCCGGCTCAGACAGTGCTCGGGGAAGGAGCACCGCTTGCGGCCCATGTAGGCGTCGAGGTACAGCGCGAGGGACGTGTCGGCGCTGCTCAGCGAGGTGATGCCGAAGGGGTGCGCGCACAGGTCCGGGGAGGTTCCCAGTTGCTCGAGGACGAGGCTCTCCAGCCGTGCCTGCGCCGGCGAGGCCGCGGGCGCCGGGTGGCTGGTGCGAAGGCCGGTGCGGCGCGACTGCCCACTGCACTCGGACCAGTAGCGGAGTTTGCGGGATTCCCACGAGGAATGGTCGCTCACGGCAGTGCCTTTCTGACGCGACTCTGCCCGATCCCGGTACGTCAATGAACACTGACGAGATGCTGTGTGTAATCCCGATGGGGTGCAGGCCGGTGCAACGCCACGCTCCTTGCGTCCCGGTACGCCGGATCGGGCGGCGGTCAGAACGTGGCCCGCCTCAGGCCACCGCCCATCATCCACCGGTGACCGAGCCATGTCGGGCGACACCGCCACGGTTCACGCGGACGGATGCGTGTCTGGAGCACTGAGGGGGCAGCTGAGGGGGAGGACGCGATCGGTCAGCTGCCCGGCGAGGTGAGTGTCGGTGAGGTGGGCGTCGGTGAGCCAGTCCGCTGCGGCCAACTGGTCGACCATGTCCTGCAGTTCACCGGCGTCGGCCGGAACCCAGGTGGCGAGGGCGTTCAGGGCGACGCCGCGGCCGTCGGGCCCGAGGCGCCCCGAGGCGTCGGTCTGGGTGGCCAGGGTCAGGGCGAGCAGCCGGGTGCCGGCGGTGGCCTTGGTCTTGCGGAGCTTCTTGTCCGAAATGACCTTCTGAGCCCACCCGGAGAGTTTGGTCCGCATCTTCTTGCCGAACGCGAACGGGCCCGCCCCGTCCGCGCGGGGTGCCAGGGAAGGGACGGCGATCGGGGTGGCGTTCTCCGGCCGGGAGGCGAGCAGGTCGCCGGCGGTGCGCGGAAGTTCCAGCCAGCCGCAGCCGGTCAGCTTCCCGACCAGGTCCTCCGGGTCGCTCAGGCCCAGCGCGGTGAGGTCCTGGCCGACGAGGTTGCCGGTGCCGGTGTGTGCGGTGCGCAGGGTCAGCATCAGCACCAGCAGCCGTGCTTCCGGTCCGGGCAGCGGGGTGCGGCCGGTCACGTGCGCGAGGACAGAGCGCGCGTGCTCCCACTGCGCCGGGACGGTCAGCAGCCGGGGCACTGCCGGCCCGTCGTCGGTGCTGACGCCGGTGCGCTGCTGGTGCTGGAGGCGGGCGGCGGCAGCGGCCTGCTCGGCGCGCCGGGCCTCCAGCCGCAGGCTCATGATGCCGCTGACGTCGGCCCAGGTGGTGAAGGCCCGCGCCTTGCGCTCCTGGAGGTCGGCGAGCAGCGCCAGGTCGGGCTCGTCGCGCTGCTGGTAGGCGCGGAAGAGGTCACCGAGTTCGATGAGTTCGTCCCGCAAGGCGACGGGCCGCAGGCTGTGTGGAATGACCCGCTGGGCGATCTTCGCCTGTGGCGGGCGGCGCCGAACGGGTGCCGAGCGGGGGGCCGGGACCGGGCCGGCGGCGACCTGGCGGTCGGAGAACCGCGGCACGCCATCGCCGGGGGCGGCGGGGGCCGGACGGTCCGCGGCCTTGGGGGCCGGGGAGGTGGCGGCGGTCTTGGCTCCGGGGGTGGCGGCCGCGCACCGGGAGCAGCACTCCACCGCCTGCCACCAGCGTCCTTCCCGGTCGGTGGTCACGGCCAGGACGACGGGACCGCCGCACCGCCAGGGTTCCGCGCGCACGTTGCGGCCGGTGTCGGGGAGATGGGTGTGGCAGCCCTCGGCCCTGCACGCGCAGTACGCCCCGGCTCTGGGGGCGGGGGCCGCGCGCAGGTGGGCCTTGAGATGGGCGATGGCGGCGGCACGGCCGGCGGCCGCGGAGGCATGGCGCGTCTCGGCGCAGGCGGGGCGGCTGCACGAGACGCGTACCGCCGCACTGCCCCGGCCGGCGGCGTCCAGCCGCACCGTCCAACGGCGCCCGGGCACCCGTTCGTCCAGCTCGCTCACCGCGGCCTGCGTCATCCCGGCCTGCCTCCTGTCCGTGTCATGCGATGCTCACCGTGTCTTCCCGCTGCGCCGGGCGGCGTGCGGGCGGCCGAGGCAACCGTATGCGGCACACGGGCGACGGCAGGTGAACGCGGGCTGTTTCGGAGCGTGTGGCCGGCGAAGCAGCCTGCTCAGGACGGGCGCGCCCGGGAGGGCGTGGAGTCCAGGGAGCCGAGGAACTGACCGAAGGTGATTTCCTCGTCGCCGTACTCGAAGGTCATGGCGGCGGCGAGGGCCTCCCACCGTCCCGTGCTGCGCCCGCAGCGGTCCAGCAGGATCGGCAGGGCGACGTCGGGTTCGTGGCGGGCGAGGATCTCCTCGGCGGGGATCTGACGCAGGTGATCCCGGGTGCGGTAGCGGGACTTCACGACGGTGCGGTAGACCTCGGAGCGGGAGAGGATCTCACCGGTGGCGGGGGAGTCGAGCCAGGACTGCAGGACGGCTGCGGGGGCGGGGTGCTTGCCGAGTTCGTCGTCGTCCAGCAGCCGCACCACACCGTCGTCCTCGTCTTCGGGGGCCGGGACGGCGGCCGCCGTGGCCAGGAACCAGTCGGGGCCGCCGGCCTTCTCGGCGATCCAGGCGAGTTCGGCGGGGTGCAGTCCGTTCAGGACGTCCGTGACGGCGGTGCGCGGGGTGTGCGGGTTGGCGGCGAGGGCCTGGACCCGGAGGTGCTCGGAGTGGCGTTCCAGGAGCCGGGCCGGACGGTCGTGGTCGGGATCGATGTTGTCGATGATGCGGGTCAGAGTCCGGTTCGGCGTGGGGGAGACAACGGCCGGCTGATCCAGTCGGGCGACCTGGGCACAGGCCCCGGCGAGGTGATCGGGGTGGGCACTGATGAGGGCCAGGTCCTCGGCGAGGCGGAGGACACGGCCGTCGAACTCGTGGCCGCCCTCCTGCTTGTCGGCCCAGCTGAGCAGCTGGCCGCGGGTGACGAGCGCGTCGACGGCCGCGTGCAGCTGGCCGGCGGCGAGGCCGGCCAAGCGCGGGTTGTTGTGGACGCGGCGGGCGATGTGGTGCAGGGTCCGGCGGGCCGCCACCTGCGGATTGGGCAGCTCGGCTAGCTCGGGCAGGCACAAAGCCGGAAGGCAGGCGAGCAGCAGCTCCTCGCTGAGAGCGGGCACCGGGCCGACGGAAGGTTCCGCGCTATCCGGGCCGGCGGCGCGGAGCCGAGCATCCTCGACGGCCTGCGTCTCGGCCTGGTCCAGCAGCAGGTGCTGGACCGCCGCCCCGAGCACGGGGTGCGCGGTGAGCTGCGCCCACTGCTGGGGACACCGGGCCAGCATCGCCCACCCAGCGCGGCCTCCCAGCTCCAGCGACCAGTCCGCCGAGAACGCGGACACGGCCTCCCAGCCCTCTTCGGGTTCCGGGTGAAGCAGGTACGCGGCGAGCGGCGTGAGGCAGGCTTCCAGGACGGCGTCGAACAATTCCGGCGGCACGGGCGGGGCCGGCGCGGCGCCCTTGGTGCGGGTGTAGCGGTCGGGATCCCAGTCCCGGACGACCTCCTCCACCTCATGGTCGGGGAGGCTGGGCAGGAGCGCGATCGCCGCCTCGACCTGGCCGGGGTGCCGTGCCAGGGCGGAGATCAGCCCGGCCCAGACCCGGCGGTGCCGCAGGACGGCGGGCACATCGGCGGTGGTCACCGTGCCCGCGGCGGCCAAGGCGGCCAGCGTCTTCTCGTCGGCGTGCATCAGGAGTCGGCCGCGTAGCCGCTTGGCCGATGTCCGGGCCAGCAGCACGGGCAGTGCGGCCGTGAGTGCTTCCTCCCGCCACCGGTCGGCCTGGGAGTCGAAGCCGTTCGGAGTCGTCGCCGGAGTGCACAGGGTCTCGATCACCGTCTTGAGGGCTTCCTTGGGGAGGTCCTCGCTCATCGCGAGCTCCCGCCACAGCGGGTACGTACGGGCGTTGACCATCCTCGAAAACCCTCCGACACCTGATCCGGCGTCACTGCCTGATCGCGTGGAACGACCGTACGGCGCACCCGGGCCCGAGCGGGCGCGATCCACGAAGTCGCCTCTCAAGAAAAAACGGGTCAGGGGCTGCACAGGTCCAGGGCAGAAAAAACTGCCTGGTCGACCCGGGTCATGGCCTGGGCGAAAAACGGAGCCGAGGCTTCGGCCGAACCACCCGAGACCGGGCTGGGTTTCCTGTGCAGCCGGGCCGCAACCACCGGCTGCACAGGAAACCCAGCCCGAGACGACCGCGAGGCCGTCGCCTACAGCGCCAGCCGGCGGCGGCCGGATGGGGAGCGGCTGTCGTCTCGGGTGACGGGTCGAGCGACTGAGTTGAGCGGTCAGCGACTGAGCACTGTGGTCTCCTCAGCTCGGTCGCTGTTGAAAATGCCTGGTGAAAGGCTCTTTCGAGGACGGAAAGCGACTGAAGCGACTGAAGGTCCGTATCTATGACGCGCACGCGCGCCCGCCAATGTCTTCATAATTCCGAACTCCAGTCGCTTCAGTCGCTGGCGACGTAACACCACCGCTCTGACCTGCAACTTTCGTCGCCACCGAGGGGAGCGACTGAAGCGCACGAGTCGCTCCTCGCCGGTGCTCAGGCCTCTTGGCCGCTCTCACGGGGAGGGACTGAACGGCCCAGAGCCTGGCGCCGTCCTGCTTCAGCCGCTCGGTCGCGCCGCGCCTTGCCGGGGATGGCGGCAGTTCTGGCGGCAGGCCTCCCGTGGCAGCGACTCAGCGCCCAACAAGGATTCTTCCAGCTCAGGTACTTGCCACAGCAGTGCGAGCGACCGAAGCGACCGAAGCCCCGAGATCCGCGGGCAAGAACTCCGGGCGTTTGCGCAGTCGTTTCGGGGAGCCGGTCGCTTCAGTCGCTGACGGTCCGGCCGAGCACGGGTCAAAGGTGCACCGCGCGCTGCTGCGCGCGGGTCAACGCCACGCGCGAAAGATTCCTGCGCGCGGGTAGATCCTCGGTTAGCCTGTGATCGCCCCACTTGGGAACTTGAGTCGCTTCAGTCGCTGGAGACCGTACCCTAACTGCCCTGACCTGCTGACTTGTAGTCATGTCCCCGAGTACTGAAGCCCGAACCGATCAGTCGAAGGCCCCGCCATCCCCCTGCCGCTCCTGCGTCCCGAGATGCTGACCGTCGCCCAGTGGTGTGCGGCGGCCGGCTGGCCGGTGCACCCGCTCAGCCCGGGCCGCAAGACGCCGGCGGGCAACTGCCGCGACTGCGCCGGGAGCGGACACAGCCCCCGCGAGTGCCCGTGCCTGCCCGCCGGACGTTGGTGTCACGGCTTCCACTGCGCGACCCTCAACCTCGACCGGCTGTGCAGCTGGTGGGGCCGGCATCCCGACTTCGGCGTGGGCGTCGCCTGCGGCCCCGCGGGCCTGGTCGTCATCGACGTCGACGCGCACCCGGGGCCGGTGCCCGCGCGCGAGCGGCTGCTGCCCGGCATCGCCATCCACGACACCGTCGACCTCACCGGCCTCGGCACCGGCTTCCACACCCTGGCGCTCCTGGCCGCGCTGCGCGGCGCCGCCGACCCCGCCGTGGACGAGTCGACTCTGCGGGTGCGCACCCCTTCGGGCGGCCTACACATCTGGTACCGGGCGGGCGCCGGGCGCAGCTGGCTGTGCTCGGCCGGCTCCCGGACGGACCGGGCCCTGGCCTGGCAGGTCGACGTCCGCGGCACCGGCGGCTACATCGTCGCTCCCGGCACCGCCACCTCGGCCGGCGTCTACACCCCGGTCGGCCCCTGCCGCACGCCCGCTGCGCTGCCCGAGTGGCTGGCCCGGGAACTCACCCGCACCGGCCACCTCGACCGCCCCGCCCCACCGGCCGCAGCACCGCGGTCCACGGTGACGCCGCCCCGGGCCCGCCAGGCGGTGCTGGCCGCCGGCGGCGGCCGCAAACCCGCCGCCCGGGTCCTGGAGAACGTCCTCGCCGAGGTGGCCGCCTGCGCGGCCCAGCCCGAAGGCGCGGGCTTCTCCGACAAACTCAACCGCGCCGCCTTCACCGCCGGCGGCCTGGTCGCCGGCGGCCTCCTGTCCGAAGCCGCCGCCCAGGAGGCGCTGCTGGCCGTCGCCGACCACGCCCGGCCCCACCAGCACCGCCGCGCCACGCAGATCATCCGCAGCGGTCTGACGGCCGGCGCCCGCCGCCCGCTCTACCCGGGAGACCGCCCGTGAACGCCGCAGCCGCCTTCGACCCCGCCGCGGCCGCCCAGCAGATCCTCGCCCAGCCCCCCCCGTGCCGCTCCCCGCCCAGACCAAAAGCCCGCGGCCGCACGCCCCCTACCGCACGACCGAGGCCGGGCTGCTGCCCGACTCGCTCACCGACCGGGGCCTGGCCAAGTCCTTCGCCCACCTCTATGCGGGCGACTACCGGCACGTCAACGGCCTGGGCTGGTACAAGTGGACCGGCTGCCGGTGGGAGCCCGACGACCACGACACCGTCGTATGGGCCGCCGGCGACATGGCCGAGTCCCTCGCCCGCACCGACCCCAGCGGCGAGCACACCGACGCCGAACTGCGCCGCGAACGCCGCCGCGCGATGTCCACCTTCGGCATCAAAGCCATGCTCCTGCAGGCCAAATCCGCCCACGGCATGCTGCTGGACGCCGACCCTTACGCCCTGTGCACCCCCAGTGGCATCGTCGACCTGCGCTCCGGGCGCATCAACACCCCGGATCCGTACCGCGACTTCCACTCCCGCTCGACCTCCGCCGCCCCCCGGCAGATGCCCACCCCCCCGCTGGGACCGCTTCCTGCAGGACACCTTCGGCACCGACGCCGAAGGCCGCCAGATGATCGACTTCCTGCACCTGCTGCTGGGCTACTCCATCACCGGCGACGTCGGCGCCCAGATCCTGGCCTTCCTCTACGGCATGGGCAAGAACGGCAAGAGCGTCCTGCTGGACGTCCTGGTCAAACTGCTCGGCGACTACGCCGACGCCGCGCCGCCCGGCTTCCTGATGGCCAAGCCCTTCGAAGGCCACCCCACCGACCTCGCCGAGCTCCACGGCCGGCGCGTCATCGTCTGCTCCGAACTCAAGGCCGGCGACCGCTTCGACGAAGCCCGCGTCAAACTGCTGACGGGCGGCGACATCATCAAGGCCCGCCGCATGCGCCAGGACTTCTTCTCCTTCGTCCCCACCCACAAGCTCTTCCTCCCGGGCAACCACCGCCCCGAAGTCGGCACCGGCGGTTTCGCGTTCTGGCGCCGCATGCGCCTGCTGCCCTTCGAACGCGTCGTGCCCGACGCCCGCAAGGTCGACAACCTCGCCGACATCCTCGTCACCGAAGAAGGGCCCGGCATCCTGGCCTGGCTGGTCACCGGAGCCGGCCGCTACCTTGGAGGCGAGAAAGACCTCACCGGCCCCGAGCGCGTGCGCGTCGCCACCACCGCCTACGCGGAGACCGAGGACCACATGGGACGCTTCATGAGCGAATCCTGCAAGGTCGAACCCGGTCTGCGCGCCGAGCAGAAACACCTCTACCTCGCCTACACCCGCTGGTGCGCAGGCGAAGGAGCCAGCCCCGTCTCCTCCCGCGCCTTCGCCGCACGCGTCCGCGAAACCATCGGCATCAGCTCGCCCAAGGACATGGCCACCTCCAACTCCAAGAAGTACTACCCAGGACTCGGCCTCATCGCCGACATCGCCGAGGAGCGTGCGTGAGCGCCCTGATCGACCCCGAGGACCTCACCCACGAAGCCGAACTCGTGTGGCTCGAGGACACCGCCCCTCTCGACTACGTCCGCCAGACCCTCGACCGCGTCACCGGACGCAACCGCAAACCCACCTACCACCGCCACGGCCGCCTCGTCGGCTACGCCGTCCTGGGCCCCGGCGCCAAACCTTCCCGCGCCTCCGGCACCTACCTGCGCCGCGTCTTCTGGCTCGCCCCCCACGACCGCGACGAGCAGCCCGACGGCCTCTACGCGAGCGGAGCCCCCTCCGAAGCCGTCGACCCCCGCACCCTCGAACCCCGCGTCAAGGGCTACAAGACCGAACGCTCCGAAGGCGGCCCTGCCTCCGACGCCATGCGTGAAATGGGCATAACTCTCCCCAAAGCGTGACGGAACCACTCCTCGCCGATAGGGCTTGCCATGTTTTCAGAGGCCGTATTCATATCGCTCATCGAGCTTGCGGATCGAACGGGGGTCTGGTTCGTGTGATCTGTGGGAGGTCGGTGCATGAGGACAGGGTCTC
>NZ_JBFAIV010000060.1:0-31186 GCF_040654875.1 Streptomyces sp. NPDC050610 | reverse complement strand
GCTCACTCACTTCACTCACTGCTGGGTACTGCGAACCGCACTTACCGAACTGCCACTGCGTGAACTGCGGTACTGCTCCGGCAGCCCCTGATCACTGCGGGCCACCCGGTCCGGCCGTCAGCCCCGTCGCCGTCCTGCAACAACCCTGGCTTCGAAACTCCACCACCGAACCGTCCTGCGAACTGCAACTGCGGGTACTACTGGCCGGCAGTTCGTCTCTGCCCGGCCTCGTTCGATCTCGGCTACGAGAGAAACCATAACCACACCACCACCCAATGTCTACTCCAGCCGACATAGATTTTCTTGTGGTCGAAAGTGAGGCAATCACCCTCGAACAGTGGCAGTGCCGAGTGGAGGCCGGTCATCGCCGGGCCGGCGGGCCCCGGGCGGCCGCTCGTCACGGCGCGATGAGCACCTCGTACCACTCCATCGTGACGATGCGGTCCGCGAGGACGGCCCGGCCGAGTTCGCCCCCCGCGCCCGTGTTCTCGGGCTTGGGGACATGCGCCCGTACGCAGGGCGCGTATGCACCGCGGGGGCTGTCCCGTACGACGTCGACGTGCCACGCCCCGCCGGTCTCCCTGGGGATGATCTCCGTGCGCTCGGAGCCGTTCGTGCCGCCCTGCACGGAGCCGGCGAAGGGAAACTCGTCACAGGAGTCGTCCGGGACGCTGGGGTCCTGCTCCCGACGCCCTGGGATTCACGGTCATCCCGTTGTGCTCGACCATCGAGCGCAGCACGGTCCGGCTTAGAATCCCATCCAGACTGATCTTCGTGTGGCACGGCGGAGGGGTTTCCCGGTGGCCTCCGGGCAGCAGTCCGGCCATCTCCGGAGCCGATGCGAGGAGGGGCGCCCATGGACGGCTGTACTTTCAGCGGCCTGATGAACGTCGTCGGCAGCCCGACCCTACGGCTGCAAGCCGCGCCGGCCGACCCTTCGGCCCTGGTCACCGAGGTGCTGCTGTACGACCCGCACGCTCCGCTGTCGCATGCGCCCGGGGCCCTGCTGCTCGCGGTCGGCGTGCGGGCGGCGGCGGCCGGGCCGCTGGTGCGGGACGCCGCGCAGGCGGGGATGGCCGGAGTCGTGGTGCGAGGTGCGGACGGGCCGGTCGGCGAGGCCGAGGCGCGCGGTGTGGCGCTGCTGGCGGTCGACGAGGAGACGGCCTGGCACCATGTGCACCTGCTGCTCGCTTCGGCGATCGGCACACGGTCCGCGCACGGCGGTGGGCTGGGGGATCTGTTCGCGCTGGCCGACGCGATCGCGGCAGCGGCCGGCGGGGCGGTGTCCGTGGAGGACCCGCGCCAGCGGGTCCTGGCCTACTCCACCGTGCCCGGTCAGCCGGTCGATGAGGAACGCCGCCAGGGCATCCTCGGACTCCAGGTCCCGGACGACGTGGAGAACTCGGAACAGGTCCGGCTGGTGTTCGCCTCGGACGGACCGGTGCGGCTGCCGCCGCTCACACCGCACGGACTGCCGCGGCTCGCCGTCGCGGTGCGGGCCGGCGGCGAGCCCCTCGGCTCGGTCTGGGCGGTCGACGGCGGCACGCTCGCCGGGGACGCCGAGGAGACCCTGGCCCAGGGCGCGTCGACGGCGGCGCTTCTCCTGCTGCGGGCCCGTGCCGCCCAGGAGCTCGCCCACCATCAGAACACCGACTTGGTACGCCGATTGCTGAACGGTACGGCGGACGCCCGGGCGGCGGCACACCGCCTGGGGTGGGACACGGTCCGCGTGGCCGCGTTCGCGATCGACTCCGCGGCGAGCGTGCCGGACGCCGAGCGGACCTCGCTCAGGCTGCTGGATGTCGTGCGCCTGCAGTGCGAGGCACGCTACGGGCGACAGGCGTGCGTACTCCTGGACGGGGTGGTGTACGGGCTGCTGCCCGCGCCCGGGAAGCACGGCGGGGGCCGCGCGCCGCAGGAGCGGAGCGCGATCGACCGGCGGCACCGGCAGCTGGCTGAGGACATCGTGCGCCGAGCCGACCGGTCGCTGCGGGTGCCCGTGCGAGCGGCGCTCGGAGAGGTGGTGTCCCACCTCGGCGAAGTGGCCGACTCGCGGGCGGACGCGGATCTGGTCCTGCGGCTGCTGCACGACGCCTTGCCGGTGGCCGTGATCGACGAGGTGCGTCCCCGGGCGACGCTCCTGCTGCTCTCCGAAGTGATGCGGGAACAGCGGGTGCTGAGAGCAGGCGCCTGGCGGCGAGTGCTGGCGGCGGACCTCGATCACGGCTCCGACTACGCCCGTACTCTCGTGGCCTGGTTCGACGCGGGCTGTGACGTGGCGAGGGCGGCCAAGGAGCTCTCCGTCCACCCCAACACCTGCCGCTACCGCCTGAGGCAGGCCGGTCGGCAGCTCGGGATCAATCTCGACGACCCCGACGAACGACTGGTCCTCTGGCTGCAGTTGAGGGCCCTCGCGGGACTCGGCGGCGCCGCCGGAACCGCCGATCCTCCTCCACCGTGAGGGGCGGTCCCAGCGGTCCCAGCGGTCCCAGCGGTCTCTGGTCTTCGGTCAGCGGAGGGTGCGGATGAGGTCGTCGATGACGGCGTCCACCTTCGCCGAGTCGAACTGGTCCGAGCCGATCAGCAGGGTGACGGCGCGTTGCCCGTCGTCGGTGACGGCGTTCCGGAAATTGTGGCTGGTCTCCATGGAGCCGCTGTGCCCCCACGTGACGAAGCCCGGCGTGTGCTCGTAGCGCTCGACGCCCAGGCCGTAGCGGCCGCCCTCCTCTTCGGAGACGGTGCGCTTCATCTCGGCCAGCTGGGCGGGGGCCAGCAGTTTCCCGGTCCACAGCGCGGTCCAGAATGCTGTCGCGTCGGCACCGGTGGTGACCAGCGCGCCCGATGCATCGGCCGCGGAGACGTTCCATTCGGTCTTGTCCACCGGCTTCCCGTTCTCCTGCGCATAGCCTCGCAGGTCGGGCTCGGGCAGTGAGGTGCGGTCGCCGGGCCAGTAGGTGTCGCGCAGTCCGAGCGGCTTGATGATCCGCTGCTCGATCTCGGTACCGATGCCGCGGCCCGTGACTTCGGCGACGATCAGGCCGGCCAGGTTGTAGTTGGTGTTGGAGTAGGCGAAGCCGGACGGAGTCCTCTCGGGCGGGGGCAGCGCCAGCGTCTGCTCGACCGTCTGCAAGGGGTCGATGTGATCCCAGCGGTGGGCGTCCAGGTCGTTCCAGAACGGAGCTTCCAGGTAGTCGGGCAGGCCGCTGGTGTGCTGGAGAAGCTGACGGATCGTGATCTTGTGGCCGTCGTAGTGCTCGGTGCGGATCAGGCCGGGCAGGTACTGGTCGACGGTGTCGTCGAGCCCGATCCTGCCTTCGCCGACGAGCTGCAGTACGACCGTGGCCGTCCAGGTCTTGGTGTTGCTGGCGATACGACTGTGCTCATTGCCGACGACCTCGCGGCCCGTCCTGAGGTCGGCGAGGCCGGTACCGCCGTTCCGGACCCCGCACAGCGGGCTCTTCACCGTCACGCTGATCCCCGAGGCGCCGACGCTCCCCAGGTCCTTCACCGCCGCCTGGATGCGCTGGGTGTCGCACTGAGGCGTCTCCGCCGAGGCAGCGGGAATGGCCAGCAATGAGGCGATGAACACCAAGGCCACCACCGCACTCGTCTTCCGTCGCACCATGTCTCCGTTCTTCAGGGGCGGGCCGCGTACGGTGCGCGCTCGCCCTCGTTTCCGCGCGGCCGATTCCCTTTGGCCGGGGAGAACGCCACTCTAGAAACCGCCCCGAGCCCCGGAGTTGTCCACATGGCCAACCATTGACCTGGCGGATTGTGCTGATGGCCAAGGGGGCGGGTGTACCGCCGCGCGTATGGTGAGGCCGGGTCCGGCACACGGCCCTGCGGCCCTGCGCAGTCGAGCCCGGCAGGCTGCCGCAGCGGCCTTGGCCGGCCTGGCGGTACAGGCCGCTGACGCGGATGCATACTGTGCGCATGCCGCACAGTGATCTTGGGCTGTTGCACGAACTGCGTGCTCTCTCCATCCTGCTTGAGGAACGAAATGTGACCCGGGCCGCCGGGCTGTTCCACCTGAGCCAGTCGTCCATGAGCCGCACATTGCAGCGACTGCGCGCGCTGTTCGGTGACGAGCTGCTGGTCCGGTCCGGCGGCGACTACGAGTTGACCCCGCGAGCGCGGGAAATGCAGCGCGAACTCGCCCTGCTCCTGCCGCGGCTGGAGAGTCTCGTGGCCGGCCGGGGCTTCGATCCCTCCACGGCGACCGGGATCGTGCGCGTCATCGGCACCGACTACACCACCTCCACGCTGGGGCCGCACCTGCTGCCCCGGCTCCTCCTGGTCGCGCCCGAGCTGGAAGTCCGTATCGAACCGCGCGATGAGGACTCGTACGCCGACCTCGAACGAGGCCGGGCCGACATCGCGCTGTCCGTGCTCCGCCCCGCCACGCGGCTGCGGTGGGAGCGATTGTTCACCGACGACGTGGTCTGCGTCGTGGACCGCGACCACCCGGTGCGCGATCGCTTCTCACTGGCCGACTACGTCGTCGCCCGTCACGTGGTGGTCACACTGCTGCACCAGGAGCAGCCCATGATCGAACGGTGGTTGCAGACGCTCGGCCACAGCAGGAGGGCCGCGGTGCGGGTGCCGCACTTCAGCTCGGCGTTCGACGTCCTGCCCGGTACGGCTCTCGTGGCGACGGTCCCGCGGCGGCTCGCGGAACTGCGGGCGGCCACTGATCCGCGGACGCGGCTGGTCGAGGCGCCGGAAGGGTTCGACGCGTTTCCGTACGGGATGATCTGGCACGCGCGGCTGGAATCCGACCCGATGCACTCCTGGTTGCGCGACACGATCCGCGCGGCGGCAAAGGAGCTGACCGGCTGACAGCCGCGCGTACCGGCCTCACAGCAGCTTGTCGATCGTGATCGGCAGGTCGTGGACGCGGATCCCGGTCGTGTTGGACACGGCGTTGCCGATCGCCGCGGCGGAGCCGACCAGGCCGATCTCGCCCAGTCCGCGGGCGCCGAACTCGCTGATGTGCGGGTCCGGGCGGTCCAGCCAGTGCACGTCGATCGCCGGTGTGTCGGCATGGACCGGGACGAGGTAGTCCGCCATGCTCGCCGCGGCGAACCCCCCTCCGGCTCGATCGGGTCGGCCTCCAGCAGAGCATGCCCGATGCCCCAGATGATCGCGCCCATCAGCTGACCGCGGGCCGCCTTGGCGTTGACGACTCGCCCTACGTCGAACACCGACGTGAACCGGTCGACTCGCGGCTCACCGGTCAGCCGGTGGACCCGCACCTCGCAGAAGTGGGCACCGAAGCAGTGGAACCGGTACCGGGCCGCGCCCGCGTCCGGCGCCGCGGTGCTGACCGCCTCCATGTACGGCACCTCCATGCCTCGCAGCAGGGTACGGAAGTCGACCGAGGTGCCGTTCGCCTCGATCCTGCCCTCGCGATAGCACACGGGCGCGGGGTCGATACCGGCGAACGGTGATCGCGAATTGCCCACGGCCGACCGGATGAGCGCCTTGACGGCCGCCCGCCACGCGGCCTGCACCGCCGGCACGGTGCTCGTCGTGACGCTGGACCCGAACGCTCCGACACCGCCGGGCGGGAGCGCGGAGTCGCCCGCCTCCGCCGTGACGGAGCCGATCGGCAAACCCAGCTCACCCGCCCCGACCGCCGCCAGCATGGTGAAGGCGCCGGTGCCGACGTCGGATGTGGCCGAGGCGACGGCGACGCGGCCGTCGTCACGGAACCGGACCCGCGCCGAGGCGGGCTGGCGCCACGCCGGGTAGATCGCACTGGCCATCCCCATGCCGACCAGCCAGTCCCCGTCGGTCCGCGACCGGGGGCGCGCCTGGCGCTGAGTCCAGCCGAACCGCTCGGCTCCGACCCGATAGCACTCGTCGAGGTACTTGCTGGAGAAGCGACGGCCCTCGGCCGAGTCCTCCGTCGCGTAGTTGCGCAGCCGCAGTTCCACCGGGTCGACTCCGGTGCGCACGGCGAGTTCGTCCATCGCGGTCTCACCGCCGACCGGGTCGTCACCAACGCAAGTTGCGGATCAGTCCGATGCGTTCAGCGCATGGCGCGCGGGGAAAGGGGAACCCAGCTTCGTCGTGGGTGCTCACCGTCCGAGAACACGGGTCAGTGCGTGTTTCCGGGGACGTCGCCGAGCCCCTGTGTCCAGCTGCGTTCCTGGCTTCGTCGGGAAATCCGCCAGCCCGCCGGTGTACGGGTGTATTCGTCGATGTACCACATGCCCAGCAACGCGATCCGCGGATCGCCGCTCTCGGTCGGGAAGCCGAGTGCGTTCAGGCACATCACCCGCCCCGTCGCGCGGTCGCCGTCGAAGCGGATCTCCGGGTTGCCGATCAGATGCTGGCATGCGGCGAACTGCGCCATGCTCGACGTGAGGAACTCTTTCATTTCGGCGCGGGTGCCCGCGATGGCACCGAATGCCGTGTAGTCGATATGGGCGTCTTCGGTGAATATCCGGTCCAGGGAGTCGAAATCCTTGCTGTCGATCGCGGTAGCGTAAGCCACCAGCAGCTCCTGGATCTCCAACCGGTCGGAAATTTCTTGAATGTCGAGCACGTGACCTCCTGAGATTTTGCACTGGTTCACGGATCCTGCGCGGAAACTGCGACAACCCGGAAATTCGCTGTATCCGAGAGTCATGGCGCCGTCGTTATAGTTCCCGGAGCCCGGCGTGGTCGGCCAGCTCACGGAGCCGGTGTTTTCGGACTTTTCCGGAGCCGGTGAGGGGTAGTTCGGTGGTCTGTAGCCAGCGCACCGGTGTCTTATGGGGAGCCAGCTGTGCGCGGCAGAAGTCGTGCAGCTCCGTCGCCGTGGGCGGTCGGCCGGGCTCGGCGGGTACGAGCACGGCGACGACTATTTCGCCCCAAGCAGGGTCCGGCAGGCCGATGACGGCGATGTCGCGCACCTTCGGGTGAGTGAACAGGACCTGCTCGATGTCGGTGGCGTAGATGTTCTCGCCGCCCCGGATGATCATGTCCTTGAGCCGTCCGGTGACCGTGAGGTATCCGCGTTCGTCGAGGCTGCCCAGGTCGCCGGTGTGCACCCAGCCCGCCTGGTCGATGGTCTCGGCGGTGCGCTCGGGCAGCTCGAAATAGCCGAGCATGGCTTGGTGACCACGGGCGTAGATCTCCCCGGGCCGCCCGGTCGGCACGATGTCCCCGGTCTGCGGATCGCGGATGGCGACCTCGACGCGCGGCAGTGGACGGCCGGTGGTGGTGGCCTTGTCCGCGGGCGAATCGTCGGGGCTGGTTTGGGTGATCACCGGGGAGAGTTCGGTCTGGCCGTAGACAGCGGTGAACCGGGCTCCGAAGCGGTCCTCGACGCGACGGACCAGCTCGGGCGGGATGGGGCTGCCGCCGGCGAGCACCCGCGACAGATGTGACAGGTCGAACTGCTCGAATCCGGGGTGATTCAGCAGCGCGATGAGCATCGTCGGGCCCCCGCCGAGCATGTCCGCCCGGTGATCCTGGGCCGCGGTGAGCACGAGCGCGGTGTCGAACGGCTGACACAGGACGTAGGAAGCTCGTTGGTGGGCGCTGCCGAGCACCCCCATGGCGCAGCCGGCCGTGTGGAGCAGCGGCGTGGCGGACGCCAGAGTGCCCCGCTCGGGCAACTGGGTCCGGTCGATCATGAATTTCGCGTTGGTCACCAGTCCGCGGTGGTGCAGTAGCGCTCCCTTGGGGAACCCGGTGGTGCCGGAGGTGTACTGGATCTGGGCGGCTTCACCAGGGCGTACCTCCGGCAGCGGCCCGCGGCCCTGATGGGCACGCACGGTCGTCTGCCAATCCGCGAAACAGCCGGTCGTTCTGAGTTCCGGGAGCCCGTGCGCGGCGTCCCGGGCGATCGCGGTCATGTCACTGTCGCGGAACGCCGCGGTGTGGAAGAGTCCGGCCGAACGGGATTGCTCAAGTACATAGCGCAGTTCCGCGGCGCGCAGCGCCGGATTGGCGGTCACCACCACCAGACCGGCCAAGGCGGCACCGTACTGGAGAATTATCCATTCGGGGATGTTGGGAGCCCAGACAGTGATCCGCTCGCCCGGGGAAAACCGGGCCAGCAACCAGTGCGCGCATTGCTCGGCCTCGGCCAGCAACTGCCGGTAGGACCACCGGCGATCGGTGCGTTCGGCGCCGGACGGCGACAGGGCATCCAGCGGTGCGACCTCGATCAGGGCGGTCTGGGACCCGGCGTCCCGCACGGCCTCCCGCAACAGGTCTCCGGCGGTCAGCTCCATCACCGGTGCGCTGGTGTCGGCGGGCCAGTACGACTCCGTCAAGATTTTCGGCATGATTCATGAGCCCCTCTGCGTTAGGCGTCCGAAGCGGACGGAGCCGCATCCGCGAGCGCGACGCCCGGAAGCGCACCGCGTGGCGCGGTGGCGTCCGCCGTCCCCAGGCACTGTCCGCTGTCGAACAGCCCCAGTTCGTAGCGCACGGAGTGCTCGTCGTGTCCGCTGACGGCGATCCCGACGTCGTAGGCACGGGGGTAATGGACCTCGCCGAGGTAGTTCACCTGGTAGCGCCAGGGGAGGAACCACGGCAGTTTTCTGGCGGAGCCGCCTCCCAGCAGGCCGTGGGCATGAGCCGCGATCGCCTCGTCGTACCAGCCGAGCTGGGCGATGTAGTTGACGTGCCGGTTGAGATCGACGTCCCCGACGCGGGCGTGGACGGTCGCAGCGGCCGGGTAGTACTGCCGCTTGAGGCGGCGCGGATCGGGTCTCGCCGCGGCTGCCATGCCTGTTTCCGGCAGCCGCAGCTCCTCAAGATCGGCGAGCAGCTCGTCCGGCAAGGGGATCGTCTTGGACTCGTCCGCGAGCACCATGGTGCCCTCGGCCGTAGCGACGAGCTGCCCGCCGGCGAACATCCCCTGACCGTAGGTGTACGAGGACCGCCCGATCGCCCGGATGCCGGTACCGATCCGGACGGTCCCGCCATTCTGGCCGAACGCCGCCCGCCGTTCGACACGCTGACCGACGAACAGAAAACGGAACGGCCCGAATCCGCCTTCGGCCACGAGCTTGTCGAAGCGCGCGAAGCGCAGACCGACCAGAGGATGCTCGAACATGCGCGACAGAGCCACTGTGCTCGTCGTGCCGTCCGGCGCCAGGTCGCCGAACCGTTGCACCACCTGCCGGTGGTCGGGAAAGTCGGCCTCGGCCGGGAGTACGGCGGCGGGTTGTAGGTCGATGGTCAACATTTGTTCCATTCGAGAGGGGCACCAGCCCAAGGGCAGGGACCGCAGTCCGTAGATCAGCGCGCCGTCCTTGACAGCGGGGGACAGCGCCAGGGTCGGCGAAACGCGACCCGGAGAACTGCCGCAGCAACGCCGGAAGCGTCAGCCGCAGTTCGACACGCGCCGACGTCGCGCCGAGACAGTGATGGATACCGTGGCCGAAGGCCGCATGCGGGCAGCGGGCACGGGTGACGTCGAGGACGTCTCCGTCCTCCAGTGGTGCCGGATCACCGTTGGCCGCGGGCAACGAGGCCACGTTCGCAGTGGTCTCATGGCCGACGACCAGCAGCAGATCCGCGAAGCCGACCAGCCCTCGTCGGAAAGCGCACCCGTGTCATGCTCGCGCGCGTAGAGACGCTCGTCGACGATCGCCGATACCCGCGGGTCGGCGCTCGGGCCCGGCGGACCGTGAACGTCGCGGTCAGCAGACGCCGCGAACGGGTGTGCTCATGGCGGATCCAGCCTCAGTACGCCGACCGCACCCGGTACACCTGGCCGGAGTCACGCCGCCGCCGAACCTCCGTGACGAGACCGAACCCCTCCAGCTGCGAGGGAAGTTCGAGCAGAACCGGTGAGTTCGCCTCCTTGTCCACTCTGCTCTCCTCCCAAAGGCCCGAATATCGACCTGGTGGCCTGGCCGACCTCGCGGCGGGTGCGGATATCGGACGCCAAGCTGCCGCTAACGGGCCGGCACCAGCAGCGATGCCGGGACGTCGTGATCGTTTCCGCAACGCGTCCCGCAGCGCTACCGGCGGATCCGCGGTCACCGATATGGCCGACCCGTGGTCGGTCATGAGTACGGTGACGTCCCCCGTCGCCGCCTGTGCCGCAGCTTCGCTGTCGCCCATCGGGACGGTGGCGGCCGCAGCCGTGGTGCCGACCAAGCTGTGCAGGTCACGTCCGGTGATGGTCTCGTGCTGCGTCATGCAAGCCAGCATCCACCGCCGACCGGGACGTCACCAACGCAAGTTGCGGATCGCCCAAATGCACGCGGCGCATGACACGGGGAAACGGTTACGCCGTACTTGTCGAGTCTGTGTGCGGGGCGACCTGCGCGTGTGGGGCGAGAAGCGATGTTCGGTAGTCCTGTAGTCCGCAATTGGTCCGGATCTTGCGTCGGACAGGGCACCGCTTTCGAGGAGGTAGGAGTCCAGCACGTCCCGATCGTTCTGTCTCTCCCCGTGGTCTTTGCCGGGCCGGCCGGGCGGCGAGTCGCTGGAACGTGTGGGTGATCGCGTCTGTCCAGGGCCATCGGCTATGTCGGTGATCTCCGCGCCCCAGGCGCCGGACCGCTCGGTGCCGTCGGCGTCGTAGGCCGGCGCCCATGCCTTCTTCAAGCGTGACGCTGACGGCGAAATGCTTCCCCCGGGACATTGAGGTGCGGCAGGTGCATCGTCCGTATCGACGGCAACACCGCCCGCGTGCGCTGCTGACTTCAACGCAGCCGCCGACCACAAAGCACAAGGTCAGAACCTTTTCTCATCTGAATGTGCTGGTCAGCGGCGCGCAGACATTCATGATGGGTCCGTTGCTCCCGAGTGGTGCCGGGGCCTCATACCGTCTGGGGGATCAGGCCGGGTGCCGGTTCGCGCCGGGTCGCGTCCAGACGGGCGATGAACTCCCGGAGGATGGGCGCGACCGGCTCGGTGTCGGTCGGCCGCAGCTGGAAGGCGCACCCTTCCTTGTCCCCGGCGGCGGCCGACGTCACTTGCTCGGCGAGATACGGCGAGCCTGTGTATGCGGACAGGGCGGCGGCGATGACATCACCGGAGTACAGGCAGACATCATCAGTCCCTCGTGTCGCCGACTGGCGTGCGGGAGCGGTCGTAGACGGCCAGAAGCCGGTCCGCCCGTGGGGTCAGCACCGGGTACGGGCAGCACCAGCGGTCTGGCCCGATGCGAGCGGCCCAGACGCTTTAGCAGTGGCCAGACCGGCGATGAGACTGAGCGGAAGGGCAAGAAGCCACACCAGGGCGGGCGGTCCGATCCGGCCGATGGCCAGACCGGAGGTGGGGCCGATTGCTGTTCCGATGTCCTGGGTGGTGGAGAGGGCTGCCTGATAGGTGGCGCTGCGCCCGGGGGGTGCATGGCGGCTGACGAACGCCGAGGTGGCGGGGCCGGCGAGCATCATTCCGAACGAGATCAGCAGAACCGCCGCGACGAGGGCGGGGTACCCCGCCCCTGCTGCCGCCAGTCCCGCAAGGCCCACGCCCTGGAGGGCTGCACCGGCGAAGAGCAACCGTGCGGTGCTGCGGTCGCGAGCCCAGCGGCTGATCGGCATCTGGAACAGGACGGTAGCGGCTGCGTCCACCGCGAAAAGCGCGGCGAAGGCCGAAGTGCCCATGGCGTGCAGCCTGTTGAGCAGTACCAGGCCATCGGCCTCCCACCAGGTGAAGGTGATGCTCAAAAGCCCGCCGCCGACGACGAGGAGCAGGAGTCTGCGGTCACGCAGGACCTGCATCAGCCCGCCCGGAACGTGGTCCGGTTCTGCTTCGGGTTGCGCAGGCTCGATGGCGCGGTCGGGTGGTACGGCGAGGAAAACGGCCAGGACGGCCCCGAGGAGCAGGATCCCCGCGACGGCGAAGACGCAGGACAGGGAGAAGGAGACGGCTGCAGCACCGACGATCGGGCCGGCGATGCTGCCGAGGCTGGCCGCCACTCGGGTCATTCCGTAGGCGTGGTGGAGGTCCTGTCCCTGGTGCAGGTCGGCGATGAGGGCCGCGATGGTGGGGTGGAAGGCTGCTTCGAAGATGCCCGCGGTGAGGAACGCGACCAGGGCGAGGACGGCGTGGTGGACCAGGAACAGACTGCTGTATCCGGCCGCCATACCGATGGTGGATATCAGCAGCATGCGCCGGTGGCCGACACGGTCCGCGAGGACGCCACCGGCGAGGCCGCCGGCGAGCTCGCCGAAGGCCAGCGCCAGGAAGAGCATTCCGGCCGACGCTCCGCTCAGCCCGCCGGTTTCATGGGCCCACAGAACGATGAACGGCAGCATGGCGCCGTCGGCGAGAGCGCCGAGCAGGCGGGCGGCGAGCAGTCCGCGGAAGGCCCGCCTGGTCTGCCGCCTCGCCGGGTCCGGGCTTTTCGAGAGTGCGTCAGCCGCGCTCACGTCGTCCCCCGAGCACGCTGGAGGAGGAGCGGCCCGCGGTCCAGTAGCCCTTGGCGAACACGCGGTCAGGCGCGACGCCGGCTGCGTGCACGAGTTCGCGCAGCGCACCCGTCGTATGTGCCTCGGCGAGGATGTAGACCTGTTCGAACCTTGCTTCCCGCAGTTCCTGGTCGACCGCGGCCAAGAGCAGTGCCGGGTCGCCGGCAGCCGCCGGGCCCCGTTCGATCCAGCGGACGTGGTCGGCCGCCAAGGGGAGTCGGTCTGCCTCGGACTGGGTCTCGACGACTGCGGCGGCGACCTGATCGTCCGGCAGCGCCTCGGCCAGGGCGGCGATCGCGGGCGAGGAGGCCTCGTCGCCGATGAACAAGTGTCCTTCAGCCGGACGCAGTTGTAGCTTTCCCCGCGGGCCGACGAGTTCGACGCGCGAGCCGATCTGTGCTGTTGCCGCCCAGGCGCTGCCCGGGCCGGCGCCCGCATGTATGACCGCGTCGATGTCCCACTCGCCGCTCTGGGGACGAGCGTGGCGAATGGTGTACCGCCGCTTGATAGGCGCGCCCGTGGCGTCGGTGAGGAGAACCTCGATGTCCTGGGCCGGGCGGGGGGTGAGTCCGGTGAGGCTGGGGCCGCCCAGGGTGAGCCTCACCATGCGGGGTGTGAGCTGTCGGCGGGTGAGGAGCTCGCAGTGGTGCAGATCCTTCATCGCTGTACCTCCGGCGTCGTGGCAGGGACGGGACGAACGCGCCCTCGGGTCAACTCCCACGGCCGGCCGACGATGGGGCCGGGCAGAACGAAGCAGAGTTACGAGGCAGGCTGTCTCGATATGTAGCGTAACAGTATTTCGAGGCACCGTGCTCCGATATGAGGTTCTCGCCACAGGCTGACGCCATCCGCGGCATGAAGCCGGTGGCGTTGCACGCTTCCTCCGCGGCCTGGAAGCCCTCAAAGCGCTTTGCCCTGGCGATGGATCGGAGCCTTGTCGCAGACCGGCCGCACTGCGGCAGCCTTCAAGGCCGTACGGCCGACCACGGTCAGAATTTTGGCGAAGCAACGCGGGGGCAGGCAGCGACACTCATGCCCAGCCCGCGTGCGCGTACCACTGACGCCTCGACGTAGGCTCCCAGCACAACGCACACGCGGCGATGCGGCACACGAGCGAGTTGACGCCGGGCGTCTGTGCACACACCGGCGGTTCGCAGATTCGCCTCACCAAAAGGAACGCCTGCCATGCCCCTGCCCCCAGAGCTGATCCACATCCTTCGGGCACCGGCCCTGTGTTTCGTCACCACCCTCATGCCGGACGGCTCGCCCCAGATCACACAGACGTGGGTCGACACAGACGAGGAGCACATCCTGGTCAATACGGTGACCACCCACCAGAAGATGCGGAACATCGAACGCGATCCCCGGGTCGCTGTCGCGATCGCCGCCCCTGAGGCTCCCTCTCGCTACTGGGGGGCACGAGGCAAGGTCACCTCGTCCACGCTCCAGGGAGCTGGCGAGCACATCGACACGCTCTCCCACAAGTACCTCGGTCGCCCCTACCCCGGGTTTGGGGGCGGACCGCAGCAAAGGGTGATTCTTTCCATCAGTGTCGAAAAGCTGCACACGCCGGGCGCCTGACACGCCCAGCGTGCGCTGCGGCACGAAAGACTGGATGCACTCCAGCCGCGAAGACCTTCCCCGGCTGGGCCGCGGCGGCCTGCGGAGCTGATCCGGAGCCGACCAGCCTGCTCCCGGGCAAGAGCTTCGGCGACGGGATCACGGCTGGCCAGGACGGCTGGCGGGCGCCCTGGTCGCCGCGACTGCACAGGGTGCACTGACCGCAGGGTCTCGCTGCGGCGCTCGCGTGCTACGACGCGCTGCGGTTCTCCTCGTCACTGACGACGCAGTACACCACCTGGCGCTGCGCCTCGTGCTCGGCAAGCCGGGCCACGAGCGAGGCCCGCGCGTCGTCATAGGCGTCGGACCCCAGAGGCAGACGGAGCGGAGCCTCGTCCGAGTCGACCAGATCGATCATGGCCTGCGCGATCCGCTGCGGATCGTCAGGGAAGACGAAGCTGCCGTCGGCCACCACGCGGCGCACCTCACCCGCCGGAGTGTGCTCGTACTCAGCCATCGCAGAGGCGCCGTCGAGCGACGTGTTGAACTGTGTCGGCGTCGCGCCGGGCTGGACGCCGGCTGGCTGGTGGACCGTCTCGACGGCCTGCTCGGCGATCCCGATCCGGCACCGCAGATCCTGGTCAGCCTGTTCATTCCAGCTCTGGTCTATGTCGCTTCCGAGCATGTACACGGCTCCGGCGTGCTGGCCGTGCTCGTCTACACGCTCTACATGGTCAATCATCCCGCGCCTGCGCAGGACGCGGCCGCCCGAGTGTCCAGCGACTCCTTCTGGGAGATCACCGAGACGCTTATCACCGGCGTGGCTTTCGGCCTCATCGGTCTCGAACTGCGCACCGTCGCCAACGCGGTGACCGACGGCTGGCAGGGCCTGCTCGGACCAGCGGCACTCGTCGTCGTCACTGTCGTCGCGGTCCGGGTGCTGTGGCTCCTGCCGGCTGTGTGGGTGAGCGGCCGCCCGGAGCGCGCCCAGCGCGAGGTGCGCTGGAAGCTGGAGCGGCTCCCACTCTCGAGCTACAGACGGCAGCTGATCTCCAGACCGTCTTCCACGGGGAAGGTGACGCTGTGGTAGCCGTTGTCGGTGTCACGAACATAGTCGAGGTAAGGACCGAGATCGGGCAGGTCGACGTCGTCGGCAACCACGAGAGTGCCCGGTGCGAGATGTGGCTCGATGAGTCGCAGCACGGGCAGGCAGAGATCCTTCCACCCGTCCAGAAAGAGGAAGTCGACAGGGGTCTGCAGCCCGGCCAGGGTCTGCAGGGCGTCACCTTCCAGCAAAGTGATCACGTCTTCGAGGCCGGTGGCGGCAAACGTGTGTCGTGCGGCCGTCGCTTTTGCCTGGCTCATCTCCGTGGTGATGACATGACCGGCCCCGTTGTCCCGCACGGCTGCAGCCAGATGCACGGTGGAAATCCCGTAAGAGGTTCCGAACTCGACGACCTGTGCAGGTCGAGTGGCGCGCACCAGGTTGTAGAGAAGTTTTCCTCCCTGGGCGGAGATCGGCATGTAGATGTCCTGCGCCGCGTCAGCGAGCTGCTGGGCTGTGAGCTTGTCCCGCTCGGCGAAGTTCCGGGCCCCCAGACGCGGCGCGGTCTGCCCGTCGCGTTCCGCGGCCTCGAACATTCGGGCCAGAGCAGTAGAGACACGCGGCTCGGCAAGCGTGTAGGGATGCGTGGTCACGAGATGCGCTCCTCAGGCGTCGGGGGTGCGGGTGGGCGGCCCAGCGCATGAGCCGCCCACCTGCTGTACTGCCAGTCGTGTCAGGCGGCGTAAGCGCCGGCGTCGATGTCCTCGATGAGGGTGGGGATGAGGGTGGGGCCGGTGGGCTCCCAGGACAGCAGCTGCTGGGTGGCGTTGCTGCTGGCGGTCATGGTGGAGGCGAAGAAATGCCCGACGAAGCCGAAGTGGGCTCCGGCGTCTTCGGGGGTGACGGTGACGACCGGGAGATCAAGGCTTCGGCCGATGGCCTCGGCGATCTCCTTGGTCGTGACACTCTCCCCGGCCACGGCGTGCAGACGTGTTCCAGCGGGCGTCTGCTCCGTTCCAAGGCGGATGAGGCGGGCGGCGTCCGTGCGGTGTACGGCCGACCAGGCGGCGGAGCCGTTGCCGATGTAGCCCGAGGTGCCTTGCTTGCGGGCGGCGGCGGTCAGGAAATTGACGAATCCCCAGTCCCCGCGGCCGTGCACGCTCGGCGAGAACCGCACGATCACGGTGCGCACGCCCATGGCAACGTAGTCCAGAGTGAGGTTCTCGCTGCCGCCGCGACTGGAGTCCGGACCGACGGCGGGCGAGGCGTCAGCCTCGGTGGCCGGCCGTCCTTCCACCAGGCCAGAGAGTGCGGAGGCGACGATGAGCGGCCGATTGGTGCCCACCAGGGCATCTCCGAGTGCGGAAACAGCGGCGCGCTCAGCACGGTCGGACTCGGCCGGGTTGCCCCAGTCGTGCTTGTTCGCGAGGTGGATGACAGCGTCGGCCTGAGCCGCGCCGCGCTGCAGAGCGTCACCACAGCAGCTCCGACGACGTCGGCTGCAGTGAGCTCGCCGCCAGTTCGGGAACGGCCAGGTTGATCGCCGCGACGAAGCCGACCACCGGGGCGGTGCACATGCTCATACACGCGAGGACCAGGCCGGACCTCTGTGCCGGGCGCGCGGGACTTTCCAGCGTGGTGGAAGCCATTGCTCTCGATTCCTTCATCGGATGCACTGCACGAAGCGCGGCGCACAACGCGGCCGGGCAGCCCTGAACCAAATTTCGAGGCACCGTGCACCGCAAACATAACACATGCGGTGCGCCGTGTCTCGTTTATAGTGGGTGCGTGGTGGAAGGCATCGGCCGCGGGCGGCCGCGCAGCGAAAGCGCACGGGCTGCCGTGCTGCACGCCGTCGACGACCTCCTGGTCGAGGTCGGATACGCGGCACTGACGATGAAGGGCATCGCGGAGCGGGCCGGCGTGGGCCGGCAGACCGTGTACCGCTGGTGGTCGAACAAGGCGGAAGTGCTGTACGAGGCGAGCGTGCTCGACGCCCGGCACGAACTGGCGGTACCCCTCAGCGGCGATGCCCGTACCGACGTAGAGGCCTACCTCAACGCTCTGGTCGGCTTCCTCGCGCGCTCTCACGCGGGAGCCGCCTACCGGGCCCTCATAGGGGAGGCGCAGCACGACCCGGACGTCGCCCTCCTGCTGGCCTCGCGCGACATCATCGGCGAGAGCGCGACGCAGACCGTGGACGCGGCGCGGGCCGCGTGCGGGTCGGCTCTGTCCACCCAGCAGGCGGCCGCGCTCCTGATCGGGCCGCCCTTCTTCCTGATTCTGTCCGGCCACGGCGCGGACGGCATCGACACCAAGGCTCTCGCGGACCAGTTCATGCAGGTCCTGGGTTCGCCCTGAACCGCGCAGGGTTGCCGCTCCGGGCCAGGCCTGCGCGTCGTGGACCCCGGGCGGCGCACTGCAGGCACGTTCGCGGCTCCTGCCGGGCTGTGCAACCGCGTTCCCGACACCGCGCGGCCGACTTTGCTCAGCGCTTCTGCGGGGCTGCGCGACAGCCGCAGCAGGGAGAGGGGGTTCCCGCTGCATCATCGGGCGCGCCCACTGAACCTACGTCGCGAGCCCGTCGGCGCAGCGACCTCTCGCAAAGCTGAGCCATCTCAGCTGCTGCACCAGACCTGGGCCTGCGGACGGAGCTGTGCCACCAACGGCTTCCGGGGGCGACGGACCGGACCGCATGTGCTGCTTGCCCTGGGGGCAGGTTGCAGATTCCCCCATTGCGCGAGCAGCCCGCATTGGCCTGGTTGAGACACGAGGCCCGACGTCGGCCCCCGGCTGACGGGCCGTCGCAAAGCGTACGAACCGTGTCGGCTGGTTTGCCGTCTCTCGGTAAGCGAAGCCGTTGAGCGGCCGCTGTCCGGCCGCCTCATCGCGATGCTGATCACGTCACCTCTGAGCCCGGTGTACCGGCGTCGCTCGGTTCGTGGGCGCCGATGTCCTCGCCGCGGGCCAGGCGCTCGAAGAGCGCTTCGTCCTCCTCCTCGGCGCCGGCCCCGGCCAGGGCTCAGCGGACCAGGACGAGAGGCAGGTCGGTGGCCGGGGCATGCTCGAACTCGCCCGCCTGCTCGGCGTCCAGTACGGCAGAGACGCCCGCGATGGTGCCGGCGAGCTCCACGAGTTCTCCGCCGATGACGGTCTTGAGGGTGGTATCCATCCGGGCCTCCTTCTTCTTTCTGCCGTACGGTTCGCGGACTCCTGCCACGGTGGTGCCGAAACTCAGGCCCGTACCCGATCCAGCGAACGGAAGCCTGCGAATTTCTCGTCGTTGCTGACGATGACCGACGGACGAGGAGGGCGGCGTGGAAGGGCCTTCCGGGCAGTCAAGTGCCGTACCTCGGCAGGGGGACACCGATGGGCTGAACCGGTGACGGCGCGTATCGGTGCTCGTCCCGTCGGGCGGCGGGCGAGGCCTGGCAACACTTCAGAGGCATCGGCAGGGAGCGGCACGTGGCATACGAGGTGATCAAGGTGGAGTTCCGTACGGAGCTCCACGCCCGCTGGTCGGTGTTCTTCGACCACCTGCGAGTGCCCTGGGCCCGGTGGGTGTCCTTGAGCCAACTGCGGCCGCGAGCACGCTTGCTGGCCAGGCTGCTGAGGTAGCTGTGGCCGCCGGTCTTGTCCAGTTGGCCCGTCTTGGCAAGTTCGGCGGCCACGGTCGGGGCGTCGGGCGTCTCGCCGCGGGCGCAGAGCTTGAGGACCGCCTGGTAGATCAGCTCGTGCGCGGGCCGGTAGAAGTCGGCGCCGGCGAGGAGTTCCACGACGTCGGCGATCGCGTCCCGGGAGAGCAGCATCGCCGCCAGTACGGTCTTCTCCGCGCGCACGTCGCTCGGCGGTCGTACCGGGTCGTTCTCGTCGTCGGCCACCTGGTTCCTCTCTGCGGCGGGCCCGCTCCCGCTGGGTGATCAGCCAAGCGTAGTCAGCGGCCGTACGGCCTGTTCGCCGGACAGAAGGAATTCCCTCTCCCTCCCGCGCCGGGCGTGAACTCCGTCGCGAAAGGGGGCTGAGGCGACTGCGTCACCGTTCCGCAAAGACTGTCTCGAATCCCCAGTTGAGCACGGCGAACCTCTGGCAAGGTCCCAGGTGACTGCGTCGACATCCGAGTCCTGGGCCCGGCGTCAGGAATCAGTCAGTCGGCGAGGAAGCCGAGGATCTCTTCCGTGACGCGCTCGGGCGCGTCCTCCATCACGAAGTGTCCGGCTCCGGGGATGACGGTGAGGCGGGTGCCGGGGATGTCCTCGGCGAGTCGCTGCGCGTAGACCAGGGGCTGCCACTGGTCGTGTTCGCCCCAGAGGATACGGACGGGCATGGTCAGGGACGCGAGCCGGCTCGGTGATCTCTTCGGTGTACCGGGAGTCGTAGTGCCGCACCTGGTGCTCGAAGAAGTGGACTACTTCGTCGAGCAGGCGAAGAGGTTCATCGGCCACTGGGGTTACGAGGGGCTCAAGACCGACGGCCAGCACCTCAACAGCGTCGCGCCCTGCTACAACCCGAAGCACCGGCACGCCCGCCCCCAGGAATCCACCGAGAGCGTGGCCCTGTTCTGGAAGGCGATCCACGAGGCCGCGCACGAGGCGAAATCCGACGCCCTCGTCGAGCTCTGCCCCTGCGGCACCCGGTGAATCGTAAGGATCACGTACTTTCGCCGCACGAATACCGCACGAATACCGCACTAAGGATGATGATCAAGGGATTTTCGAGGAGCGCCCGACTGATCCTCATCAAGCACCGGTCTGGTCAACGGCCTACGATGCCCGGATCTATCCGAGACGGGACGGCTCGGCATCGGCCGAGACCATCGGACGCGGCCGAGCAGAACCCTCGGTTGACCTTCACCTTGGGGGAAGCCACAGGATCGGTTGGGCCGGGCGAGTGCTCGGCATGAGGAGGAACGAGCATGGGGTTGCTGACCATCGGGGCGTTCGCGAAGGCGTCCCGGCCGTCGCCGGAGGCGCTGCGTCTTTACGACGAGCTCGGCCTGCTGGCCCCCGCTCGCGTCGACCCGGTGACCGGCTACCGGCTCTACGCACCGGAACAACTGGACCAAGCCTGGCCCACGGCACCCGGAACATCACCGGCGCCGCATACCCGGATGCGTTCGCCGACGCCGCCCGGCCCGCCTGGTGGGTCATCACCGGCTGCGGCGTGGCCGTCCTGCTGGTCGGCGCGGCCACCAACGGCCGCCGGGCACAGAAGACGGCGGAACACACCGCCCGTCTCCTCGCGGAGACCGACGCCCCGGGCCGTCAAGGGGCGCCGCCTCGCATCCGTGACAGCGTAACCGAGCAGGACAACTGACCTGTGATGCCCCAAGCCGCCTGATCACCCCGATGTCCCATGATGGCCGGCACCTGGTCCTCGATGTCGGCGAGCATCATCCGGTCCTGTCCACGGCGCTCGATCTCCCGCTCGCCTGGCTCCTCGGCAAGGCCCTCACCACCCTGAGCCCCGGCCCAGTTTCTGCCGGTACGAGCACGCTGCCGGACGGCACCCGCTACCGAACCCTGCCCGTCGAGACCGACTACGGCACCACCCGCCACGTGGACTACCTCATTGGAGAGTCGAGCGGGAACGCCAGTGACAGCAAGGCCGATCCTCTCGCCACCAAGGACATTGAGCGTCTGCAGGCCGCCCCCACATCACTCCAGGAGGCGGCAAAGAAGGTAGACAAGGCAGTAGCGCGACGGGCAGTCGAAGAGCAGCCAGCCATTGGCCGCTCCGCTCATCCAGAGGATTGGCTCGACTCTTCAGGGGATCGACAGGGCCAAAGCAGTCCCTTAGGGGAAACGCTATCGACTTTTTCCTGTGCGATTTAAAAAATACTACCGAGTGTTGCCAAATGAGACTTATCGCTTTACTGGCGACCGGTCACGCTGGCGCCAGTGCGGCTCGACGTCGGTCGTCGCACCGTGACTTACCTACTCCGCTCCTTTAGTCGGAGCGTGGCCGTCAGCGGAATCCGACGCAAATCATTATGTTTGCTTAAAGCGGAATGAACGGATCGGCCTCACATCGATAGGGTGAATTGCAGCGAGGTGGGTCCTGCGCGCAGATCTGTGCATGGTGTTGTATTCGGGAAAAGTTTGCTCTTTCTCTAAGGTGCGCTATAACGGGTCCGTTATCGCGAAGTTAAAATGCCGGTGGAGGTAGAAAAAATGCTGGATGCCCTCGGGATGACCGCCCTCTCTGAAAAGGTGTACCGTGGACTGCTGGCACATCCTGATGCCGCTATCGCGGAGTTGTCCAACATACTTGCCGTATCCGAGGATGATGTGCACCACGGGTTGATGGAGCTCAGTCAACTGCCCCTCGTGCGAGAAGCGGCCGAGTCCCCGGTCGGCGTCCAAGCGATCAACCCGCAGCTCGGCATGGAAATCCTCCTCGCCCGGCAGGAGGCTGACCTCGCCTCTCAGCAGCAGCGCGTGCAGCGTGGCCGTGCCGCCGCCGCGACTTTGATTGCGGAGTACACCCACCATGCCGCCGGAGCGCCCGAACCCGTCGCGCATCTCATGCACGTTGAATCCATCTGCGACTACCTGGAAACCCTCGGGGATGAGGTCATGGAGGAGCTCCTGACCTTCGACCCCTGCCAAATGGAGATGCCCCCCGGTGGGCATCCCCTTCATTCCGGGAGGTCGAAGCTCTTCGAGCGCGGGGTGAAAATGCGCACGATCTGCCCAGACAAAATTCGGGACGACAGGGAAATGGTAAGGTGTGCGGGATCATTAAACCAACAGGGGGGCCTCGTTCGTACTATCCCTCACGTTCCGAGCTTCATGGTCATCTATGATCTCAGGGTCGCGATAATAGCAGTGGACAACGCCGACATCAATAGTGGAGCGATTGTCTACAGGTCACCTCCCCTTACATCCCTTTTGTGTACGCTGTTCGAACTCGAATGGCGTTCGGCTTCGCCTCTCGAAGGCAATCCGAAATCTTACTTGGGGGAGCTCGACCGAATCCAGACAGAAACACTTCACCTCTTGGCCCAGGGGCACACGGACGAATCGGTGGCGAAAAGGCTCGGAGTCTCTCTCCGCACATCGCGCCGCATCGCCGCCGGACTCATGTCGAAACTCGACGGCCGCAGCCGCTTCCAGGCGGGCGTGCGCGCCGTTCAGAAGGGCTACCTGCCCTCTGACATCTGACCCGGACCAGCCGCTTCCCAGTCCGAACAGGCCAGAGGGGGCACACGCCCGAAGCCCCAGTCGACCGCTGCCGGCCCGCAGTTGAACGCTCCCGAGGCAGAGGAGCGACCAATGTTGGACAGCCGCCGTGTTCCCTATAGTCACTGGTCGTTCGACTGTCCTTGGAGGACAAGACAATGGCCAACACCAGTACGGACCGGCCGAGTATCCGTCGTAACCGGGACCTCTGGCTGTTGCTCAGCGGTCAAGCCGTCTCACTCGTGGGTGTCCAGGCTCAGTTCTTGGCGCTACCGCTGATCGTTCTGTCGGTCTCCGGCTCGCCCTCCCAAGCGAGCATCGTGACGGGGCTGGGCACGAACTCCTTTCTCTTCTTCGGCCTGATCTCCGGCGCGCTCGCCGACCGGTGGAACCGCAAGGCGGTAATGGTCTGGTGCGAGGCCGGGCGTGCTGCGCTGGTGGGCTCCGTGGCTCTCGCGCTGCTGACGGGCCACCTCGGACTGGCCCAGCTCTATCTGGTCTCCGTCCTCAGCGGGGTGCTTAGCACGCTCTTCCAGGCGGCCAGCAGCGCGGCGCTGCCCAACATCGTGACGCCGGCCCAGTTACCCACGGCACTCGGCTACATGGCGACGGCCCAGAACACCATCCGCGTCTTCGGCGCGGTCGCGGCGGGCGCGCTGTACTCCGTCAGCCGCATCGTGCCGTTCGCCCTCAACGCCATCGCCTACGCGCTGTCCGCGGTGAGCCTGGGCCTGATCCGCTCGGAGTTCCAGGAGGAGCGCGAGCAGGGGCCCGCCAACCTCCTCAGGGAGATGGGCGAGGGAGTGCTGTGGACCTGGCGGCAGAAGGTGGTCCGCACCCTGACGCTGGTGAGCGCGGGCGACAGCCTCCGCTACGGAGCCGGCTATCTCGTCATCATCGTCCTCGCGCAGGAGGCCGGAGCCTCGACGGTGATGATCGGCGTGATCTTCAGCGGGGCGGCCGTGGGCGCGTTGATCGGAGCGGTGCTGGCCAGCCGAGCCGTCCAGCGCTTTCCCCTGGGCCGCATCGTCGTGGTGATGCTATGGGTCGAGGCGGTCGGTTTCACGCTGTACGCGGTGGCCCCGAACGCTGGCTGGCTCACCGCCATCACCGCCCTGGAGTCCCTGGTAGCGCCCGTCTACGGCGTCGCCATCTCGACGTACCGGGCCGCCATCACGCCGGACGAACTGCGCGGCCGCGTCAGCAGCGCGGACTTCACCCTGAACACCGGCGCCATGTCCCTGGGCACGCTGGCCAGCGGCTTCCTGATCTCCACCCTGGGCGCGAAGCGGCTCGTGGTCGTCCTGTCGGCATGGATGGTCTTCCTCGCCGTTGTCACCACCGTCCACCGTTCGGTGCGCACGGCGCCGATCGCCTCGATGGCCGAGTCCTCCGGGACCGCCCGGACCACGGTCGGCACCGCGTGAGCGCCCGGATCCACGGCCGTGCGGCATTACGAACACGACGCGAGGTGTGATGAGGTCCCATCCGCTGCTGGACCGGCTCACCAGCCCGAACGCCGGGCACGGCATCCGCTTCTACGAGAGCGATGATGGAGGTTGCTGGCGGTTCCGCTCCTACGCCGATCTGGCCCGGTCCGCCTTCGCGCTCGCGGGCCGGCTGCGGGACCTCGGCACCGCCCCCGGGGACACGGTCGTCACGGCGACGGGGTCGGGCCCTGAGTTCGTGGCCGCGTTCCTGGGCGCGACGGCTCTGGGCGCCACCCCGGCACCGCTCGCTCCCCCGCTGCCGCTTCAGGACCCGCAGACCCACCGGCGGCTCGCGGAGCGCATGGTCGAGACCGTGCGTCCGTCGGTCGTGGTCACCCTCCCTCGGTGGGAGCAAGCTTTCTCAGGACTCCACCCCCAGGGAACGGCCCGGCCCCGTCTGCTCACGGTCACCGACGCGGAGTTGTCCGCCGCGCCGCGCGCCCCGCAGACCGTCGCCGCGCCGCCGCGGCGCGCGCTCGTGCAGTTCACCTCCGGCTCAAGCGGCCCGGCCAAGGCGGTCACCGTCTCCGCCGACGCCCTGGACGAACAGCTGACCGCCGTCCGACGTTGGTTGCGCATGGAGCCAGACGACGCCACGGCGACCTGGCTGCCGTTCCACCACGACATGGGGCTCGTCGGCTGTCTGCTGACCCCGCTATCGGCCGGGAGCGATCTGTGGGTCATGCGGCCCGAGGACTTCGTCCGCTCGCCCCTCGCCTGGCTGCGCTGCTTCGGCTCGTTGGGCGCCCGGCTCACCTCCGTGCCGCCCTTGGGGCTCGCGCACGTGGTCCGCCGGGTGCGGCCCGAGTCGCTGGAGGGGCTGGACTTCTCCGAATGGCGGGCGGTCATCACCGGAGCCGAGCGGATCCCCCCGCAGACCCTGCGGGCGTTCACCGGGCTGCTTGCGCCCAAGGGCTTCTCGTCGCGGGCTCTGCTTCCCGCCTACGGACTGGCCGAGGCCACCCTGGCGGTCACCGGGAGCGGTCTCGACGACGCACCGCGCACCCTCGCCGTTGACCGCCGCTCACTCGCCCCGGGCCGTCGAGTGCTGCCCGCAGGCCCGGCGGAGCACGCTCTGGAGATGACCGGCTGCGGTCGGCCCCTCGTGCGGGACACCGCGGTACTGGTCCACGACGAGTCGGGACAGTCTCTGCCTGCGAGCCATGTCGGTGAGATCGTGGTGACCGGCCCCAGCCACGCCGACGTCCTGCGCACCGGCGACTCGGGCTTCCTGCACGACGGCGAACTGTTCGTCGTGGGCCGGCTCGGCGACAGTGTCAAGTGCCGGGGTGCGACGCTGTTCGCCGAGGATCTGGAGGAGTCCGTACTGGCCCTTTCGTCACTGCGTGGCGCCGGGGTCGCGGTACTGCTCGGCTCGCGCGGCGGCATCCCGGCCGCGGTGGCCGTGGTGGAACGGCCGCCCGGCCCCTGGACGGCCGAGGTTGTACGCCGACTGCGGCAGCGGGAAACAGACCTCGACGTGGCCGTGGTGACCGGACCGCGCGGCACCATACTGCGCACCAGCAGCGGAAAGCCGCGGCGCAGGGCCATGTGGCGGGCCCATCTGACGGGCGCACTCGGACACCGGGCGTGCCCTCCCATCGATCCGGACGCGCACGGGCCGCCGCCCGACCACTCTCCGCCGGATGTTGCACGCCCCGTTGTCCCGGCCCCTCGTGGCCCCCTCACGACGAAGGATCCGCAGATGCATCCCACCGACGACCCGCCCTTCTACCAAGTGGTCCGCAACTCCTTGGGCCAGCACGCGGTCTGGCCCGCCGCCCGTCCGTTGCCGGACGGCTGGCGCACCGAGGGAACCGTCGCGTCCCGGGAGGAGTGCCTGCGCCACGTTGAGCAGGTGTGGCCGGACATCAGGCCGGCCGTCGTCCGTGCGCCGGCCGGCCCGGGGGAGGCGCGGCCATGACCGAACAGGCCCCAACCGTCCTGCGTACCGCGTCCGCCTCGGTCGGACAGCGGCTCCTGGGGCTCATGCAGCACTACCGCGGTGCGGAGTCCCCGCTCGCCGTGCCGGTGTTCTACCGCCTGCGCGGGCCGCTGGACCGGGACGCTTTGCGTACCGCGCTGAACGCCCTGGTGGTACGTCACGAGGCGCTGCGCACCACGTACGAGACCACCCGACGTCGCCTCGTGCAGCACGTACGGGAGCCCGTCCCAGTCCCGCTGCGGGAGACCCAGATCGAGTCGCCGGACGCCCTGGAGTCAGCCATGCGCGAACTGGTCCGCGCGCCCTTCGACCTGATGGTCTCACCGGTGCGGGCCGAGCTGCTGACCTCGGGCCCCGAGGAGTCGGTGCTGCTGCTGAACGTCCACCATCTGTCGACCGACGGCTGGTCCGGCGGTGTCATGAGCGGTGACCTCGGCGAGTTCTACCGCCCTGGCCAGGATCGCGCCACCACCGCGCCGCAGCCGCCGGACTGGAGCTACCTGGACTTCAGTGAGTGGCAGCGGACCCGTTTCGAGTCCGGCGCCCTCGCGGACCAGCAGGAGTTCTGGCGCTCGCGGCTGGCGGGCACCCGCGCCCCCGCTCTAGGGGACGCCCCGCCGGTGGCGGCCGATGGCCCGCGGGCGCCTGGCACCGAGCTGTTCGACTTGCCCAAGCAGGCCGCGCAGGGACTGCAGCAGATCTGCAAGGCCCGGCGGACCACGACGTTCACGGCGGCATTGGCTGTCTTCGCCTCCGTGATGCACCAGTACAGCGGGGACACTGACTTCGGCTTCGCCTCGATGTTCGCCAACCGGATCCGCCCCGAGGTCGCCGAGACCGTCGGCTTCCTCAGCAACCTCCTGGTGTTGCGGATGACGCTGCCCGAGCGGCCGGCCTTCGACGACGCGTTGACCGCCGCGCAGGACATCGCCCTCGACGCGCTGGGCAACCAGGAGGTTCCCTATCACCTCGTGCCGCAGTCCCAGGGCGAGCGCGGGCCCGGTCTGGAGAACATCCTCTTCCAGGTGATGGCCGGTCCTGAGTACCAGCTCTCCCTGAAAGGACTTGAGGTGAGCCAGCTCGGTCCGCCCGTCGGATCCGGCAGCCGCTTCGACCTGGAGTTCGCGCTCATTCCGAGCCTCACCGGTGTGCAGGGCATCGTCTGGTACGACCGGCAGCGGTTCTCGGCCGAGTGGGTGCGGCGGTTGATCCGCGACTTCGGGGACCTGGCCACCCGGGCGGCCGAGCACCCGGACCGGCCGGTCACCGGAGCGGACTGCGCATGAACTCAGTGCCGGCAACCGGGCCGTCGGGGCGGATGACGGTGGACGCCACGGTCGTCGCGCTCCTCGACTGGGACTACGGCGCACCCGCCACCCGCCTGTCGCAGATCTACGAGTCCGCCAAGCTCGCCCAGTGGAACGCCTCCACGGACATCGACTGGGACACGCCGGTGGCCTTCGGTTCCCCGCTGCCGGAGGGGTCCGCGTACGCGCTGGCCACCTACCGGTCCTCGCCACTGGCAGACCGGGGAAAAGAGGGCTGGGACGCCTTCCGTTGGGAGGTGCAGTCCTGGATGGTCTGCCAGTTCCTGCACGGCGAGCAGGCGGCTCTGGTCTCCTGCGCACGGCTGGCCGAGGTACTGCCCGGGGTGGAGAACAAGCTCTGCATGATCTCGCAGGCGGGAGACGAAGCTCGCCACGTCGAGGCGTTTGGCCGCTACGTGCGTGAGCACGTGCGCGAGCCGTTCCCGGTGACCGGGGCGCTCCAGTCACTCTTCAAAGACGCGTTGGTCGCCAGGGAGTGGGAATTCACCGTACTGGCGATCCAATGCCTGGTGGAGCCGGTCGCGCTTGCCGGCTTTCGGCTGGCGGAGACCACCTTCAACGACACGCTGATCAAACAGATCATGACGAAGGTCGCCCGCGACGAGGCGCGGCACGTCTCCTTCGGAGTGCTGCTGCTCAAGGAGGTGCTGCCCGAGCTGACCACCGCGGAACGTGCGCGCCAGGAGGAGTTCGTCCTCGACTCCGTGGCGCTGCTGTGGCGGCGGTTCCTGCTGGCGGACGTCTGGGAACGGCTCGGCATCGACCGGACGGAGGGCATCGGGTTCGCCACGCACTCGCCCGAACTGATTTCCTACCGGCGTGCGTTGTTCTCCCGGGTGGTGGTCATGCTGGCGCAGATCGGGCTGCTGACCCCCGTCGTCGTGGCCGGACTGGAGCGGCTGAACCTGCTCGACGGGGTCACGATGCGCACCGCGGAACGGGTCCTGCGGCGCGCCCGTCCTTCCGGATGAGCGCTCGCAGCGGGCCCGGACCGGGGTCAGCCGTGGAAGCTGCTGATGGCAGCCGCGACCTGTTCCGGGTCGTCGAGCAGCAGATTGTGGCCGCCGGGCAGCGTGTCGAGGCAAAAGCGGTCCGTGGTCCACTGCTCCCACAACACGGCGTCCGCCGGCTCGACGGCGTCGTCCTTGCTCCCCAGCAGGGCCAGCAGGGGCATGTCGAGGGGCCTCGGCTCGAAGGGATGCGTCTCGATGGCCTCGTAGTCCGCGCGGAGTGCGGGCTCGACCAGCTCCAGCAGCTCCGTGTTGCCGATCAGTTCGTCGGGCAGGTAACCGTCCTTGCGGACCTGGACGAAGAACTGGTCTCTGGGCAGTCGCCACGCGCCGTTGAGTGGAACCCGGTCGGGCGACTGGTGAGCCGAGACGGTCAGGCCCTCCAGTTCGGAGGCGGGCAGGCGCAGGGCCACCTCGTAGGCGAGGAGCGCTCCGGAGCAGTGGCCGTACAGATGGATCCGGCGTCCCTTCGCGTGCTCACCGATGTGGGCGGCCAGCCCGTCGGCGAGCAGCCGCAGACTGTTCACCGGAGTCTCGGAGGTACGTGATTCCCGGCCCGCAAGCCTGACGCCGACCGTCGACCATCTCGCCCCCAGAGCACGGCACATGCCCTTCACTGCGGCCACTCCGGCGCCTGCGTGCGGAATGGCGTAGAGGACCCTTTCGCAATCCGTCGTTCCTGATATCTCGACCAGCTCACGGGCATTCGACATGCACCGCATCCTATGACCCGGTACGGGGCGTGTGCGCGTCCAACGTGGACATTTACCCATCCATGTATTCGGAGGAAACTACGGCCAGGCCCTATTGCACTGTCTTGCCGATGGGAGCGCGGAAGTGTCTGGTGCTCAACTCAGGGTGTGTCTGGTCCAACAGGGCGTCTGGGACATGCCGTTGGAATCAATGCCGCTGGCATCCGGCTATCTCAAAGCGATGGTGCTGGACGATCCGAGACTTGAGCGGGAAGTCTCCGTCGAGATCTGTAATTTCCGCGGAGGGAAGACGCATGGGGAGATGGCTCAGCAACTGTTCGGCGGGGAGACGCCGGACGTCCTCGCGTTCTCCGTGCTGGGCTGGAACGTGCGGGCGTTCGGTGCTCTTGCTGAGACCTTCAAGCAGCTGAATCCGGACGGCTGGGTCGTCTTCGGCGGCACGCACGTCTCCAGCCAGGCGGAACGCACCTTCGCGCTGTATCCGCAGGTGGACGTGGTCGTCAACGGCGAGGGGGAGTTGACCTTCCCGGAGCTGGTGACGGCCCGGCTCGACAGGGTCGCCCGGACGGACCTCGGCGGGATTCTCGGCATCTCGTGGCGCGACGCGGCCGGCCGGCCGGTCACCAACGAGGAACGGCCCCGGATCGAGAATCTTGACATCATTCCGTCGCCGTTCCTCACCGGGGCGATAGACCTCGTCGACGAGGAGGGGCGTTTTCGCTACGACGTGGCTCTGATAGAGACTAATCGTGGCTGCCCCTATAAGTGTGCCTTCTGCTACTGGGGAGGCGCAGTCGGGCAACGCGTGCGGGCCTTCTCGCGCGAACGGCTGAAGGCGGAACTTGAAATCTTCGCCAAGCACGACGTCCACACCGTGGTCGCCTGTGACGCGAATTTCGGCATGCTGCCGATCGACCGTGAACTGGTTGAGGACCTGGTCGAAATAAAGGAGCAGTTCGGATTCCCCCGGGCATTCGAGGCGTCCTGGGCGAAGAACAAGTCGAAGATGTTCTATGACATCGTGCGGCGCATGAAGGAGACGGGGCTGCGCAGCTCGTTCACGCTGGCGCTGCAGACGCTCAGCGATGACGCCCTGACGGCTATGAAGCGTCGGAACATGAAGGTCAACGACTGGCGCGACCTGGTGACATGGCTGAACAAGGAGGGTCTGGACTGTTATGCGGAGCTGATCTGGGGTGCGCCCGGGGAGACCGTCGAGTCGTTCATGAGCGGCTACGACGAACTCGCCGAGCATGTGTCCCGCATCGCGGTATATCCCATCATGCTGCTGCCCAACACCGACTACGCCGAGAACAAGGAGTTGCACGGCATCGTTACCGTGCGCGGTGACGACGACGACTTCGAGTACGTGCTAGCGCACCGCACGATGTCCTTCGAGGACAACAATCATGTACAGCGCTTCATGTACTGGGCACGGGTGATGGCGGAGAACGCGGTGCTGCGGCACTGCTGGCTGCCATTGCGCAGGCTGGCGGGCTGGACACAATCACAGGTGCTGATCAGCCTCGCGGACTGGGTGGACAGCACCGAATCGCCCGACGCCGTTCCGCTGCGGGAGGCCGCGGCGAAAGCCCACGGCGGCGGCGCGCCGGCGTACGCGATCGCCATCGGTTACCTGTTCAGCGATCCGGCGGGCCGCCGGGCGCTCGAGCGATGGTGGAGCGAGGCGGTTGTTCCCCAGGTGGCCCCGGAGCACCGGGCGTTCCTGGACAGCGTCTTCCGCTACGACCTGCTCACCCAGCCGGTGTGCGACGAGGTGCTGCCGCAGGTGCAGGTCGACGGCTGCACCTACTCGGTGCTCGCAGGGGTGGTGCTGGACCACAACGTGCCGGCCTCACTGGCACTCATGCGGGCGGGTGAGGAGATCGACCTGAGTCCGCAGTCCACGGCCCTGGACTTCTACTATCGCACCGGGGCCCTCAACGCCGTACGGTCGACCAACCACGAGGAGATCGTGCACTTCATGGGTGAACCGAGGCCAGCTGGCACCCTGTTCGGCGGTCCGCTCGGGCTCTCATAGGACTCTCGACGAAATGACCTTCGAGGTGGTTGGGTCACTTCAGGATTAATGATCCGCGGGTGCGGGGTGGTTCGGCCGAGGGCGTGGAGAGCCGATGACGAGTTGTGGGCGGTGATCGAGCTACTGCTCCCAAGGACGACTGCCGCAGGAAGTGGGCTTCGACTCGGACATGACCTGCTGGCGGCGTCCGGTCGAGTGGATCGAGGCCGGGGTGTGACCCCGGCTACTGACCGGCCAGGTGCAGGAAGAAAAGGTGCCAGGCCGCGAGCGCGCGGTGCGGCGCGCGGAGGAATGGGGATGAGCGGGCTGGTGGCCGCTGAGCCGGCCGAGTTCGCCTCTATGACGAGGCCGCGGTCCTGGTGGTCGACGAGACCGGCGACGTGAAGAAGGGCACCCATACGGTCGGGGTCCAGCGCCAGTACACCGGAACGGCTGGACGGATCGAGGACTCCCAGGTCGCGGTCTACCTGGTCTACGCCGGCGAGCGTGGGCA
>NZ_JBFAIV010000059.1:0-33304 GCF_040654875.1 Streptomyces sp. NPDC050610 | reverse complement strand
AGGCCGTGCTCCTCCTGGGCGCTCCGCTTGCGGTCGATGCCCGTCTCGTCCGCCGCGTCCAGCGGGTGCATGTCCAGCTCGGCGACGCGCATCAGCGCAGCGACCAGCCCCGTTCGCGGAGAGCGGCCGACAGCGCCGGGACCGCCTGCGGCTCGACCATCAGCTGGATGAGGCCCGCCTGCTGCCCGTTGGCGTGCTCGATGCGGACGTCCTCGATGTTGACGGCGGCCCGGCCCGCGTCGGCGAAGATACGGGCCAGCTCGCCCGGCTGGTCGCCGATGAGGACCCGGACCGTCTCGTAGACGGCGGGGGCCGCGCCGTGCTTGCCCGGCACCCGGACGCGGCCCGCGTTGCCCCTGCGGAGGACGTCGTCGATGCCCGCGGTCCCCTCGGCCCGCTCCCGCTCGTCGGCGGACTGGAGCGCGCGCAGCGACCGTACGGTCTCGTCCAGGTCGGCGGCGACGGCCGCGAGGACGTCGGCGACCGGACCGGGGTTGGCGGCGAGGATGTCGATCCACATCCGCGGGTCGGAGGCGGCGATCCGGGTCACGTCGCGGATGCCCTGCCCGCACAGGCGCACGGCGGTGTCGTCGGCGTCCCGCAGCCGGGCCGCGACCATGCTGGAGAGCAGTTGCGGGGTGTGCGAGACGAGGGCGACGGCCCGGTCGTGGGCGTCGGCGTCCATGACGACGGGGACGGCGCGGCACAGCGCGACGAGTTCCAGGGCGAGGTTGAGGACCTCGGTGTCGCTGTCGCGGGTGGGGGTGAGCACCCACGGCCGGCCCTCGAAGAGGTCGGCGGTGGCGGCGAGCGGCCCGGAGGACTCGCGGCCGGCCATCGGGTGGGTGCCGATGTAGCGGCTGAGGTCGCAGCCCAGCGCCTGGAGCTCGCGGTGCGGGCCGCCCTTGACGCTGGCCACGTCGACGTAGCCGCGGGCGAGGCCGCGCCGCATGGCGTCGGCGAGCGTCGGGGCGACGTGCGCGGGCGGCACGGCGACGAGGGCGAGGTCGACGGTGGACTCGGGCTCCTCGTCGTACCCGGCGCCGAGGGCCGCGGCCGTACGGGCCTGGGCGGGGTCGTGGTCGACGAGGTGCACCCGGACGCCGCGGCCCGCGAGCACGAGGGCGGCGGAGGTGCCGATCAGGCCGGTGCCGATGACGAGCGCGGTTCTCACTGGGCGATGTCCTTGCGCAGGGCGCCCGCGGCGCCGAGGTAGACGTGCGCGATCTTCGACCGCTCGGTGTCCGTCTCGACGTGCGCGAGGATGCGCACGACGCGCGGCATGGCCCCGGCGACGTCCAGCTCCTGCGCGCAGATCAGCGGTACGTCCGTGATGCCGAGCATCCGGGCGGCGGCGGCCGGGAAGTCGCTGTGCAGGTCGGGGGTGGCGGTGAACCAGACGCTGATCAGGTCGTCCGGCCCCAGGCTGTTGCGGTCCAGGATCGCGGTGAGCAGCTCCGAGACCTGCTCGCGCAGGTGCCCGGCCTCGTCCCGCTCCAGCTGTACGGCTCCGCGGACCGCTCGTACCGCCACGTCATCGCTCCCTGTGCCCGTCGGTGGCCTCGATGGCCCTGCTGCGCTCTCACCCTAACCAGTGGCCGGCGGGCGCGGCGCCGGTGTCCAACCGCGCGGGAATCGGCGGGCGCCGTCCGCGTCTGCCTCCGGGGCGGACCGCCGTCCGGTAGAACCGTGTGCATGATCTTCCACGTGGTGCCCCTGGACGACTGGCTCACCGTTCCGGACCGCCCTTACGCGCCCGCCTCGCTCGCCGCCGAGGGGTTCGTGCACTGCTCCCCGGACGAGACCGTCGCGCTCGCCGTCGCCACGGCGTTCTACCGCGAGGCGGTGGGGCCGCTGATGGTGCTGCTGATCGACGAGCACAAGCTGGACGTCATGGTCCGCTGGGAGGACGCGGCGGGCGCGCCGCCGCCGGGGGTCTCGCCGGGGACGCTGTTCCCGCACGTCTACGGGCGTATCAACCGCACCGCGGTCGAGGGAATGATGGAGGTGCGGCGCGACGAGGCGGGGCGGGCCCTGGGGCTGGAGGTATGGTCCTGAGCCGAAATTCAGCGGCCTCCGGGCGGCTGCCCATGGCACCATCCGGCCATGGCCGAATCCCCCGAAGCTCCCGAATCCGCTGGTCACGCCCTTGTCCGCGAGCACACGATCTATGACTGCGTGATGGGCTCGCGGGCGTTCGGGCTGGCGACGGAGGACAGCGACACCGACCGGCGCGGCGTCTTCGTCGCGCCGACGCCCCTGTTCTGGCGGTTCGACAAGCCGCCGACGCACGTGGACGGCCCGGAGGCGGAGCGGTTCTCCTGGGAGCTGGAGCGGTTCTGCGAACTGGCGCTGCGCGCCAACCCCAACGTCCTGGAGTGCCTGCACTCCCCGCTCGTGGGCCGCCTCGACGACACCGGCCGCGAACTGCTCGCCCTGCGCCCCGCGTTCCTCTCCCGCCGCGCGCACCAGTCCTTCTCCGGTTACGCGCTCGGCCAGCTCAGGAAACTCGAAGCCGACGTCCGCACGCACGGCGCACCGCGCTGGAAGCACGCCATGCACCTGCTGCGGCTCCTGATGTCCGCCCGCGACCTGCTGCGCACCGGCACGCTCACCGTGGACGTGGGGGACCAGCGCGAGCCGCTGCTGGCGGTCAGGCGCGGCGAGCTGGCCTGGCCCGCCGTCGAGTCCTGGATGACCCGCCTGCGCGACGAGGCCGACGCCGCGGCCGTACGCACCCCCCTGCCGCCCGAACCGGACCGCGCCCGGGTGGAGGACTTCCTTGTGCGGGTGCGGCGGGCGTCGGCCGCGTAGCCGGCACGGCGCGCGTACGGCCGTGCATACGCCGACGGGGCGGTCCGGCCGGTGGAACACAGACCGGGACCGCCCCGCCGGGAGACGGCGACGCCTTACAGCTCGACCTCGCGCATCAGCATGCCGACCTCGGTGTTGGTCATCCGGCGCAGCCAGCCGGACTTCTGGTCGCCCAGGGCGATCGGGCCGAAGTGGGTGCGTACGAGCTTCTCGACCGGGAAGCCGGCCTCGGAGAGCATCCGGCGCACGATGTGCTTGCGGCCCTCGTGGAGGGTGACCTCGACGAGGTAGTTCTTGCCGACGTTGTCGACGATCCGGAAGTGGTCGGCGCGGGCGTAGCCGTCCTCCAGCTCGACGCCGTCCTTGAGCCGCTTGCCGAGGTCGCGCGGGAGCGGGCCCTGGATCGCGGCGAGGTAGGTCTTCTTGACGCCGTACCGGGGGTGGGTGAGGCGGTGGGCCAGCTCGCCGTGGTTGGTGAGCAGGATGATGCCCTCGGTCTCGGTGTCGAGGCGGCCGACGTGGAAGAGCCGCGTCTCGCGGTTGGTCACGTAGTCGCCGAGGCACTGCCGGCCGTCCGGGTCCTCCATGGTGGAGACGACGCCGGCGGGCTTGTTGAGCGCGAAGAAGAGATACGACTGGGTGGCCACGGTGAGGCCGTCGACCTTGATCTCGTCCTTCTGGGGGTCGACGCGCAGCCCCTGCTCCATGACGATCTCGCCGTTGACCTCGACGCGGGCCTGGTCGATCAGCTCCTCGCAGGCGCGCCGCGAGCCCATGCCGGCCCGGGCCAGGACCTTCTGGAGCCGCTCGCCCTCCTCGGGGGACGTCTTGGGCGTCTTGATCTGAGGCTTGTTGCTGTAGCGCTCGCGGTTGCGCTCCTCGATCTTGGCGTCGAGCTCGCGGGAGCGGGCGGGCACCGGCTTGCGCCCCCGGTTGCCGGTCGGCTTGCTGCTCGGCTTGGACCGCCCGACGCCGCCGGGCCTGTTCGCCCCCGACTGGCCGGTGTCGCCGACGTCGTAGCGGCGCTCCTCGGGCCGGGGGGTGCCCGAGCGCTTCTTGTCGTCGCGCCTGCCGCCGCCCGCACCCCGTGGGTTCCGGTTGCCGCTGTTCCTGTCGCTGCTTCGCATCAAGGTTCCGTTGTCGAGTGGGTACTGTCTGCATCGTCCGGTGCATCCGGGTCGAACGACGGAACCCCCTCGCGGGAGTCCGCCTCGACGGCGTCCGCCTCCGGCAGGAACGGGGCGAGCTCAGGCAGCTCGTCCAGGCCGCGCAGACCCATCCGCTCCAAGAAGTAGTTCGTCGTCCTGTACAGGATCGCACCTGTTTCGGGTTCCGTGCCCGCCTCCCGCACCAGACCGCGCTGGAGGAGGGTCCGCATCACGCCGTCGCAGTTCACCCCGCGTACCGCCGAGACCCGGGAACGGCTGACCGGCTGACGGTACGCGACCACGGCCAGCGTCTCCAGCGCGGCCTGTGTCAGCCGGGCCTGCTGGCCGTCCAGGACGAAGCTCTCGACGGCGTCCGCGTACTCGGCGCGCGTGTAGAACCGCCAGCCGCCGGCGATCAGCCGCAGGTCGAAGCCGCGCCCCTGGGCGGTGTACGCGCCGGACAGCGCGTGCAGCGCGTCCGAGATCTCGCGGCGGGGGCGCTGGAGGACCTTGGCGAGGTGCTCCTCGGTCACGGGCTCGTCGACGACCATGAGCACGGCCTCCAGCGCGGGCTCCAGGTCGAGCCGGGCGACGGTGCTCATGCCGACGGGGTCACCGTCCGCGTCCGAGGGCGGGGGCTCGGCGCTCTCCGGGGGCTGGATCTCGTACGTGTCGTCCGCCTCGGGCGGGCTGTCTGCGTGCGTCTCGTACGTGCTGTCTGTGTCGAGCGGGCTGTCCGTCCCGTGCGGGCCGTCCGCCTCGCGCACGTCGCCTGCCTCGCGCACGTCGTCCGTCTCGCCCATCACTCCCGTCTCGCCCGTCATGTGCGCGCCCGTCTCCGTCACCGGCTCCTCGCGCGGGTTCACGGTGTCCTCTCCACGGCGCTCTCCTCGTCGTCATCGAAGTCGTCGAACTCGTCCGCCACCACGACCGGCCCCTCCCCCGCCGCCGCCCCGGTCCACCGGACCGTCAGCGCGCCCAGCGCCTCCTCCTGGTCGAGGGCGACCACCCGCTCGCGGTACAGCTCCAGCAGCGCGAGGAAGCGGGCGACGACGGTGAGGGTGTCGGGGGCGTCCTCGGCGAGCTGCGCGAAGCTCGCCTCGCCCGCCGCCCGCAGCCGGGCGATCACCACGTCCGCCTGCTCGCGCACGCTGACCAGCGGTGCGTGGATGTGGTCGACGTACACCTCCGGCTTCGCCTTGGGCCGCATCGCCGCGACCGCGAGCTTGGCGAAGCCCTCCGCGCCGATGCTGATGACCACCTCGGGCAGCAGCTCCGCGTGGTGCGGCTCCAGCCCGACCGTACGGGGGTACCGGCGCGCCTCGTCCTGGAGCCGGTCGCTGAAAATATCGGCGATCCGCTTGTAGGCGCGGTACTGGAGTAGCCGCGCGAACAGCAGGTCCCGCGCCTCCAGCAGGGCGAGGTCCGCCTCGTCCTCGACCTCGGCGGCCGGCAGCAGCCGGGCGGCCTTGAGGTCGAGCAGGGTCGCGGCGACGACCAGGAACTCGGTGGTCTGGTCGAGGTCCCAGTCGGGGCCCATGGCCCGGATGTGCGCCATGAACTCGTCGGTGACGCGGGAGAGCGCGACCTCGGTCACGTCCATCTTGTGCTTCGAGATCAGCTGGAGGAGGAGGTCGAAGGGGCCTTCGAAGTTGTCCAGCCGGACGGTGAACCGCCGGTCGTCCGGGGCATCCGCACCCGGAACATTCGCGCCCGATCCAGCCGCGTTCGAAGCGTCCGCGTTGTCGGCGTCCGTCTCCGCTACGGGCCCCACGGCCCCTTCGGCGACGGTGACGGAGACCGAGACGTCGGCAGGACCGTCAGGAGCCCCCGGGCCGTCGGCGGGCCCGACGGCCTCCCCCGCCCCGGAAGAGGCCGTCCCCGGCCCCTGCCCCAGCGCTCGGCGGGGCGGGGCTGCCGGGGCGTCGGAGCCGGTGGGGTCGTCGGTCGGGGGCATCGTGGTCCATCGGGCGGTTGCGGGCAGGGGGCGCGACGGACGTACGGGCCCGGCAGCAGACGGGCAGGCTACCGCCCCCCGCGGTCAGCGACCGCGCAATCGGCGCACCAGGATGCTCGCGTCGCCGCGCGACTCCAGATCGGCGAGGACGACCGCGACGGCCTCGCGCACGATGCGGCCGCGGTCGACGGCGAGGCCGTGCTCGCCGCGCAGCACCAGCCGGGCGTGTTCGAGGTCCATGAGCTCCTCGGCGGAGACGTACACCGTGATCTTCTCGTCGTGACGCTCGCGGCCGCTCGGGCGGCGGTTGGCCGCCCGGGCCCGGCGGCGCGCCGCCGCGGTGGAGCCCTGTTCCGACTGCGGCTGACGGCCCTTGGGGCGTTCCTGCGCGGTGGCGGGGGCCGGGGCCGTACGGCGCTCGGCGGACGTCTCCTGGCCCGTGCCCTGCGCGGCGGCGTCTCGCCCGCCGTGCTCGGGCTCGGCGGCGCCGGGCCGGGCCGTCCGGTCCCCGGCGCCGTTCGGCGCCTCGGGCCGCGCGGGGGCGTCGGGCTCGGCGGCCGGTCCCGGCACCCGCGGCTGCTGCTCGCCGTTGGCGGGCCTGCGCGGCGAGGAGGGCTGGAGCGCCGTGCCCCCGGTGGTGCGGAACAGTTCGTCGGCGCCGGGCAGACTCACTCGGCGTGACACCGGGCGAGCACCTCCCTGGCGAGCTGTCGGTAGGCGGCCGCGCCGACGGAGTTGGACGCGTACGTGGTGATCGGCTCGCCCGCGACCGTGGTCTCGGGGAAGCGGACGGTGCGGCCGATGACCGTGTGGTAGACGTGCTCGTCGAACGCCTCCACCACGCGGGCGAGGACCTCGCGGCTGTGCACGGTCCGCGAGTCGTACATGGTGGCGAGGATGCCGTCGAGCTCCAGGTCGGGGTTGAGCCGCTCCTGGACCTTCTCGATGGTCTCGGTGAGCAGCGCGACGCCGCGCAGCGCGAAGAACTCGCACTCCAGCGGCACGATGACCTTGTGCGCGGCGGTGAGCGCGTTGACGGTGAGCAGGCCCAGCGAGGGCTGGCAGTCGATGACGATGTAGTCGTAGTCCGCCATGAGCGGCTTGAGGGCCCGCTGGAGCGTGGACTCGCGCGCGACCTCGCTGACCAACTGCACCTCAGCGGCTGACAAATCGATATTGCTGGGCAGCAGGTCCATGTTGGGCACGGCCGTCTTCAGGAGCACCTCGTCGGCCGCCATGCCCCGCTCCATGAGCAGGTTGTAGACGGTGAGGTCGAGCTCCATCGGGTTGACGCCGAGGCCGACGGAGAGGGCGCCCTGCGGGTCGAAGTCGACGAGCAGCACCCGGCGTCCGTACTCCGCGAGCGCGGCTCCCAGGTTGATGGTCGAGGTGGTCTTGCCGACCCCGCCCTTCTGGTTGCACATCGCGATGATCTTCGCGGGGCCGTGGTCGGTCAGCGGTCCCGGGATCGGGAAGTACGGGAGCGGCCGGCCGGTGGGGCCGACACGCTCCCGGCGCTGTCGGGCTGCGTCGGGGGCTAGCGTGGCTGCGTACTCCGGGTCTGGCTCGTACTCGGCATCGGGGTCGTAGAAGTGCCCCTGGGGGACTTCGTCGTAGTCGGCGAGACGGGCGGAGTCCGTGCCGCCGTGGTCGCCGGCCATGGCGTTCACGTGGGGGCCATCCATGCTCTGGTGGGCTGTGGTCGCGCTCTGCGCTTCGAAGGTGTGGACAGCGACGGAGCCGACAGCCTGGAACCCCGAGGCGCTCTGGCCCTGTGCAGGCATTCCTGGTTGACCACCCCCGGGAGCAAATGTCGACTCATTCACAAGTCGTCCTACCTCCTTGGTGACCAGGAAACATCTCGATAGGTCAGCGTGGCACCATGCCGACGGTGGCCGACTCTATGGCGTGTCGGCCTTCCGCAGCAACACAATCCGCCGGAGACGGCACGATGTGTCGGCAATCGAACACCCCTCTGTCAAGGGTGTACGGAGTGCGTTCCGGAGATTTCGCGGGTGGGTGAAACGGCCCGGCCGGACCCCGTTCAGCGAGGTCCGGCCGGGCGCGTCACGTTGACAGCTCGCGCTCGCGCGTCAGCCGAGGAGCGTGCTCAGCGCCACGTGCGGCAGGTCGTGCGCCTCGGCGACGGAGGCGTAAGTGACCTGGCCCTCGTGGGTGTTGAGCCCCTTGGCGAGGGCCGCGTCCCGGTTCAGCGCCTCGCGCCAGCCGCGGTTCGCCAGCTCCACGATGTAGGGCAGCGTGGCGTTGGTGAGGGCGTGGGTGGAGGTGTGCGGGACGGCGCCCGGCATGTTCGCGACGCAGTAGAAGACCGAGTCGTGGACCGGGAAGGTCGGCTCGGCGTGCGTGGTCGGCTTCGAGTCCTCGAAGCAGCCGCCCTGGTCGATCGCAATGTCGACAAGGACACTTCCGGGCTTCATCCGGGAGACCAGCTCGTTGGTGACCAGCTTCGGGGCCTTGGCGCCGGGGATGAGCACCGCGCCGATCACGAGGTCGGCCTCAAGGACGGCCTTCTCCAGCTCGTAGGCGTTGGAGGCGATCGTCTGCACCTTCGTGCCGAAGACTTTGTCGGCCTCGCGCAGCTTGTTGATGTCCTTGTCGAGCAGCGTGACGTGGAAGCCCATGCCTATCGCGATCTGCGCGGCGTTCCAGCCGGAGACGCCGCCGCCGATGACGACCGCCTTGCCGGCGGCGACGCCGGGGACGCCGCCCGGCAGCACGCCGCGGCCGCCGGCCGCGCGCATCAGGTGGTACGCGCCGACCTGCGGGGCAAGCCGGCCGGCGACCTCGGACATCGGGGCGAGCAGCGGCAGCTGGCGGCCCGCGGTCTCGACGGTCTCGTAGGCAATGGCGGTGGTGCCGGACTCCAGCAGGGCGTCCGTGCACTCCCGGGAGGCGGCGAGGTGGAGGTACGTGAAGAGGGTCTGGCCCTTGCGGAGCCGGTGGTACTCCTCCGCGATCGGCTCCTTGACCTTCAGCAGCAGGTCGGCGGTGGCCCAGACCTCGTCGGCGGTGTCCAGGATGGTCGCGCCCGCGGCGACGTACTCCGCGTCCGTGATGGAGGAGCCGACTCCGGCGTTCCGCTCGACGTGGACCTGGTGGCCGTGGCGCACCAGCTCATGCACGCCGGCGGGGGTGATGGCCACGCGGAATTCGTTGTTCTTGACCTCGCGGGGGATGCCGACCTTCACGTCGATCACGGTCCTTGTATCGGAGAATGACAGGCTAATCCGGATATGCCACGGCACACCAGAGCAGACCGCGGCGCCCGCGGCGCGGCCAGTCTAATGAAGGATCTCGTGGTGTCTAGCCTTGCAAAGCACTAATCTTCGCGAGATGAGCTACTGATTTCGTAGGCGGGGAGTGGCGCTCCGCCTTCCGCTTCCCGCACGGGGCCCACCGGGGCGCCGAGCAGCGCCTCCGCCGCGGACCGGTGCACCCGCGCCGCGGCCCGGTCGCCGAGCCGCTCCAAGGTGTCCGCCAGCCTCAGCTGCACCGCCGCCTGCAGCCGGACGTCGCCCGCCTCGCGCGCGCACTCCAGCGCCTCCAGACAGGTCCGCAGCGCCTCCCGCGGCCGGCCCGCGTACTCCTGTACCCGGCCCGTCTCGCTGAGCGCCCGCGCGTGGCCGGGCAGATCCCGCAGCCTGCGGCAGGCGGCCGCCGCCGCCCGCCAGTTGCGCAGCGCGTCGCCCCAGCGCCCGGCGTAGGTGTGCACCGCGCCGAGCCGCCCGTACAGCCGCGCCTCGTCGGCGAGTTCGCCGCGGGTCAGCCGCAGCTCCAGCGCCCGCCCGTACCAGTCGGCGGCCCGCTGCCAGTCGCCCATCTCCTGGTACGAGGCGGCGATGGACTCCAGCGAACGGCCCGTGGCGTACGGGTCCGCGGCCTCCCGCGCCGCCACCAGCGCCTCCCGGTAACGGACCAGCGCGCCCTCGGTACGGCTCGCCCGCGCGTCCAGATCGCCCAGGTTCAGCAGCGCGGCGGCCTTCTCCATCGGCATCCGGCGGCGCCCCGCGACGTCCAGGACCAGTTGGTGGAGGCCGTAGAGCTCCGGCGCGGCCTCCTCGGCCCCCTGATGGACGGTCAGCGCCCGCGCCAGCGCGGACACCAACCGCCGTGCCAGGGTGTCCAGTTGGCCGTCGCGCACCGCGAGCCGGGCCGCCGCGAGCAGCGCGGGCCGGCGCAGCCGCAGCCACCGCGCGGCCTCGTCCGCGGAGCCGAAGCGCAGCGCGCGGGGCACCTCGGCCAGCCGCTTGCGCGCCACGGAATCCGCGGGCTCGGTGATCGCCCGGCACGAGTGCAGCTGCCGTACGGTCCGCTCCAGCATCCGCGCGCGGGCCAGCTCCGCCTCCGCCGGGCGCTCCTGCGCGGCGAGCAGCGCCCGCAGCATCGGGTGCAGCGAGCCGGGCACCTGGTACTGCGGCGGCACGGCCGAATCCTGGTCCGCCGGGGACCGCGGGTCCGCCTGGTGCAGCAGCCCCTGCGCGACGAAGTCCTCCAGCGTGGACTGGGCCGCCGACAGCGAGCAGCCGGCGAGCGCGGAAGCGGTGTGGGCGTCGGCCAGCCCCGCCGGGGCGAGCGCGAGCAGCCGCAATATACGGGCGGCGGGCGCGGGCAGCGATTCATAGGCGAGCCGGAAGGCGCGGGCCAGCGGACGCCCGCCGCTCTCCTGCCCCTCCTCCGCCGGCATCTCCCGCAGCAGCTTGACGACGTCGGCGACGGACGCCTTGGGGCGGGCCGCCAGCCAGCCGCCGACCAGGACCAGGGCGGCGGGCTGGCCGCCGCACTCCTCCACGACGGAATCCGCGGAGACCGGGTCGCAGGTGATGCGGGTCGAACCCGCGAACCGCCCGATCAGCTCCACGGCCGCGCCCTTGCCGAGCCCGCCCAGCGTGCACGGCCGTACGTCCGGAACCCCGGTGAGCGGCCCCTGCGAGACGGCCACGAGCAGCGAGTCCGGGGCGTCCGGGAGCAGCGCGTCGACCTGCTCGGCGCTCGCCGCGTCGTCGAGCAGCAGCAGCACGCGCCGCTTGTCCAGCGCCGTCCGCAGCGCCTCGGACAGCTCGTCCTCGCCGGCGCCGGGCACCGAGCCCACGCCGAGCGATCCGAGCAGTTCGCGGGCGGCCCGCTCGACCGGTACGGGCTCCCCGCCGGGCTCCGTGAGCCGCGCCCGCAGCACCCCGTCCGGGTAGTCCCCGGCCAGCCGCCGGGCCAGTTCCCCGGCGAGCGCGCTGCGCCCGGAGCCGGGTCGGCCCGCGATGAGCAGCACCCGGCTGCGGGGCGTCTTGCGCCCGGAGATGGTGTCGAGCCCGGCCCGGTCGATGTCGGACCGCAGCGCCTTCAGCTCGCGCTGCCGCCCGTAGAACGTGCGCGGCGACGCCGCGGTGGCAGTGGCCGTGCGGCCCGCCGAGGACGGCCGCCGCGACGCGGCCCCCTGCTCCCCCACCGCTTGATCCGTCACGCGCCACGCTCCCGTCCACTTGCGCGTACGAGCCCGCCGCGGCTGCGAGCGGGAACTTCACGAGCCTAGTTCACTCGACGCCGACGCTCCGGCAGCGCACGCCCCTCGGATCACTCAATCGGATCAGCGCACCGGGCCGCCTCCGGCTGGGCCTGCCAACGACACCGGGCCTCCCCGGGCCCGGCCTCGGGGTCGCGGACTCGCGCGCCCTGGCTGAGCGGGGCGGGCGCGTCGCGCACCACCGCTACCGCCCGCGCCGCTCGGCCAGGGCCGCCGGGCCCGTGACCGCCACCGGGCGGCGGCCCCGACCAGCACAAGCCGACTGCCGAACCGCTGACGACGACCTCGCGCACGGCATACCACCGCCGGACCGCGAAAGCTCGCGCCCCGGGCGAATCGCCTGCCGTCGCCAACGCCATCGGATCGCCAGTCCGCACCCGCCCGGCCTCGGACCACCGACCCACAGCCACCACCCGACGACAGGCCCAGCCAGAGCAGACCGCCCACCGAACTACCGGCCCTGGCCGCCGGCCGAGCAGAACGAGCGGGAGTCATCAAGCCACCGGGCCCGCGGGCATCGGGCCCCAACCCGAGCAGAACAGGCTGAGACCACCAGACCTCGGGCCACCGGCCCTCGGAACGCCAGACCGAGCAGAACGAGCCGAAACCATCAACCCTCGGGCCACCGGACCCACGGACATCAGGCCCCCAACCCAAGCAGAACAGGCTGAAGCCACCAGACCTCGGGCCCGCAGGCGTCGGGCCCGCAGGCGTCAGGCCCCTGGCCCGAGCAGAACGGGCTTAAGCAATCAGGCCTCGGGCCCCCGGCCAGCGCATGCCGGGGGCCAGGCCGGCCGTCAGCCCCAGGCACCCTCCCCGCACCCGCGGGCGGCCACGCCCGCTAGGCCTCGAACGGCCTGGCCGGCCACGGTGCGTCCGCGGGGCGGAGCGCGTCGAGGCCGTCGCCCGCCATCGCGGCCTGGAGCGAAAGGGCGCCTACCACCAGGCAGTTGTTGTGGAGGTCGCCGGCGAGGACGCCGCGAACGAGGTCGGGGAGCGGAACGCGGGCGAGTTCCATGTCGGCCTCCTCCTCGGAGACCTCGAACCGCTCGCCCTCCACCTCGGAGACGCCGCGGGCCAGGAAGATCCGTACGGCCTCGTCGCAGCCGCCGGGCGTGGTGTAGACGTCGGTGAGGACGCGCCAGTCCTCGGCCTTGACGTGGGCCTCCTCGTACAGCTCGCGCTGGGCGGCGTGCAGCGGGTTCTCGCCAGGGATGTCGAGGAGGCCGGCCGGGATCTCCCAGAGCTTGTGCCGCACCGGGTGCCGGTACTGGTTGAGGACCAGGACGCGCTGCTCGTCGTCGAGGGCGAGGACGGCGACGGAACCGGGGTGGACCTGGTAGTCGCGCTTGACGGCGGCGCCGTCCGGCATGACGACCTCGTCCGTGCGGACACTGGTCTTGTTCCCGACGAACGGCGTCGCGGTCGCGGTGACCTGCCACTCGGCGGCGGTGTCCTTGATACCCATGTACGTCCTCCTGAACGACGGAACCGGGGCAGGGGCCGCAAAACGCCCGCACCCCGGTCCACCGTATAGGTCAGCCCTGCTGCCGCTTGACGGCCGCCTTCACCAGGCCCGCGAAGAGCGGGTGCGGGCGGGTCGGGCGGGAGCGCAGCTCCGGGTGCGCCTGGGTGGCGACCAGGTAGGGGTGCACGTCGCGCGGGTACTCGACGTACTCCACCAGCTTGTTGTCCGGGGAGGTGCCGGAGAACTGGAGTCCGGCCTTCTTCTCCAGGTCCGCGCGGTAGGAGTTGTTGACCTCGTAGCGGTGGCGGTGGCGCTCCTCCACGTACGGCTGGTCGTCGTAGGTCTCGCGCACGATGGAGCCCTCGGCGAGCTTCGCCGGGTACATGCCGAGCCGCATGGTGCCGCCCATGTCGCCGTCGCCGGCGACGATGTCGAGCTGCTCGGCCATGGTGGAGATGACCGGGTTGGCGGTGGCCGGGTCGAACTCGGTGGAGTTGGCGCCCTCGATGCCCGCGAGGTTGCGCGCCGCCTCGATGACCACGCACTGGAGGCCCAGGCAGAGGCCGAGCAGCGGGATGCCGCGTTCACGGGCGTAGGTGATCGCGCCGACCTTGCCGTTGACGCCGCGGTCGCCGAAGCCGCCGGGGATGCAGACCGCGTCCACGTCGCCGAGCTGCTCCTGGGCGCCGGCCGGGGTGGTGCAGTCGTCGGAGGTGACCCACTTGATCTTCACGCGGGCCTGGTTGGCGAAGCCGCCGGCCCGGATCGCCTCGGTGACCGAGAGGTAGGCGTCCGGCAGGTCGATGTACTTGCCGACCAGCGCGACCTTGACCTCGTGCTTCGGCTCGTGGACGCGCTTGAGCAGGTCGTCCCACTGGGTCCAGTCCACGTCCCGGAACGGCAGGTCGAGGCGGCGCACCACGTACGCGTCCAGGCCCTCGGTGTGCAGCACCTTCGGGATGTCGTAGATCGACGGCGCGTCCTTGCAGGCCACCACCGCGTCCTCGTCGACGTCGCACATCAGCGAGATCTTGCGCTTGATGGCGGTCGGCACGTCGCGGTCGGCGCGCAGCACGATGGCGTCCGGCTGGATGCCGATGTTGCGCAGGGCGGCGACCGAGTGCTGGGTCGGCTTGGTCTTCAGCTCGCCGGACGGACCGATGTACGGGAGCAGCGAGATGTGCACGACGAAGACGTTGTCGCGGCCGACCTCGTGGCGGGTCTGGCGCACGGCCTCCAGGAACGGCAGCGACTCGATGTCGCCGACGGTGCCGCCGACCTCGGTGATGACGACGTCGACGTCATCGGTGGCCATCCGCCGGACGCGGTGCTTGATCTCGTTGGTGATGTGCGGGATGACCTGCACCGTGTCGCCCAGGTACTCGCCGCGCCGCTCCTTGGCGATCACGGTGGAGTAGACCTGGCCGGTGGTGACGTTGGCGGACCCGTCGAGGTCGACGTCGAGGAAGCGCTCGTAGTGGCCGATGTCCAGGTCGGTCTCGGCGCCGTCGTTGGTGACGAACACCTCGCCGTGCTGGAACGGGTTCATCGTGCCCGGGTCGACGTTCAGGTACGGGTCGAGCTTCTGCATCGTGACCCGCAGGCCCCGGGCCTTGAGCAGCGCGCCCAGGCTGGAGGCGGTGAGGCCCTTGCCGAGCGAGGAGGCGACACCCCCGGTGACGAAGAGGTGCTTGGTCGTCGTGGGCTTTGCGGCAATGGCCAAGAGGGGGCTCCCGTGGTCGCGAGGTGAAGTGCGAGTCGGCGTCAGCCCGGTTTTTCGGGGGCCGCCGTCGCTGCGGTTCGGGGGTTCTGCTCCCACCGGTCCACGGGCTACCAGGGTATCAGCGACCTGGGGCGGTCGCTTCCGACGACTTCCGGCGGCACGGCATGCGCCCTGCGTAGCGGCGTGGGGACCCCTGCGTAGTGGTGGGGGGGGACCCCTGCGTAGTGGCGAGGTCACAGGCCACCCATTCGGCTCAGGTTCCTGCGCCGACCGTCGCGCGTCACACCAACTGGGCGTCGTATCCTGCACGGACACAGCAGCGAGCCGGCCGGCATGGCACTACCCCGCCCCTTCCCGGAACAAGAGCTCGTCGAAGATCGCTTGACCGCAAGAGAGCCCTTCGGGGCGACGTGGCCGTTCGACTGGAGATGCACGTGGCCGGGCGCATCGAGGATTACGCACTGATTGGCGATATGCAGACCGCCGCCCTCGTCTGCCGGGATGGAACAGCCGACTGGCTGTGCCTCCCTCGTTTCGACTCCCATGCCGTTTTCGCCGGCCTGCTCGGCAGCGACGAGCACGGCTTCTGGCGCATCGGCCCCGTCCATGCGTCCGGGGCCACGCCGCCGCCGGCCGACCGGCGCCGCTACAGAGGCGACTCACTCGTACTGGAATCCGAGTGGGACACCCCGCGCGGCACGGTCCGGGTGATCGATTTCATGCCGCCGCGCGACGGAGCGCCGCAGCTCATCCGGATCGTGGAGGGCGTCAGCGGACGGGTGCCGATGCGCTCCGCGCTGCGGATGCGCTTCTCCTACGGCCGGGTCGTGCCGTGGGTGCACACGGGCGCGGACGGCCGCACGGTGGCCGTCGCCGGTCCCGACTCGGTGTGGTTCGACACCGAAGCGGAGACCTATGGCAAGGATCTGACGACCTATGCGGACTTCACCGTCGCACCGGGCGAACGGGTCGCTTTCACCATCAGCTGGGAGCCCTCGCACAAGGAGCCCCCGGCGCTGCCCGAACCCGAGGGCGCGCTGGAGGCGACGGAGGACTTCTGGCGGGAGTGGGTGGAGCACTGTACGTACCACGGGCCCTACCGGGACGCCGTCGTACGTTCGCTCATCACCCTCAAGGCGCTGACCTACGCCCCGACCGGGGGCATCGTGGCGGCGCCGACCACCTCGCTGCCCGAGGACATCGGCGGCTCCCGCAACTGGGACTACCGCTTCACCTGGCTGCGGGACGCGGCGATCACCCTGTCCTCGCTGCTGCGCACGGGCTACCGCGAGGAGGCCCGCGCCTGGCGCGAGTGGCTGCTGCGGGCCGTGGCCGGCGACCCCGAGAACCTGCAGATCATGTACGGGATCGCGGGCGAGCGGGAGCTGGGCGAGGCCGAGCTGTCGTGGCTGCCGGGGTACGAGGAGTCCGGGCCGGTGCGGATCGGCAACGGCGCGGCCGGCCAGCTCCAGCTGGACGTCTACGGCGAGGTCACCGAGGCGCTGCACCTCGCGCACATGACGGGCCTGGCCCGCAACGACTACGCGAGCGTGCTCCAGCTCAAGCTGATCCAGTACCTGGAGTCCCACTGGGACGAGCCGGACGAGGGCATCTGGGAGGTGCGCGGCCCGCGCCGGCACTTCGTGCACTCGAAGGTGATGGCCTGGGTGGCGGTCGACCGGACCATCAAGCTCATCGAATCGGGTGATGTGGACGGCCCGTTGGAGAAGTGGCGCGACCTGCGCGACGACATCCACCGCGACGTCTGCGAGAAGGGGTACGACAAGGAGCGCAACACCTTCACCCAGTCGTACGGGTCGAAGGAGCTGGACGCGTCCTTGCTGCTCATCCCGCAGATGGGGTTCCTGCCGCCGGACGACAAGCGGGTCATCGGCACCATCGAGGCGATCCAGCGGGAGCTGTCGACGGAGGACGGCTTCGTGCTGCGCTACCCGACGAGCGGCGACGACGCGGGCGTGGACGGGCTGGAGGGCGACGAGGGCGCGTTCCTCGCCTGCTCGTTCTGGCTCGCCGACGATCTCGCGATGATCGGCCGGGTGGACGAGGCTCGCAAGCTGTTCGAGAAGCTGCTCTCGCTCCGCAACGACCTCGGGCTGCTCGCCGAGGAGTGGGACCCCCGGCTCCAGCGTCAAGTGGGCAATTTCCCGCAGGCGTTCAGCCATGTCCCGCTGATCGACACGGCGCTGCGGCTCACAGCGTCGAGCGCGTTCGTAGGCTGAAGAACAGCGCGCAGGCGCTGACGGGCAGGACGAGCACGGCTGCGGCGGCGTTGAGGCCGCCGTAGCCGACGAGGGCCACGAGGCCGCCGGAGAGCGCGCCGCCCGCCGCTCCGACGAGGTTCATGAGGGTGTCGGACACCCCTTGGACCTCGGAGCGGTGTGCGGCGTCGATGGACTCGGTGAGCAGCGTGGAGCCCGCGACCGTGGCGCACGACCAGCCGACGCCGAGCAGGAAGAGCCCGGCGGTGACCGCCCAGCGGCTGCCGCCGGAGGTCCCCGCGAGGAGCGTCGCGACGACGTAGAACGCCTGCCCCAGCAGGATCACGGGCACCCGGCCGAGCCGGTCGGCGGCCCATCCCACCAGCGGCGACAGCGCGTACATCCCGGCGATGTGCAGGCTGATCGTGAACCCGACGACGCTCAGGGACGCCCCGTGGTGGGCGAGGTGCACGGGCGTCATCGTCATCACCGACACCATCACCGCGTGGCCGATCACCAGAGCGATCAACCCGGTCAGGGCAGCCGGCCGGGTGGCCACATGGCGCATGGCGGTGCTCATACGGGCGAAAAACGCGGGCTGCCGTACGGCGGGGCCCGCGACCGCCGCCGCGTCCCGGCCCGCGGCCAGCAGCAGCGGGTCCGGGCGGAGCCGGAGCCGGATGACCGCCCAGCCGGCGACGAAGGCCGCCACGGAGAAGACGAAGGTGCCGGCCGCCTCCGGGACCCCGAGGACGCGGGCGACCGCCTCGCCGGGGCCGCTCAGGTTGGGCCCGAGCACGCTGCCGACGGTCGTGGACCAGACGACGAGGGACAGCGAGCGGGCGCGGGTCGCGGAGGTCGCGAGGTCGGCGGCGGCGTAGCGGGACTGGAGGTTGGCGGCGGTGCCGGAGCCGACGAGCAGCATGCCCGCGAGCATCAGCGGAAACCAGCCGAGCCGCGCCGCGGCCAGCACGGTCAGGGCGCCGGCCGCCGCGATCAGCCAGCCGAGCCCGAGCCCGGACCGGCGGCCCCGCGCCCGGGAGAGGGCGGCGAGCGGTACGGACAGCAGCGCCGCGCCGAGGGTGGTCATGGTGGTGGCGAGCCCGGCGGCGCCCTCGGAGCCGGTGAGGTGCTCGACGAGCAGGCCGCCCGAGGAGAGCATCGAGCCCATGCCGATGCCGGCGACGACCTGGGCCGACATGAGGACCTTGACCGTGCGCCGCTGGACGGCGGCGAGGTCGGGCGGGGCGGGTATGGAGCTTCCGGGCTCCTCGAACCCCTCGGCCCCCTCGGGTTTCCCGGCCTCTCCCGGCTCGGCGGTGGTCGGCGGGGTCTGCTGGGCGTCGGCGGCTTCGGTCATGCGCAACAGCGTATGGGCAGCACTGAGCAGGTGTGGCGGTCCTGGTCGGATGCCCTTTTCGTCCATGGCCGAGTACCGTCTGCGACCATGGAACCGCACGGCCCTGACCCCGGCCCACAGGGGACGATCACGGTGGCCCGGGCCCTCGAACTGCCCGCGCTGCGGCGCGGGCTCCCCGAGGTCATGGCCGCCGCCGACCGCCTGGAGCGGCCCGTGCGCTGGGTGCACGCCGGGGAGACCCCGAACATCGCCGCGCTCCTCAAGGGCGGCGAACTGCTGCTGACCACCGGCATCGGCCTGGGCAGCCGCCCCGCCGAGCAGCGCTCCTTCGTGCGCAAGCTCGCGGACCGGGACATCGCGGCCCTCGTCGTCGAGTTGGGCGGGCGGTTCACCGCGCTGCCCGCCGCCGTCGTCGACACGGCGCGCTCGTACGGGCTGCCGCTGGTGCAGCTGCACCGCGAAGTGCCGTTCGTCGCGGTGACGGAGGAGATCCACACCGAGATCGTCAACGAGCACTACGCGCTGTTGCGCCGCGCCGAAGAGGTGCACCGGCGCGGCACGGAGGCGCTGCTGAACGGTGGGGGCGTGCCCGAAATCCTGCGCCTGTTCGCCGAGTTCGCGGGGAATCCGGTCTTCCTGGAGACGCCCGACGGGCGGCTCCTGTACGCGGCCGGGCCCGGCCCGCAGCCCGGGTCGGCCGATCCGCTCCAGGTGTGGGACGGGCTGCGGGCCCAGCGCGCGGCGCCGCGCCCCGAGCCGCCGGCGGGCAGCGTCGTCGCGGACATCCCCGGCGGCGGGCACGGGCCGGGCGCGGTACGGGCCCGGCTGACCGTACTGCCGGTGAACGCCCCGCTGGCGCCCGTACACCGGATCGCCGCCGACCGTACGGCGGGGCTGCTGGCGGTCGTGCTCCTCCAGGCGCGCCAGGAGGAGGAGTTGGCGGCGCGCGGGCGCGGCGACTTCCTCGCCGACCTGGCCGAGGGCCGGATCGAGGCCGCCGACGCGCCCGCGCAGGCGCGGGTGCTGGGCTTCAAGCCGGGGGACGGCCCGCTGCTGCCGGTCGTGCTGCGGCCGGCCGCGGAGCCCGCGTTCCTCGACGTTTCGGACAGCTGGGCGGCGCTGGCGTGCGCGGTCCAGGAGGAGTTGGCGGCGGTCGGGGCCCCGGTGCTGCTGGGGGTGCGGCTGCCGGAGGGCCGGCTTCCGCTGCTGGTCGGGCTGCGGGCGGAAACCGAGCGGGCGGCCGTCGCCGAACGGGTGGCGGCGGCGCTGCGGGCCGGGGTCGAGCGGGCCTGGACGGAACGGTCCGGGTCCCGGCCGGTGATCGTCGTGGGGCTGGCGGGCGGCTGGGCCGCCGCCGGTGCGGGGCTGCGGCACGCGGCGGAGGCCGCGACGGCGGCCGAGGGGCTCGCGCCGCGGCCGTGGCACGACGTGCGGCGGCTGGACGTCGACCTGCTGCTGTGGCGGCTGCGCGCGCACGGCGACCTGACGGCGTTCGTCGACCGGGTGATCGGCCCCCTGCTCGCCCACGACCGCTCGGCGCGCCCGCCGCTGCTGCCCACCCTGGAGACGTACCTGGCCCACGCGGGCCGCAAGGCGGAGACCGCCCGCGAACTCCACCTCAACCGCCAGACCCTGTACGACCGCCTGGCCCGTATCGCCCGCCTGCTGGGCAGCGACCTGGAGGACCCGCAGACGGCCCTGGCACTGAGTCTGGCCCTCCGGGCCCGCCGCCATGTGAAGTAGGGGGGGGCTGGGGTCGGAGGGCACGGCCGTGGCTTCGGCGAAGGACCGCTGTTCCCTGCTACGGGCAGGCCGAGCTGCTCGCTGGTACTGAGAGGGCGGAGCGGTCCGGTCGTTCATGCCGATCCGCCGCCCGCCGAGACCGGCTCGGAGCGAGTCGGGCCGGGGCGGGGCGGCTCGGGCCGCGAAGGACAACCGCCCGGCGCGGGCCAGGCCGGGCCCCGAGGCCGGGCCGGGCGCGGCCGAAAACCCATCGCCCGCCAAGACCCGACCGAACCAGACCGAACCAGACCGGAACGGCGTCAACGCGAAATGCCCGCCGTAACCCCACGACCTCGCGTCAGTTCGTCCGGCGTTGCGCCAATTCGTCATAGACGCTGAGCACTTGGGCGACGGTGTCGTCCTCCGTCGGCCAGCCCGCCGCCCGAATCCGCCCGGCACTCGCCAGTTCGGCCCGCCGGCCGGGGTCCGCGAGAAGGCCGGTGACCGCTGCCGCGAGGGCGTCCGCGTCGCCGTAGGGGACCAGTTCGGCGGCGTCGCCGACCAGTTCCGGCACCCCGCCGACGGCCGTGGCGACCAGCGGCACGCCCGCGTGCAGCGCCTCGTGGGCCAGGAGGGAGCGCGCCTCCCAGCGGCTCGGCAGTACGGCGAGGTCGGCGGCGGCCAGCAGGTCCGGTACGTCCTCGCGGCAGCCCAGCAGCAGCACCGGCAGCGACTCCGCCTCGATGCGGCGCTGCAACTCGGCGCGCCGGCCGCCCTCTCCGGCGATGACGAGCAGCGGTTCGGGGTCGAGCGCGCGCCAGGAGCGCGCGGCGTCCAGCAGCGTGTCGTAGCCCCGGCCCGCGTCCAGCCGGCCGACGGCCAGCAGCAACGGGCGGCCCACGGCGCCGATTTCCGCCCGGGTCTTGTGCCCGGAGGGGTCGGCCTCCGCGTCCGGCACGGTGCACGGCACGGGCAGCGCCACCGGCGCGAGCCGGGCGTCGCGCGCCCCTCGCCCGCGGGCGCGCTCCACGAGGTCGGAGGACGCGCCGAGCACGACGGCGGCGGCGCGCGCCACCCTGCGCTCGGTCAGGCGCACGAGGCGGGCGCGCGCGCCGTCCGCGGCGGGCTTGGTGTGCCAGGTGACGACCAGCGGCGTCGGCCTGCCGCGCAGCGCCAGCGAGGCGAGCAGCCCGGAGCGCAGCCCGTGCGCGTGCACGACGTCGGCCTCCGCGCACGCGGCCCGCAACGCGGCGACGGCGCCCGGGTCCGTACGCGTCCGCAGCGGCGTGAAACCCGCCCCGGCGTCCTCGAATCCGTATCCGTCGCCCGCTCCTCGCGGTGCGCAGACGGTGATCCGCAGCCCGCGCGCGACGAGCCCCGCGGCCAGCGATCTGACGTGCGCGCCGCTGCCCGAGCTGCCCGTGCCCAGCACCTGGACGGCGTGCAGTGGCTGCTGCCCGTGCGGTGGTGCCGGTGTGCTGCTCACGCGGGTGGAGCTCCTGAGTCGGCTCGACGGCGTTCGGATCGAAGGCGTTCGGGTCGAAGTCATTCGGATCAGAGGGTTGTACGGGTCGGAGGGTTGTACGGAGCAGAGTGGTGTACGGGCCGGAGGGTTGTACGGGTCGGAGGCATTCGGGATCACAGGTGTGCGGATCGAAGGCGTGCGGACCGGGAGCGCTCGTGCGCGTCCGGACCGACCGCGTCCGTACGCCGAGTGCGCTGGGGCCAGGATGCCAGCCCGCGCCGACATCCGGTCACCGTCGCCGCCGGTTTGCGGCGTCACCTCGCCCGTACGTCCACAAAATCAGTCACATGGGTGAGTTTGCGGCGGCTCTTTCCCCGTAGGACCCGATAGCCCTGCGCGCGTACTCCTCAGCCTCCCGTGCGCGCCGCCGCCAGCAGCTCCTCGGCGTGCGCCCGCGCCAGCTCCGAGTCCTCCTGGCCCGCCAGCATCCGGGACAGCTCGCGGACCCGGTCCTCGCCGGTCATCGCCTGGACGCCGCTGCGCGTCACGGAGCCGTCGTTCGTCTTCTCCACCACCAGGTGCCGGTCGGCGAAGGCGGCGACCTGCGGCAGGTGGGTGACCACCACGACCTGCGCGGACTTGGCGAGCCGGGCGAGGCGGCGGCCCACCTCGACGGCCGCCTTGCCGCCGACGCCCGCGTCGACCTCGTCGAAGAGGTACGTCGGCACGGGGTCCGAGCCCGCGAAGACCACCTCGACGGCGAGCATCACCCGCGACAGCTCGCCGCCGGACGCGCCCTTGGCGATCGGCCGGGGCTGCGCGCCGGGGTGCGGGGCGAGGTGGAGTTCGACATCGTCGGCGCCGTGCGGACCGTACGCGACGGCCCGCCCGCCCACCTCGATGCCGGATTCCTCGTCGGCGGCGGGCGCCTGCCGGATCTCGAAGGACACCCGCGCGTGCGGCATGGCCAGCTCCGCCAGTTCCGCGGTGACCGCCCCGGCGAATCGCTGCGCCGCTTCGGTACGGGCGTCCGTGAGGGCCTGCGCCAGCCCGCCGAGTTCGGCGCGCAGCGCGTCGCGCTCCCCGGTGAGTTCGGCGATCCGGTCGTCGTCGCCTTCCAGGTCGGTGAGGCGCGCGGCGCTCTCCTCGGCCCAGGCCAGGACGGCGGCGATGTCCTCCCCGTACTTGCGCGTCAGCCCGGTGAGCGCCGCGCGGCGCTCCTCCACGGCCGCGAGCCGCAGCGGGTCGGCGTCCAGGTTGTCGGCGTAGCCGGCCAGCTCGCCCGCGACGTCGGCGAGCAGGATGCCGACCTCGCCGAGCCGGTCGGCGAGGGCCGCGAGGGCCGGGTCGTGGGCGCGTACGGCCTCCAGGGCGCGGTGCGCGCCGCCGGCGAGGGTGGTGGCGTCGACGCCCTCCGGGTCCTCGGGGTTCCCGGCGAGCGCGGCGTGGGCGATCGCCGCGGCGGAGGCCAGGGACTCGGCGTGGCCGAGGCGCTCGGCCTCGGCGGCGAGTTCGGCGTCCTCGCCGGGGAGCGGTTCGACGGCGGCGACCTCGTCGAGGCCGAACCGCAGCAGCCCCGCCTCCTGGGCGCGCTCCCGGGCGCGCGTGGTCAGCTCCTCCAGCTCGGCCGCGATGGCCCGCAGCCGCCGGTACGCGCCGGAGTACTTCGCGAGCGGCGCCGCCACCGCGTCCCCCGCGTACCGGTCGAGCGCCTCACGCTGCCGCGCCGGGCGCAGCAGCCCCTGCTGGTCGGTCTGGCCGTGTACGGCGACGAGGTCGTCCGCCAGCTCCGCGAGGAGCCCCACGGGGACGCTCCGGCCGCCCACGTGGGCGCGGGAGCGGCCCTCGGCGGAGAGCGTGCGGCTGATCAGGAGCGCGCCGTCGTCGAGTTCGGCGCCCGCCTCCACGGCCCGTACGGCCGCGGCCGAGCCGTCCGCGACGACGATCCGTCCCTCCACCACCGCGGCCTTGGCCCCGATCCGCACGAGGGCGGGGTCGGCGCGTCCGCCGAGCAGCAGGCCGAGGCTGGTGACGACCATGGTCTTGCCGGCGCCGGTCTCGCCGGTCACCGCGGTGAAACCGGGTGACAGCTCGACGACGGCGTCATCAATGACGCCCAGTGAACGAATCCGCATCTCCTCCAACACGGATACGACCATACGAGGTTCCGGGGCCGGCGTGCGACGGCCACCCCCTGGGTGCGCCCCTGAGCACGAGTGCGGAGAGCCGCCGCACGGGCGCTCGCGCACTGCCTCGGAGCGCCCCTGGGAGCGCTCTGGAGACTCCCCGGGGACGCGCTGGGAACCCACCGGGAACCCACCGGGAACGCCCTGGGGACGCCCTGGGGACAGCCCCACCCCTGTTCGGGGTGGGTGCTCCATGGCCCTGGCGCTATCGCGGGACGGAGAGTGGACAGCACTTCGATCATGCTCATCGCGAGAGGTTCCTCCATGCCCAACGGACTGGCGCGCGCCGCCCTGCGCGGCCACCGGCCCGCCTTCGCCGGCACCGCCGTCGCCGCGCTGTTCGCCGCTACGGTCGTCAGCGCGTCGACGACCATGATGGCGGCCACCGGCGCCGACGGCCTGTCTCCGGCCGCCCGCCGGGCCCTGGACGCGAACGGCGTGGGCAGCATGGCCCTCGTCATGCTGATCGGCTCGGTCTATCTGTCGATATTCGTGATCGTGTCGACCATGGGCACGGCCGTGGCCCAGCAGCACCGCGAGTTCGCGATGCTGCGGGCGATCGGCGCCCGGCCCCGGCAACTGCGGCGCGCCGTGGCCGTACAGGCGCTCGCCGCCGCGGTCCCGTCGGCGGCGGCGGGGTTCGGGCTCGGCGTCCTGGTGGCGCGCTGGTGGTTCGCGGCGCTGGCCGGGCACGGGCTGATCCCGTCGGAGGTGCGCTTCCGCTTCACCCTGGTCGCGCTGCCGGTCTGCCTGGCGGTCGCCGCCGTGACGTCGGCGCTGGCGGGCATGGGCGCCGCCGCCCGGTTCACCTGGCTGCGCCCCGCGAAGGCCCTGGCGGAGGCCGCCTCGGGGCGGCGGGGGCTCGGGGTGGTCCGTACCCCGCTCGGGGTGCTCGCGCTGGCCGGCGGCGGCGTGCTGAGCGCGGTGGTCTCCACGCTGCCGGCCGAGAAGGCGGGCCAGTCGGCGTTCCTGGTGCTGATCCTGTTCTGCGCGGGGGTGGGGCTGCTCGGGCCGCGGATCATCGGCCCCGCGGCGTGGCTGGCCGCGCGCGTCACCCGGCCGTTCGGCAGCGCCGCGGAGCTGGCGATGATCAACGTCGTCTCGCAGACGCGACGGTTCGCGGCGGCGGTGGTCCCGCTGACCCTCGTGGTCGGCTTCGGCGTCACGAAGATCGCCGTGCACACGACGGCGGCGTACCGCACCGGGTCGGCGGGCAGCCCCGGCGAGGTGTGGCTCGACTACACCGGCACCAGCCTGTACGCGGCCTTCGCCGCCATCGCCGCCGCCAACACCCTCGCCATGATCACCTTCGAGCGCCGACGCGACCTCGCCCTGCTCCGCGTGGTCGGCACCGCCCCTGGCCAACTGCGCACCATGGCCGCTTGGGAGGCGCTGGTGGTGGCCCTGACCGCGCTGCTCATCGGCACGGCCGTCGCCCTGCTCACCCTCGCCCCCATCCTCCGCACCGCGTACGGCTCCGCGCTCCCCCACCTGCCGTGGCCGGCGGCCGCCTCGATAGCGGGCGGCACCCTGGCCCTGACACTGCTGTCCACCGGCGTGCCGGTACTGGCGAGCCTGCGCCACCGCGCGATCACAGCCCTGTGAAACTCCGGCGCACCACGCTGCCCCGACAATCACGTGAAAACCCGGCGCACCACAGCGCCCCGCCAGGGGCGCGAGGAACCCCGCGACCAGCCACAACAAACCCGCAGCCGACACACCGAACCGCCAGCACCCCGGCGAACACGTGAAACCCCAGCGCACCACCCCACCCCACCAGGGGCGCGAGGAACCGCGCGACCAGCCACAACGAGCCCGCAGCCGACGCACCAGCCCTCACGGGGCGCGGCTCTCAGCGGAGCGCCCTGGCACTACTGCGGCGCCCCCCGCCACCCGGCGACCGGCAGCGCGAACTTCGCCACGAGCCGGTCCGTGAAGGACGCGTGGTGCAGCCGCGCCAGCCGCACCGGCACCGCGCCGCGCCGCACCTCCACCCGCGCGCCCGCGGGCAGTTCGACGGTGCGGCGGCCGTCGCACCACAGCACCCCGTGCGGGGTCTGCGGCTGCACCTCGACCGCGAGCACCGAGTCGGGCGCGGTGACCAGCGGCTTGGCGAACAGCGCGTGCGCGCTGATCGGCACCATCAGCAGCGCCTCCACCTCCGGCCACACCACCGGGCCGCCCGCCGAGAACGCGTAGGCGGTGGACCCGGTCGGGGTCGCGCAGACCACCCCGTCGCCGCCGAAGCGGGAGACGGGCCGCCCGTCGACCTCCGTCACGACCTCCAGCAGCCGTTCGCGCGCGGCCTTCTCGACCGACGCCTCGTTCCAGGCCCAGTCCGTGTGGACGACGTGTCCGTCGTTGCGGACGAGGACGTCGAGCGTCATCCGCTCCTCGACCTCGTACGCCCGCGTCGCGACGCGGTCCACGACCTTGTCGAGGTCGTCGCGCTCGGCCTCGGCGAGGAACCCGACCCGGCCGAGGTTGACGCCGAGCATCGGCACTCCGGAGACGCGGGCGAACTCCGCGCCGCGCAGCAGCGTGCCGTCGCCCCCCAGGACGACCAGCAGCTCGCACCCCGCCAGGACGTCCGGCGTCTGCGGTCCGGCCTCGACCAGCTCCACTTCGGCGGGCAGCGGCAGGTCCGCGGCCTCGCCGGCGAGGACCCGGACCCGGATGCCGCAGCGCAGCAGCCCCTGTACGACGAGTTCGGCGCTTCGGATGGCCGCGGGGCGGCCGGTGTGGGCCAGCAGGAAGACGGTGCGCTGTTCGTCGGCTGCCGGCGACGCTGCTGCTGAAGCTGCTTGTGATGTGGTCAACGAGGCCCCTCCGCCACGGCACGGTCAACGTCGGCCGGGTCCAGTTCGGGCGCACCGGCACGCAGCCACAGAAAGTACTCGACATTCCCGGACGGCCCCGGCAGCGGGCTCGCGGTCACGCCGAGAACGCCGAGGCCGAGCGCCGCGGCCCGCTCCCCCACGGCCCGTACCGCCTCGGCGCGCAGCTTCGCGCTGCGCACGACGCCGCCGCTGCCGAGCCGCTCCTTGCCCACCTCGAACTGCGGCTTGACCATCAGCACGAGGTCCGCGTCGGGCGCCGCGCAGCGCACGAGCGCGGGCAGCACCAGCCCCAGCGGGATGAAGGAGAGGTCGCCGACGACCACGTCGACGGGTTCGCCGTCGATGTGCTCCAGCGTCAGCTCGCGTACGTTCGTACGGTCCTTGACGGTGACCCGCTCATCGCTCTGCAACGACCAGGCGAGCTGCCCGTACCCGACGTCCACGGCGACGACGCGCGCCGCCCCGGCCCGGAGCAGCACGTCGGTGAAGCCGCCCGTAGAGGCCCCGGCGTCGAGCGCCCGGCGGCCCTCGACGGTGAGGCCCAGCGGCCCGAAGGCGGCCAGCGCGCCCGCGAGCTTGTGCCCGCCGCGCGAGACGTACTCGGGGTCGTCGTCATCCTTGGCGACGACCAGGGCCGCGCTGGTCTCCACCTGGGTGGCCGGCTTGGTCGCGGTGGCGCCGGCCACGGTCACCCGGCCGGCCGCGATCAGCTGGCTCGCGTGCTCGCGCGAGCGGGCGAGCTTGCGGCGCACCAGTTCGGCGTCGAGCCGCGCGAGCCGGCCGCGCCCGCTGTGGTGGCTGTTCTTGCCACGTGCCACTGCCACGTGTGGTTCAGCTCCTGTTGTCGTACGGACCGGAGGGCGCGGGAGGCCCGGGGCGCTGGTCGAGCGCGGTCAGCGCGTCGCGCAGTCCCCGGTGTACATCCTCGTACACCTCAAGGTGCCCGCTCGCCGCGAGGTGGTCGGCGTCGGCGAGCCGGGCCAGCTGGGCGTCCACGTCGGCGTTGCCGGTGGGGGTGCGGTGGACGCCGAGCGGCCGCGGTCCGTCGTCCGCCCGCGGCGGTGCGCCCGCGGGCGACTGGGCGTCCCCGAGCCGCCCGTCGTCCACGGGCGAATCGCCCTCTGGCTCCGGCTCGTGCTCCGGCCCCGGCGCGCCGCCGGTCATCGGATCGGTCATGGTTCCGACGCTACCCCGGAACGGGCCTTTTCCCGCTCCGGGAACCCCGGTACGGGCGGCCCCTGGGGTACCGTCGATCACAATGGCGACCATCGAGGAGTGCCGGGGCGCGCTCGACCGGCTGGCGGAGAACCTCGCGGGGGCGGACGGCGACCTGCGCACCGCCGCCGCGCTCAACCGCTCGCTCAGCTGCCACCTCACCGACCTCGGCACCACCTTCGTGGGCCGGCTCGCGGGCGGCCGCATCGAGGACGTCACGGCCGTGCCCGGCCCGCCGCCCGGCCGCGCCGACATCGGGCTCGCGATGACCGGCGACGACCTGGTGGCCCTGGTGGGCGGCGAGCTGAACTTCGCGAAGGCGTGGGCCGGCGGCCGGGTCAAGCTCCAGGCGGGCCTCAGGGACGTGCTGCGGCTGCGCTCCCTGCTGTGACGGCCTGGCCCTGGGCCGTACGGGCCTTGGCCTTGGCCACCCGCTCCCCGGGCGTGCGCGCCTCGCGGGCGGCGGGCACCACCAGCGGGGTGTTGGTCTCCGGGTCGTCGATGACCTGGCAGCGCAGCCCGAAGACGTCCTCCACCAGCCGCGCCGTGACGACCTCGGCCGGTTCCCCCTCGGCGACGATCCGCCCGTCGCGCATGGCGATCAGGTGCGTCGCGTAGCGGGCGGCGTGGTTGAGGTCGTGCAGGACGGCCACCAGCGTCCGCCCCTGCTCCTCGTGGAGCTGGGCGCACAGGTCGAGCACCTCGATCTGGTGCTGGATGTCGAGGAAGGTGGTGGGCTCGTCGAGAAGCAGCAGCGGGGTCTGCTGGGCGAGCGCCATGGCGATCCATACGCGCTGCCGCTGGCCGCCGGAGAGCTCGTCGACGTAGCGGTCGGCGAGGGCGCCGACGCCGGTCGCCGCCATCGACTCGTCGACGACGCGCTCGTCGTCCGCCGACCACTGCCGCAGCACGCCCTGGTGCGGGTACCGGCCGCGGGCGACGAGGTCGCCGACCGTGATGCCGTCGGGCGCCACCGAGGACTGCGGGAGCAGCCCGAGCGTACGGGCGACCTTCTTGGCCGGGTACGAGCCGATGGCCTGCCCGTCCAGCAGCACGGAGCCGGCGGCGGGCTTGAGCATCCGGGAGAGGGCGCGCAGCAGCGTGGACTTGCCGCAGGCGTTGGGCCCGACGATGACGGTGAAGGAGTTGTCGGGTATCGCGACGGAGAGGTTCTCCGCGATGACGCGCTGGTCGTAGGCGAGGGTGACGGACTCGGCCGCAAGACGGCTCACGGTATCTCTCCTGTTGCTGGTGGTTTCCGGGGCGCGTGCGCCTGTCGCGGGTACGTCCGTACCGCCCGTACGCGCCTCGCTCGTACCCGTCCCGCTCGTATCCGCAGGGTGTGCGTCCGCACTGGTCATATCCGCCCCGCCCTGCGCTCGGTGAACAGCAGCCACAGCAGGTAGCAGCCGCCCAGCATCCCGGTCAGCGCGCCGACCGGCAGCCGGTCGGCGCCGAAGATCCACTGTGAGGCCCAGTCGGCGGTGACGAGCAGGGCCGCGCCCATGCAGGCGGCGGCCGCCAGATTGGGGCCCGGCGCGCGGGTCAGCCGCCGGGCGAGCTGGGGCGCCGCCAGGGCGATGAAGGCGACGGGCCCGGCGGCCGCGGTGGCGGCGGCGGTCAGCAGCACCGCGGCGAGCATGAGCACGAGCCGGGTCCGCTCCACCCGCACCCCGAGCGCGTACGCGGCGTCGTCCCCCATCTCCAGCATCTTCAGGCTCCGGCCGTGGCCGAACACGACCGGGAAGAGCACCGCGCACACGATCAGCAGCGGCCGGACCTGTTCCCAGTCCCGGCCGCTGAGGGAGCCGACCATCCACGCCACCGACCGGGAGGCGTCGGAGGGGTTGGCCTCGATGAGCAGATAGCCGATGAGGCCGGTGAGCATGGCGGCGGCGCCGATGCCGATGAGGACGAGGCGGTAGCCGTGCACGCCCTTCTTCCAGGCGAGCGCGTAGATGGCGACCCCGGTGACCAGCCCGCCGACGATCGAACCGGCGGAGACCGCGTAGGTGCTGCCGTGGAGGAGGACGATGACGGTGAGCGCGCCGACCGTCGAGCCCTGGCCGAAACCGATCACGTCCGGGCTGCCCAGCGGGTTGCGGGCGACGGACTGGAAGACCGCGCCCGCCATCCCGAACGCGGCGCCGACGAGCAGGGCCACCAGGGCCCGCGGCAGCCGCAGGTCCTGGACGATGAACTCCTGGGCGGCGGTGCCGCCGCCGGTCAGCGTCCGCAGGACGTCGGCGGTCGACATCGGGAAGTCGCCGATGCCGATCAGGACGACGGACGCGGCGAGGGCGACGGCCACGAGCAGCAGCGAGACGAGCGCGGCGCGGGCGTCGAGGCGGAAGGAGAGGCCGCCGGGGGTGCGTACCGCCTTCGTCCGGAGGCGGCCCTCGGGGGCCGTTCCGGGCGCGGCGCCGTCCGTCACGGCTCCGTCCTCTTCCGCGTCCGCGCGGTGCAGGGGTGCGCTGTTCACAGGTGCGCCATCTTCCGTCGGCGTACGAGATAGATGAAGACGGGTCCGCCGATCACCGCCGTCACGATGCCGACCTGGAGCTCGGAGGGCCGGGCGACGACGCGCCCGACGATGTCCGTGCCGAGCAGCAGGACGGGCGCGAGCACCGCCGCGTATGGCAGGGTCCAGCGCATGTCGGGGCCGGTGATCGCCCGTACCACGTGCGGCACCATCAGCCCGATGAAGACGATCGGCCCGCAGGCGGCCGTCGCGGCCCCGCACAGCAGGGTGACCGCGAGCATCGCGAGGACGCGGGTGCGGGTCAGGTCGGCGCCGAGCGCCCGCGCGGTGTCGTCGCCGAGCGCCACGGCGTTCAGCGGCCGGGCGAGGGCGAGCGCGAGCACCACGCCGACCAGGATGAACGGCGCGATCCGCGCGACGATGCCGCCGTTGGCGGAGGCCAGCGAGCCGACCGTCCAGAAGCGCAGCTTGTCGAGGGCCGCGTTGTCCATGAGCTGTACGGAGTTGACGTACCCGAAGAGCGCGGCGGTCACGGCGGTGCCCGCGAGCGCGAGCCGTACGGGCGTCGCGCTGCGGCTGCCCCCCAGTACGTACACGGCGACCGAGACGGCCCCGGCGCCGAGGAACGCGAACCAGACGTACCCGGTCAGCGAGGTGACGCCGAGGAAGCTGATGGCGGAGACGACGGCGGCGGCGGCGCCCGCGTTGACGCCGAGGATGCCGGGTTCGGCGAGCGGATTGCGGGTGAGCGCCTGCATGACCGCGCCCGCGAGACCGAGCGCCGCGCCGGCCAGCACGCCGAGCAGCGTGCGCGGCAGCCGTACGTCCCGGATGACGACGTCCGCGTCGGTGCCGGAGTAGTGGAACAGGCCGTGCCAGACCTGGTCGACCGGGATCTGCTTGGCGCCGACGGCGATGCTCGCCACGACGACCAGCAGCAGCACGCCCACCGCGGCGAGCAGTCCGGCCGCGCGGGTGGCGTTGCGGCTCCGGGGCACGGCCTCCGGGGCGGCACGGGATTCGGGGGGACTGTCGACCAACACCCAGTTAGGTTAGCCTAACCTGACAATTGCCCTCCAGGAGAGAAGCACATCCCCCATGAGCAACCCCCGCACCCTCATCCTGTCCCGCCGCGGCCTCCTCGCCGCGGGCGGCGCCGTCTCCATCGGCGCCCTGCTCACCGCCTGCGGGGGCGGCAGCTCATCGTCGGGCTCCTCGAAAAAGGACAGCGGCCCGTGGACGTTCAAGGACGACCGCGGCGAGACGGTGAAGGCCGACCACACCCCGAAGAATATCGTCGCCTTCACCGGCGCGGCCGCGGCCCTGCACGACTTCGGCATCGACTGCGTCGGCGTCTTCGGCCCCACCAAGCTCAAGAACGGCAAGCCCGACCCGCAGGCCGGTGACATCGACGTCGACAAGGTCACCATCCTCGGCAACGCCTTCGGCGAGTTCAGCGTCGAGAAGTACGCGGCGCTCTCCCCCGACCTGCTGGTCACCAACATGATCCAGGACCACGACCTGTGGGCCGTCCCCGAGGAGAGCAAGAAGAAGATCCTCGCCCTGGCCCCCAGCGTCGGCATCACCACCTCCCACACCCCGCTCCTGGAGCCCGTCCGGCGCTACGCGGCGCTCGCCGAATCCCTCGGCGCGGACCTCAAGGACAAGAAGGTCACCGACGCCAAGGCCCGGTTCGAGAAGGCCGCCGAGCGGCTCCGCAAGGCCGCGAAGGCGAAGAAGGGCCTCAAGGTCCTCGCCGCCTCCGGCAGCGCCAACCTCCTGTACGTCTCCGACCCGACCGTCTACGCCGACCTCAGCTTCTTCAAGGAGCTCGGCCTCGACATCATCGTCCCCTCCAAGGTCACCGGCGGCTTCTTCGAGAACCTCAGCTGGGAGAACGCCGACAAGTACCCGGCGGACCTGATCCTCCTCGACAACCGCACCGCCACCCTCCAGCCCAAGGACCTCGCGGCCAAGCCCACTTGGGCCAAGCTCCCCGCCGTCAAGGCCGGGCAGGTCGTCCCGTGGCTCAGCGAACCGCGGTACTCCTACGCCGGCTGCGCCCCGGTCCTCGAAGACCTCGCCGCCGCCGTCGAGAAGGCCAAGAAGGTCACCTGACCGGCCGCGGCACCGGGCCCCGGCCCGGCGCCGCCCACGCAGCACAGCCCGGTACCCGAGAGGAGCACGCCCGCATGCCCGCCACGCCCTTCCGCTTCTTCGACGTGCGCGTCCTACGCGCCGAACGGCTCAGCCCCGCCATGGTCCGCGTCACCTTCACCGGCGACGACCTGTCCGCCTTCGCCAGCGGCGGCCGCGACCAGCGCTTCAAACTCTTCCTCCCGCGCCCCGGCCAGGACGCCCCCGTGCTCCCCGACGACCTGGGCGACGGCTGGTTCGCCGCCTGGCGCGAGATGGACCCGGCCGTACGGGCGGTCATGCGTACGTACACGGTCCGCGACCAGCGGCGCGACCCCGACGAGCTGGACGTCGACTTCGCCCTGCACGGCGGCGACCACGCCCCGGCGGGCGCCACGGACGGCCCGGCCTCCTCCTGGGCCCGTACCGCCCGCCCCGGCGACCGCGTCGCCGTGCTCGGCCCGGTCGAGGAGGACAACGGCGGCGTCGACTTCCGCCCGCCGCCCGGCACCGACTGGACCCTGCTCACCGGCGACGAGACGGCGCTCCCGGCCATCGCCGGCATCCTCGCCCAGCTCCCGGCCGACACCCCCGCCAAGGTCTGGATCGAGGTCCCCGGCGCGGAGGACGCCCAGCCCCTCCCCACCAAGGCCGACGCCGACATCACCTGGCTGGTCCGCGAGAACCCCCAGGACAACGCCGTCCTGGAAGCCGTACGCACCGCGGACCTGCCGACCGGCACCCCCTACGCCTGGATCGCGGGCGAATCCGCGAACGTACGCGCCCTCCGCCGCCACCTGGTCGGCGACCGCCGATTCGACCGCAAGGCGGTCAAGTTCACGGGGTACTGGCGCCGGGGCGCGACGGAGGACGACCTGATCGCGGAGATCGAGTAGCGCCCACCCCACCCTCCGAGCCGACCCACCCACCCCGCCCAGCCGAATCCAGCCCGTCCGGCGCTTGAGGACACACCCCACCCCAACCCCCACAAACCAGTCCGGCGCTTTATGACCCCCCCCGCCCCGCCCCCTCC
>NZ_JBFAIV010000058.1:0-33322 GCF_040654875.1 Streptomyces sp. NPDC050610 | reverse complement strand
TTCGCCCGGGAAAAAGCAACAATAAAATGCCGCCGATCCCACAACTGCCGCACATACTCCCGCAAACCCGGCCGGGCACCGCTCACCGCGAGACCATGCGCGGCGGCGAGTTCCGATGGGGTCAGTGGTGCGGCTGCGGGCCGTTCGAGGACGGCGCTGGAGAACTCGGTCACCTGGGAACTTTCGGTAGGGGGGACACCCGAAGGCAGCCGGGGCGCGACGCGCGGACCCGGTGCGGTGTGGGGGCAGATGACATCACGTCGGAACGGGTGCGTTCCGTCGCGTCGTCAACGCTAGAGGAGGAGACGATGGAACACAAGCGTTCCATCGTCGAGTTAGGCTCAGGGCATGGAAAAGGAGTCCCAAAAGCCGCGTCGCGCCCCCGCGGGGGCCGCGGCGTTCCGCGAGGACGTCACCGAGGCGATCCGCGCCGCCGTCTTCGAAGAGCTGGCCACCGTGGGGTACGGGCGCATGTCGATCGAGCGCATCGCCCGCCGGGCCGGGGTGGGCAAGGCCGCCGTGTACCGCCGCTGGCGTTCCAAGCTGCCCATCGTCCTCGATGTGGTCTCCGCCCTCGCGGTCCAGGGCATGCCGACGCCGGACACCGGCAGCCTGCTCGGGGACGTACAGGCGCTGCTGAAGGTGACCGCGCGGCTGCTGCAGCACCCGATGGCCGCCCAGATCCTCCCCGACCTGCTCGCCGAAGCGGCCCGCAACCCGGACATCGCCCAAGCCCTGCAGACGGCCGTGCGCGACTCCCAGCGCGGCATAGCGGAAACGATCGTCCAGCACGCGGTGGCCCGGGGCGAGCTGTCCGCCGACACCAGCGTCGACCTCGCCCTCGACCTGGCCTGCGGCCCCCTCTACTGGCGCCTGGTCATGGTGCGCTCCCCCCTCCCCGCGGGCTATCTGGACGGGCTCGCACGGGCCACCACCGCCGCGCTGGGCGCGGCGCGCACGGCCCGCTGAGGAGTCCCCGCGACGCCTCAGTCCTGTGCACGGGGCCGCGACGGACCTCGGGAAACCCGCGAACCGTCAACCGCGTGCGCCCGGCCCCCGCCCTGCGAGTGCAGCCCGCCGCGAGCCGCTGACCGCCGCCGTTTTCCGCCCTACGGTCTGACCATGGCCCGTTCCGGAGCATCACCCGCAGACCGCGCAGAGCACTTCGTCTGGCTGACCGCCCGCGTGCTCGAACAACGCCGATTCGCCTACCACTTCCTCGATGCCGGCGACCGCAACGCCGATGCCGTCGAGACCGCGCTCACCGCCTACCTGGGGGAGGACGGCGGCTACGGCTACGCCCTGGAGCCCGATCTGCGGGGCCCGGTGAGCCAGCCGCTGCACGTCGCGCACGCGCTGCGCGTACTGGACGGCATCGGACGCTGCGGCGGGCAGCGGGTGGAGCGCGTCTGCCGCTATCTGACCGGCATCTCGACCCCGGACGGCGCGCTGCCCGCGCTCCACCCCTCGCTGCGCGGCTATCCGGCGGCCCCCTGGATGCCGGTGGTGGACGATCCGCCGAGCGAACTGCTGACGACCGGCCCGGTGGTAGGGCTGCTGCATCGCAACGAGGTGTGGCACGCGTGGCTGTTCCGGGCCACCGACTACTGCTGGGCCGCGGTCGAGTCGCTGACGAAGACGCACCCCTACGAAGTACTGGCGGCCATCGCCTTCCTGGACGGCGCCCCGGACCGTGCCCGCGCGCAGGCGGCGGCCCAGCGCCTCGGCGAGCTGGTGCACGAGCAGCGGCTGGCAGTCCTGGAACCGGAACGGGCGGCGGATCACCCGCTGTCCGAGGGGTACGCGCCGGGCGAGCACCACTTTCCGCACGACTACGCCCGTTCCCCCGATTCCCTGGCCCGCCACTGGTTCTCCGACGCCGAGATGGACCGGTCGCTGGACTTCCTCGCGCGGGCGCAGGAGGAGGACGGCGGCTGGCCGGTCAACTGGCGCCAGTGGGCGCCGGGCACCCTCCTGGAAAGCCGCCCGATGGTGACCATCGAGGCGCTCCTGGCCCTGCGCGCGTACGGGCGGCCCCTGTAGGCCCGTCGCGGCCCCAGGGGAGGGCGATTTCGGCGGCGGGCGGCCGGCTCGGCGGCCTGGCGGACCTGGCGGCCCCGCTGCGGGAGCGCCTGTCAGCCGCCGAGCGCGCGTACGCCCGCGGTGACGACGACAGCGACCGCGATCACCAGCAGGAACGGGGCGCGCAGCAGGAGTGCGACGGCCGCCGCGCCGAGCCCCGCCGCGCGGGCGTCGATGACGAGCTCCGACCCTCTGCTCAAGGTCTGCTGCGCGGTGAGGGCGGCCAGCAGCGCCACGGGGACCAGCGTGGCGAGGCGTTTGACGAGAGGTCGGTCCAGCACCCCGGCGGGTACGGACAGGCCGAGCAGCTTGACGAGATAGCAGCCGACGGCGGTGGCTCCGATGGCGATCCAGACGTTCACTGGCTGCCGCCCTCCTCAGGGACGTCGCGGGAGACTTCGGTGCTCGTACGGGCGTCCCTACGGGCGTCGCTGTCGGCCGTACGGGCGCTGCGAATGTCCCTTGGGGTGTCGTTGTCCGCGTCCCTACGGGCGTCGGGAGCGTCCTTATAGGCGTCGCGAACGCTGTCGCGGGCGTCACCACCCGGCTCCGGACCGCCCGTCTCCGGACCGCCCCTCTTCGAATCGTCTCTCTCCGGAGCGCGCGCCGCGCGAAACGCGCGTCCCTTGAGGACGAACACAATGGGCGCGGCGAGTCCGGCGGCCAGCACCGGCACCCCTGCGGGCAGCAAGGGGGTGCAGCCGAGCACGAGCAGGACGGCCAGCGCCGCCGTGGCCCGCTCGACGGCGCCGGTCAGCAACGGGGCGAGGAGGGCGAGGAAGACGGCAGGGCCGGCCGCGTCCAGCCCCCAGGCGTCGGTGTCGCCGAGCGCCGAGGCTCCGGCCGCTCCCGCCAGCGTGGAGAGGTTCCACAGCGCGTACAGCGCGAGGCCGGTGACGGTGAAGCCGATACGGGCGCTGCGCCGGTCCGGCTGCGCGAACGCCACGAGCGAGGTCTCGTCGATGACCAACTGAGCGGCGAGGGGCCGCACGGCGCGCGGCAGCCGCAGCAGTTGGGAGAGCCGCAGGCCGTAGAACACGTTGCGGACGCCCAGGAAGAACGCGCCCGCCGCGGCGGTCAGCGGGTTGCCGCCTGCCGCGAGCGCTCCCACGAGGGCGAACTGCGAGGCCCCGGTGAAGACGAACAGGCTGAGCGCGCAGGTCTGCGGAAGGCTCAGCCCGGCCCCTGCCGAGGTCACCCCGAAGGCGAAGCCGGAGAGGCCGACCGCCACCCCGACGCCCAGGGCGTCCCGTACGACCGCCCGGTCCTCGCGCGTCCTCGGTTCGGGCGGGACGTCCGGCTCCGGGGAAGGTTCGGGGAGCTCCGCGGAAGGCCCCAGGGGACGCGGCTTCCGCTCTGTCCGAGACCGCTCTCCGGGACCTGCCATCTCATCAGTGCCTGTCGTTCGCTTTGCCACACTCGCACGCTAGGAGCGGGTTCCTGAACCGGTCTTGTACGTTCTTGCGCCTCTCCGCGCTTCCCGCTCGCAGGCGCGCCGGAACACGCGGCTCCTCAAGGGGTCGCCGCAGACGCGGGCAGCGGGAGGCGTAGTCGTCGCCGCAGGCCAGTGGGTGTGATGATGACGACCATGGCGTTGTCGACTGCGTTCACGAAGATGTTCGGTGTGCGGCATCCGATCGCCCTGGCTCCCATGGGCAGATCGGCCGGCGGCGCGCTGACCGCGGCCGTCTCGCGCGGCGGCGGGCTCGGGCTGCTCGGCGCCGAGACCGGGGACCCGGACTGGCTGGCCCGCGAGGTGCCTCTCCTCACGTCGGGTACGGACGGTCCGTGGGGCATCGGCTTTCTGACGTGGTCGATCGATGTCGCCACGGTCGAGCGGGCGCTGGAGCACCGCCCCAGAGCGGTGATGCTGTCCTTCGGCGACCCGAGCCCGTTCGCCGAGCGCGTCCGCAGGGCCGGGGCGAAACTCATCCTCCAGGTCACGGACCTGGAGGAGGCCCGGCAAGCGGTGGACCTGGGCGCCGACGTGATCGTGGCGCAGGGCACCGAGAGCGGTGGGCACGGGGCCGAACGGGGCCGCTCGACCCTCCCGTTCGTACCGGTGGTGGTGGATCTGGCCGGGCCGGTTCCGGTGCTGGCGGCAGGCGGGATCGCCGACGGCCGCGGCGTGGCGGCCGCCCTGGCCCTGGGCGCCGCCGGAGCGGTCATCGGCACCCGCTTCCAGGCCACGGCCGAAGCCCTGATCGATCCCATGACCGCCGCCGCGATCGTCGAGGGGCGCGCGGAGGAGACCGAGCGCAGCCGCGTACTGGACATCGCCCGCGGCTCCCGGTGGCCCTCCCGGTACACCGCGCGCACGCTGGGCCATCGCTACCTCGACCAGTGGCGGGACCGGGAGGCGGAGCTCGCCGCGGACGCCCAGGCCCAGCGGGACTATCAGGGCGACGTGGCACGGGGCGAGGTGCCGCCGCACCCGGTGTGGGCGGGAGAGGCCGTCGATCTCATCACCGACCGGCCCCCCGCGGCCGATCTCGTCGCCACCCTGGCCGAACAGGCCGAGGACGCCCTGGCCCGAGCGGGACGAAGCTAGCGGCGGCACTGTCCGGCCCCTGACCTGCTATGGAACGTCCACCGCCCGCTCCTCGCTGATCGCTTCCGCCGGCGCACCGCTCAAAGAGGATCGAGAGGGGCCGGCAGATCAAGAGAGGGCGGCGGGCCAAGCGAGATCGGCGGGTCCAGAGGGACCGGCGGGGAGACAGCGCGGACGGCGGTGCGCTCGCGCCGGTACGCGCCGGGCGGTACGCCGACGATCCGAGTGAAGTGCCGGTTGAGGTGCGGCTGATCGGAGAAGCCGACAACGACGGCCGCCTCCGCGGGGGCGTACCCGCTCTCCAGAAGCCGGCGGGCGCGGCGTACCCGCGCGTTGGTGAGCCAGGCGTGCGGCGGCATCCCGTGCACGTCGCGGAAGGCGCGCAGCAGGGCGAAGGGACTGGTGTCCAGCTCGGCCGCCAGCGTCGCCAGGGAGGGCGGGTCGGCTATTCGCTCCTCCAGGGCCGCGCGGGCCAGAAGGGCGTTGCGTGCCCCCGCCGTGCGGGGCTCGCGAGCGATGAGCGGGCCGCCGTGCCGGCGCAGCAGATGGGCGAGGACGACGCGCAGCAGGCTGTCGGCGGCGAGCGCGTTGCCCTCCTCGGCCGCCCGGTGCACGGCGTGGATCAGGTGGACGGCCCTCGGATCGTCGGCCACGGTCTCGGCGAACCCCGGTGTGCCGCGGATCGTGCCCAGCTCGGCCGCGACCTCCCGGATCACGTGCGCGGCGGGGTAGAGCGTGGCGTAGGCCCAGCCGTCGGGCGCCCCGGCGCGGGCGGTGTGCGCGACCTCAGGGTTGATCATGATGACGCCGCCGGAGCCGACCCGCGCGGTCCCGCCCGACAGCCCGAGCTCCTCGATGCCGCACGTGACCGCGCCGAAGGTGAAGCCGTCGTGGGCGTGGCGCGGAAAGGTGTGCCGGACATAGCGGGCCCGCAGCAGGTCCAGCCCTGGCAGCGCCGCGAAGTGCCAGTGCCGGGCCCACTCCTTTTTCCCCGTCATCGCCTCGTGCCCCCCGTTCTGGTCCCATTGTGCGCCGCCCCGACCGACCCCGCCTCTGACCTGCGGTTCTCTTGGCCAACAGCTCATTGTCAGTGGGGCGGTGCACGATGGGGTCATGGCGGACGACCCGGCTTCGGCCCTCGCAGCGTTCTCCCCCGCGACCCGCGCGTGGTTCGAGGGGGCTTTCACCGCGCCCACGACCGCGCAGGCCGGGGCCTGGCGTGCGCTCGGCGAGGGCTCGGACGTGCTGGTCGTCGCCCCGACCGGCTCCGGCAAGACCCTCGCCGCGTTCCTCGCCTCGCTGGACGCACTGGCCGCCACGCCGCCGCCCGCCGAGCCGAAGAAGCGCTGCCGGGTGCTGTACGTGTCGCCGCTCAAGGCCCTCGCGGTGGACGTGGAGCGGAATCTGCGCAGCCCGCTCACGGGCATCCGCCAGGAGTCCGTACGACTGGGGCTGCCCGAGCCCGAGATCCGGGTGGGCATCCGCTCGGGGGACACCCCGGCCGCCGAGCGCCGGTCCCTCGCCAACCGGCCGCCGGACATTTTGATCACCACCCCCGAGTCGCTGTTCCTGATGCTCACCTCGTCGGCGCGGGAGGCCCTCGCCGGGGTGGAGACCGTCATCCTCGACGAGGTGCACGCCGTCGCCGGGACCAAGCGCGGCGCGCACCTCGCGCTGTCCCTGGAGCGGCTCGACGCGCTCCTGGACCGGCCGGCCCGGCGGATCGGGCTGTCGGCCACCGTGCGCCCCGTGGACGAGGTGGCGCGCTATCTGTCCCCGCAGCGCAAGGCGGAGATCGTCCAGCCGCCCTCCGGCAAGGAGTTCGACCTCTCGGTGGTCGTCCCGGTGGAGGATCTGGGGGAGCTGAGCGGCGCCCCGGCCAGGGGCTCGGAGGACGCCGGGGACGGCGACAAGCCCTCCATCTGGCCGCATGTGGAGGAGCGGATCGCCGACCTCGTACAGGCGCACCGCTCCACGATCGTCTTCGCCAACTCCCGCCGCCTCGCGGAGCGGCTGTGCAACCGCCTCAACGAGATCGCGTACGAGCGCGCCACCGGCGAGCCCCTGCCCGAGCACCATTCCCCGGCCGAGCTGATGGCCGAATCGGGCGCGGCCAGAGGGGCGCCGCCGGTGCTGGCCCGCGCCCATCACGGTTCGGTGTCCAAGGAGCAGCGGGCCGTGGTCGAGGAGGACCTCAAGGCCGGCCGGCTGCCCGCCGTCGTGGCCACCTCCAGCCTCGAACTGGGCATCGACATGGGCGCGGTGGACCTCGTCGTCCAGGTCGAGTCCCCGCCGTCCGTCGCCTCCGGGCTCCAGCGGGTGGGCCGCGCCGGACACCAGGTGGGCGCCGTGTCGACGGGTGTCGTCTTCCCCAAGTACCGGGGTGATCTGGTGCAGGCCGCCGTGGTGACCGAGCGGATGCGCGAGGGGGCCATCGAGTCGCTGCGAGTGCCGGCCAACCCCCTGGACGTGCTCGCCCAGCAGATCGTCGCCATGGTGGCCCTCGACAGCTGGGACGTGGACGAGCTGCTGGCCCTGGTGCGCCGCGCGGCGCCCTTCGCCTCGCTCCCCGAATCCGCCTACACCTCGGTCCTCGACATGCTCGCCGGGCGCTATCCGTCCGACGCCTTCGCGGAACTGCGTCCCCGCCTGGTGTGGGACCGCGTCGCCGGTACGGTCATGGGCCGCCCGGGCGCGCAGCGCCTCGCCGTCACCTCCGGCGGCACCATCCCCGACCGCGGTCTCTTCGGCGTCTTTCTCGCCGGAGCGGACCCCAAGAAGGGCGGCGGCCGGGTCGGCGAGCTCGACGAGGAGATGGTCTACGAGTCGCGTGCGGGCGATGTGTTCACCCTCGGCACCACCTCGTGGCGGATCGAGGACATCACCCGCGACCGGGTCCTGGTCTCCCCCGCGCCCGGTGTGCCGGGCCGGCTTCCGTTCTGGAAGGGCGACCAGCTCGGCCGCCCTCTCGAACTCGGCCGCGCCCTGGGGGCGTTCCTCCGCGAGATCGGCGGCCGCGCGCCCGAGGAGTCACGGGAGCGGCTGCTGTCGGCCGGCCTCGACGCCTGGGCGGCGGACAACGTCCTGGCCTATCTGGACGAGCAGCGCCGCGCCTGTGGACATGTGCCGGACGACCGTACGATCGTCGTGGAGCGCTTCCGGGACGAGCTCGGCGACTGGCGGGTGGTCGTCCACTCCCCTTTCGGCGCACAGGTGCACGCCCCGTGGGCACTGGCCCTGGGCGCCAAGCTCACCGAGCGGTACGGCATGGACGCCCAGGTCATGCACGCCGACGACGGGATCGTGCTGCGGCTGCCCGACGCGGACCTGATGGGCCTCGACCTCCTCGACGCCGATCCGGGGGCGCGGGGCACGGAGTCCGACCCCGAGCAGTCGCCGGTCGGCGCGGCGGACGTCGCCTTCGACAAGAGCGAGATCGGGCAGGTCGTCACGGACCAGGTCGGCGGCTCCGCGCTGTTCGCCTCCCGGTTCCGTGAGTGCGCCGCGCGGGCCCTGCTGCTGCCGCGCCGCTCGCCGGGCAAGCGCACTCCCCTGTGGCAACAGCGGCAGCGCGCCGCTCAGCTCCTCCAGGTAGCGAGCGAGTTCGGGTCGTTCCCGATCGTCCTCGAAGCGGTCCGCGAGTGCCTTCAGGACGTTTTCGACGTCCCCGGTCTGACCGAGCTGATGGGCGACATCGAGGCCCGCCGGATCCGGCTCGTCGAGGTCACCACGCCCGAACCGTCCCCCTTCGCGCGCTCGCTGCTCTTCGGCTACGTCGCCCAGTTCCTCTACGAGGGCGACTCCCCGCTGGCCGAGCGGCGCGCCGCCGCCCTCTCCCTCGACTCCCGTCTCCTGGCCGAGCTGCTCGGCCAGGCGGAGCTGCGCGAGCTGCTCGACGCCGACGTGCTCACCGAGCTGGAGAACGAGCTGCAATGGCGCACCGAGGACCGCCGCCCCAAGGACGCCGAGGGCGTCGCCGACCTGCTGCGGCTCCTCGGGCCGCTCACCGACGCCGAGTTGGCGGAGCGCGGCGCGGACCCGCAGTGGGCAGCCTCCCTCTCCGACGCCCGCCGCGCCATCCGAGTCCGCATCGCCGGGCAGGACCACTGGGCGGCCGTCGAGGACGCGGGGCGGCTCCGCGACGCCCTGGGCACAGCACTGCCCGTCGGCGTGCCCGAGGCGTTCACCGAGCCCGTCAAGGATCCGCTCGGCGATCTCCTCGCCCGCTTCGCCCGCACCCACGGCCCTTTCACCTCGGCCCAGGCCGCCGGGCGCTTCGGCCTCGGCACGGCCGTGACGGACGGGGCGCTGCACCGGCTCGCCGCGAGCGGCCGCGTCGTGCAAGGGGAGTTCCACCCCTCGGGCATCGGCCAGGAGTGGTGCGAGACCACGGTGCTGCGGCGGCTTCGCCGCCGCTCCCTGGCGGCGCTCCGCCACGAGCTGGAACCGGTGGCGCCGCCGGCCCTGGCCGCGTTCCTCCCCCAGTGGCAGCACATCGGCACGCACAGCCTGCGCGGCGTCGACGGACTGGTGCGCGCCGTCGAGCAGTTGCAGGGTGCGCCGATCCCGGCCTCCGCCCTGGAGAAGCTGGTGCTGCCCGGCCGCGTCACCGACTACGGCCCCGCCATGCTCGACGAGCTCACGGCCTCCGGCGAGGTCGTCTGGGCCGGTGCCGGAGCGCTCCCCGGCAAGGACGGCTGGGTCTCCCTGTACGTGGCCGACGCCGCGCCCCTGCTCCTCCTCGCCCCGCACCCGCTGGAGCTCTCCCCGCTCCACCAGGCCGTCCTGGACGCCCTGGCCGGGGGCTACGGCCTGTTCTTCCGCCAGATCTCCGACCAGGTCCGCGCGGCGCACCCGGAGGCGGCCGACGCCCAACTGACCGACGCCGTCTGGGACCTGGCCTGGTCCGGGCGGCTCACCAACGACACCCTCGCGCCGCTGCGCTCCGTCCTCGGCTCCGGCCGCACCGCCGGAGCCACGGCACACCGGGCGAAACGCGCGGTCCCGCGCGGCCGTTACGGCGCGCTCACCGGCCGCTCGGGCGCGGGCCTGCGGCCCACCGCGTCGCGCAGCGGGCCGCCGACCGTCGCGGGCCGCTGGTCGCTGCTCCCCGCCCCGGAGAGCGAGCCGACCCACCGGGCCCACGCCCTGGCCCGTACGCTCCTCGACCGGCACGGCGTCGTGACGCGCGGCGCGGTGGCCGCGGAGGGCGTCGAGGGCGGCTTCTCCGCCGCGTACCGCGTGCTGTCCGTCTTCGAGGAGAACGGCCAGGCCCGCCGCGGCTATGTGGTCGAGGGGCTGGGCGCGGCCCAGTTCGCCATGGACGGCGCGGTCGACCGGCTGCGCGCGGTGGGCAGCGCCCGCGACCGCGCCATCGCCGGCGACGGGCCGGACGCGAAGGACGGCCGGCGTGCCGTCGTGCTGGCGGCGGCGGACCCCGCCAACGCCTACGGGGCCGCTCTGCCCTGGCCGGACCCGCCCGCGGGCGTGACCCACAAACCGGGCCGGAAGGCCGGCTCCTTGGTCGTCCTCCTCGACGGTGACCTGGCCCTCTACATGGAGCGCGGCGGCAAGACCCTGCTGGCCTGGCCGACGGACGCGTCCCAGGCCGACGAGTCCGGGGACGGGCCCCGGCTCCGGGCCGCGGCCCAAGCCCTGGCCCAAGCGGCCCGCGCGGGAGCCCTGGGCACGGTCACGATCGAGCGGATCAACGGCTCCGCAGCGCTCTCCTCCCCCATAGGCGGCGCGCTGGAGACCGCGGGCTTCCACGCCACACCACGGGGGTGGCGCCTGCGCGCACCGTGACGGAAGACCTTGGGCGCGGCGCACCACGGGTCGTTGGAACGCACCAGGACACCCGAATCCGGGCCCATACGGGCGGCTCTCGACGCGCCCCTTTACAGCGCCCTCCGGGGCCCGCTGAGCACGGTGCAGCGCCCCGCGCGGAGCCCCGCCGCGCGGCATTATGGTCCGTATGCCCGAAGGAGACACCGTCTGGCGCGCCGCACACCGCCTGCATCAGGCCCTCGCGGGCCACCGCCTGGTCCGCTGCGACCTGCGCGTACCGCGCCTGGCGACCTCCGACCTCACCGGCCGCCTCGTCACCGACGTGACAGCGCGCGGCAAACACCTGCTGACCCGCGTCGAAGGCGGCCTCACCCTCCACTCCCATCTGCGCATGGACGGCTCCTGGCAGATCTACGCCCCCGGCGACCGGTGGCGCGGCGGACCGCAGCACCAGATCCGCGCCATCCTCGGCACCGCCGACCGCACCGCCGTCGGCTACCGCCTGCCCGTCCTCGATCTCCTCCGCACCACGGACGAATCGACAGTGGTCGGCCACCTGGGCCCCGACCTGCTCGGCCCCGACTGGGACCCCGACGAGGCCCTACGCAGGCTGCTCGCCGATCCGGCCCGCACCGTCGGCGAGGCGATGCTGGACCAGCGCAACCTGGCCGGCATCGGGAATGTGTACAAGTCGGAGTTGTGCTTTCTGCTGCGCGTCTCCCCGTGGCTGCCGATGGACCAGCTGCCCGCCCCCGAGCGGCTTCCGGCGCTCGCGAAGAAGCTGCTCGAAGTCAACAAGTCCCGCCCTTCCCGCGTCACCACCGCCGATCCGCGCCCGAACCGCCGCCTATGGGTGTACGGGCGGGCGGGCCGGCCGTGCCTGCGGTGCGCTGTCCCCGTCCGCGTCGCCGACCAGGGCAGCGGCGGCCAGGAGCGCCTCACCTACTGGTGCCCTCACTGCCAGCCGGGCACCGAGCACTAGTTGACGACCCGTCAGATCGGGTCGTACGGTCCCGGCATGCCACTCACGGCGTACGACCTCACCGGACGCACCGCCCTGATCACCGGCGCCGCCAGTGGAATCGGCCGCGCCACAGCGCTCCTGCTGGCCGAGGCCGGGGCCTCGGTCCACTGCGCCGACCTCGACGCGAAGGGCGCCGAGCAGACCTCCGCCGACATCCGCGACCACGGAGGCCGAGCCCAGCCCCGCGCGCTCGACGTCAGCGACCGGGCCCAGGTGGCGGCGGCCGTGGCGGAATCCGTACGCGCCGACGGCCGCCTCGACATCATGGCCAACATCGCGGGCATCATGCACCGCAGCACGGTCCTGGACACCTCAGACGCGGACCTCGACCGAGTACTCGCCGTCAACTTCAAGGGCGTGCTGTACGGCTGCCAGGAAGCGGCGCGCGCGATGATCGCCCAGGGGAGCGGCGGCAGCATCGTCACGATGACCTCCGGAGCGATCGACACCGGTGCGCCGGAACTGCTGTGCTACGGCGCCGCCAAGGCCGCCGTCTACCAGCTCACCAAGACCCTGGCCACCGAGGTCGGCCGGCACGGCATCCGCGTCAACGCCGTCGCGCCGGGCTGGATCCGTACGCCCATGACCGACCGGCACATCGGCGACGGCCAGGAAGCCGCGGCTCGGACGATGGCCCAGTGCTCCCCGCTCGGCCGGGTGGGCGAGCCACAGGACATCGCGCACGCCGTACTGCACCTGGCATCGGACGCCTCGGCCTTCACGACCGGCCAGCTCCTCCGCCCCAACGGCGGCGTCCAGATGCCTTGGTGACCTCGGCCGCACCGCTCTCGGAGCTCCCGGAGCTCCCGGAAAACCCTTCTGCGGACCGTGCGCCCTCGAACTCCCAAGACGACGCACCGCCTGCCCGTACGCCCTCGGACCACGACTTTTCGTCACGGCCCCTACGACGCTCGCGGCTCTTCTTCGACCACGGCACGCAGTGCACCGGGAGCAGGCTCAGCCCCCACCCCCCGGCGGCGACGGCCCCTTCTACGGGACCGACCCGCCCCGGCTCCACGAGCAGCCGGAGCGCGGCCCACCACCACATACCGCCGATGGTCAACGCCAACGCCCACTCCACCAGCCCGCGAGACCGGCACAAGCCCCAGAAGTCACGGCAGGCCATGGCTGCCTCCTTCGGCCGACGCTAGACCGGCGCTCCACCACCTCGGGAGGGCGCACCGGGGGCACAAGCGGCGTGCGATACGTTCGCACGCGCCCATGAGCCCCCGGCGCCGCCACCGGCACCGGCCCGTCGCGGCCGACGCGGGCCGTCAGGAACCGGATCGACGGTCGTCCCCCGACCCCATCTGGTCGTTGAGCTTCTGCTGGGCGCTGTCGACCTGGCCGCTGTACTTGCCCTGCGTCTTCTCGTCGAAGGCGTCGCCCGCCTTGTCGACGCCCTTGCGGGCGGTGTCCTCGTGGCCCTTGATCAGCCCTTTGAGCTTGTCAAGCATGGACATGATCAACCTCCTTGCGTTTGGACCTGTGTTCCTCAGCATCACCGACCAGCCCGGATCCCGCATCCGCACCACGGCCCACCACGGCCCATCACCCCTCTCACCAGGCCGAACGCCGTCGACTGACAGGGACGCCGACCGAGCCGGGCGCCGTGTGGCCGGTTAGTGGGCGCGGTTTCGGACGGAGCGGGGGAAGGACGGCGGGGAAGTGAGGCGCGGGCATAGTGTGCCGGGCGTTCGCTCCGTATCGGCACTCTGAGGGGAACTACCCGTGTCCCAGCGCGTGTTGTGGCGCCTGCTCGGCGCGTTCATATCCGTCCCGGCGCTGCTGTCCGCCGGAACAGCCATCGCCGGAACAGCAATCGCCGCACCGGCCTCAGCCGTACCAGCAGCCGTAGCCGACCCCGTCTACGGCTGCCCGGCCCAGGGGACGACTCGCCTCCCGTACCCGGACGACGCCCACAAGGTCGTGAACTGCACAAACGGCGTAGCGACCATCACCGCCTGTCCGAACAGCCGCTACTGGAACCCCCGGCTCCAGATATGCGGCGACCTCAGCGCCGTCCAACCGTACGAGACCCGCACGGCGACCGGAACCGCCCGCCTCAACCTCGTACCGCTCCAGGTCCTCGGCCTCAACGCCCGCTTGACGTGGCAGGACGGCCGCCCGCTGGGCGGTGCCACCATCACCTTCACCACGACCCGCGGCAGCACCCTGTGCACCGCCCACACCGACGGCAACGGCTACGCCGCCTGCGACTCCGCCCCCGGCGTGACCGCCCCGGTGAACACACTGCTCAACGGCTTCGAAGCCATATACAAGGGCGTCCCCACCCTGCGCGCCTCCCAGGGCCACGGCAACGTCACCCTCTGAAACCACTGCTACAGCCGCCGCCCCAAACGGAACAGCCTTGTCCGCCCCCGGACGGACAAGGTCGCGCCGGCATGACCCCGGCCAGGCTCCCAGCGCCCCACATGGGCGACCAGCCGGAGAACACCGGGGAGAGCGGCTCCACGAGACTCGACGGCGGAACCACACCACCCTCGCCAGCGTCGATCAGATCACCACAAAGATCACGACTGCCGACGAAGGGCCCAGCATGACCAGGACTGCGACCCGCTACCTCTACCTAGCACGGCACGGCGAAGCCACGCCGGACGAAAGCACGCTGACGGACGACGGCGTCCGTCAGTCCGTACTGCTCGGCGAACGCCTCCGGCACAGCCCTCTCTCCGCCGTCCATCACGGCCCGCTGCCCCGGGCGGAGCAGACCGCTCGGCTGATCTGCGACCAGCTCGACGGCCTGCGCCCGCAACCGTCGGAACTGGCCGGAGACTACGCCCCTCACCTGCCCCTAAGGGAGGAACTCCCTCCGGATTCAGCCGACGCCCTGCTCACCCACCTGTCCCAGTTCCCGGCCGAAGAGCGCGAACGGGGACCGGAGTCGGCTCAAGCAGCCCTCGCACGGTTCGCCGGCCCCGTAGACGGCGACGAGCCGCGCCACGAACTCGTCGTCACCCACACCTTCCTCATCGGCTGGCTCGTACGAGCCGCCCTCGACGCCCCGAATTGGCGCTGGATGGGCCTCAACCACGCCAACGCGGCCCTGACGATCATCCGCTACGCACCCGACCGTCCGGCTTCCCTGCTCTTCTTCAACGACACGGGCCATCTCCCCGCAGAACTCCGCCGCCCCGGCTTCCCACCCGACCTCTGCGTCTGACGGCACCGCGTACGGGCCGGGCTCGCCCGGCACCCGCCCCCGCGAAAGCTGAGCGAGCGACCTGGCCGCACGCTCTACGCGCCGACGCCAGTACAAAACGGCGGCGGCCCTCACCCATCGGGATGAGGGCCGCCGCCGTTGCTCCTGGCTTACGCTCCTACGCTCGGATTACGCGATCCGGCGTGACCGGTCGCAACGTCGCGTGGAAGAACGTCGCATAGCAGGCCAAAGCAGAACGCTGAAAATGGCTCCCTCGCAGGTCAGAGCCCTCTCAGCGCGCCGACCTGGTCAGCCGTTCTCCGCCTGGAACATCCAGTGGTGCTTCTCCAGGTCGGCCGTCAGGCCGATGATCAGGTCCTGGGTGACCGGGTCCGGCTTGTCCGTGGATTGGATGCGCTCGCGCATCCGGCCGATGACGGCGCCGAGCGCCGATACCAGGACCTGCACGGCCTGGGTGTCCTTGTTCCAGCCCTCGCCGACCGCGTCGATGCCGCTCGTCTTCGCTACGGTCTCGGCGCGGCCGTCCGGGGCGATGCCGAGGGCCGAGGCGCGCTCCGCCACGGTGTCGGCGTGCTGGCGTGCGGATACGACGACATCGTCCAGCTGCAGGTGGATCGAGCGGAAGCGGGGGCCCACGACGGTCCAGTGGACCTGCTTGGCCACGAGCGAAAGGTCGACCAGGTCCACGAGGGCACCCTGCAACGCTTCGCCGACGATCTTGCGGTCCTCATCGGACAGCGTGCTCTTCACCACAGACATCCGGCTACTCCTCTTCGGCTGACTGATCTGTTCTCTCCCCCGTGTTCCCACCATTGCACAATTGAACAGAATCGGTCGAAAAAGATCCGGGGCCTGGTCAGTCCCACTGACCAGGCCCCGGAAAAGCACAAGCGCCGCTCTCAGGCCGCGACCACGTCCACAGCCTCTGCCGGCGCCTTGATGGTCACCCGTTCCCCTGGGACGCCCGTCACGGACGTCACGGACACCGAATTGAGCATCGGCCGCATCGGCGCTGGTACCGGCTCGCTCGCCGCCGCCGACTGCGCCAGCTCGGCGAGCGACAGTTCGTCGCTGACCTCGCGCATGACCTCGGACATCCGTACGTCCAGAGCGTCGCAGATTGCGGAGAGAAGCTCGGAGGACGCCTCCTTCTGCCCCCGCTCGACCTCTGAGAGGTAACCGAGCGAGACCCGGGCTGAGGAAGAGACCTCGCGCAGAGTGCGGCCCTGGCGCTGGCGCTGCCGACGCAGCACGTCACCCAGCAGGCGACGGAGCAAAATCATCGGTGGCTCCCTCCTTGGACCGCGAATCCGGATCCTTCACGCCCCACCGTACCGCCTCGGAGTCCAGCCGTGCGGGGAGCGATGTCGTGTTCACTCAGGGCTGCAAACATCCAGAACCCCCACCATGTTCCGTATCCTGTGTCCGCGCATTTTCGATCAGTTCGCCCAGCAGTACCTCCAGCGCCATCCGGACGCTTTCCGCCCGGATGCCCGCCCGGTCGCCCTGGAGCGCCAGCTTCCGTACGGTCCCGGCGCCGCCCGGACCCGCGGCCGCTACGAACACCGTGCCCACCGGCTGCCCGTCCTGCGGTTCGGGGCCCGCCACCCCCGTCGTGGCGACGCCCCAGTCGGCGCCCAGCGCCGCGCGCACACCGTCCGCCATCTGCCGGGCGACCTCGCCGTCGACCGCGCCGCGCGCGCTGAGCAGCGCGGCGTCCACGCCCAGCACCGCCGCCTTGAGCTCGGTCGCGTACGCGGTCACCGAGCCCCGGAAGGCCCGTGAGGCGCCCGGTACGGCCGTCAGCTCGGCGGCCACCAGGCCGCCCGTAAGGGACTCGGCGGCGGCCACCGTCTCGCCCCGCTCCGCCAGCGTCCTCAGCGCCTCGGCCGCGGCCCACGTCCCCACAGCCCGCGCTCCCGCAGCGCCTGCCTCACTGGCTCCTCTGACCTCTCCAGAGACGCCAGCATCAGCAGCCCCAGCGGACGCATCAGCCCATCCAGACTCGCCAATCGCACGAGCCGCACCAGGCCCAGCAAGCGCGCCACCGGCACCGGCACCAGAGACCGTCCCGCCAGCCTCACCACCAGCGCAGGGCCCCACACCGCCCCCCGTCACCGCACAGACTCCCGGCCGGCCCTCTCACGCTCCGCCGCCAGTCCCGCCCGCCGCAGCACGACCGCCTGCCGCACGTAGTCGAGACCCGTCAGCACCGTCAGCGCCACGGCCACGGCCATCACCCACAGCCGGAACGTGGCCAGCGGCCCCGTCAGCGCCAGGACGTACATGCCGACGGCCGTCCCCTGTGCCAGCGTCTTCAGCTTCCCGCCGCGGCTGGCCGGGATGACGCCGTGCTTGATGACCCAGAACCTCATCAGCGTGATGCCGATCTCGCGGAAGAGGATCACGCCCGTGACCCACCAGGGCAGGTCGCCCAGGGCGGAGAGGCAGACCAGCGCCGCCCCCATGATCGCCTTGTCCGCTATCGGGTCGGCGATCTTCCCGAAGTCGGTGACCAGGTTGTACCTGCGGGCCAGATGGCCGTCGAAGAGGTCGGTGATCATGGCGACCGCGAACGCGGCCCAGGCGAAGGAGCGCCAGGCCGGGTCGTAGCCGCCATTGTGGAGCATCAACAAGACAAAGCCGGGCACAAGGAACAGCCGCACCATGGTGAGGATGTTGGCGATATTCCATAGTCCCGCCGGTGCCACTGTCGCCGTCGCCGTCGCCGAATGCCCACCGGCGGCGGAGGCCGGGACTCCGGTCATCTGCGCGCCTCCTCGGTACAGCCGTCGTCGCCCAGCGGCTCGGCGACCAGGTCCACGCCCTCGGTCGCCACCACCTTTGCCACGACCATACGGCCCGGCGCAAGATCACGGTCACCCGTGAGGATGGTCTGGCCATCGGTCTCGGGCGCCTGGTGCGCGGCCCGGCCGATCACTCCGTCCTCCTCGTCGACCCGGTCGACCAGCACCTCGACCGTCTCCCCGAGCCGCTCCTCGGCGCGCTGCGCCGTCAGCTCCTCGGCCAGCCGCGAGATGCGCTCCAGACGCTCCGCGACGACCTCCGGGTCGAGCTTGTCCGCGTAGCCGGCCGCCTCGGTGCCGTCCTCGTCGGAGTAGCCGAAGACGCCGATGGCGTCCAGCCGCGCGCCGGTGAGGAAGCGTTCCAGCTCCGCGACGTCCGCCTCCGTCTCACCGGGGAAGCCCACGATGAAGTTGGAGCGGGCGCCGGCCTGCGGCGCCTTGGCCCGCACCTGGTCGAGGAGGCCCAGGAATCTGTCGGTGTCGCCGAAGCGGCGCATCGCACGCAGGACTTCGGGGGCGGAGTGCTGGAAGGACAGGTCGAAGTAGGGCGCGACCTTCTCCGTGCCGGTCAGCACGTCGATCAGGCCCGGTCGCATCTCGGCGGGCTGGAGGTAGCTGACCCGGATGCGCTCCAGGCCGTCGATGGCCGCCAGTTCCGGCAGCAGCGTCTCCAGCAGCCGGATGTCGCCGAGGTCCTTGCCGTACGAGGTGTTGTTCTCGGAGACCAGCATGATCTCCTTCACGCCCTGCTCGGCCAGCCAGCGGCTCTCCCCCAGCACGTCGGAGGGGCGGCGCGAGATGAAGGAGCCGCGGAAGGAGGGGATGGCGCAGAACGAGCAGCGCCGGTCGCACCCGGAGGCGAGCTTGACCGAGGCGACGGGGCTGGAGTCCAGACGGCGGCGGAGCGGCGCGCGGGGGCCGGAGGCCGGAGCCACGCCGTCCGGGAGGTCCTCGGGGGGCGTGTCCTGCGCGTGGCCGGGCAGCGCGACGTCGGCGGCCTGCCGTTCGGCGGGGCTGATCGGCAGCAGCTTGCGCCGGTCGCGCGGGGTGTGCGAGGCGTGGACGCCGCCGGACAGGATGGTCTGGAGCCGGTCGGAGATGTCGGCGTAGTCGTCGAAGCCGAGCACGCCGTCGGCTTCGGGCAGCTCCTGGGCGAGCTCCTTGCCGTACCGCTCGGCCATGCAGCCGACGGCGACCACGGCCTGCGTACGGGCTCTCCCCTCGCCGGCTGCGTCCTTGAGGTCATTGGCTTCGAGAAGCGCGTCGACGGAGTCCTTCTTGGCGGCTTCGACGAATCCGCAGGTGTTGACGACGGCGACATCGGCTTCGGCGGCATCCTCGACGAGGTCCCAGCCGTCCGCTGCCAAGCGGCCTGCCAGCTCCTCCGAGTCCACCTCGTTACGGGCGCAGCCAAGTGTGACAAGAGCGACGGTACGGCGTTCGGGCATGGGGCTCAGCCTACTTTGTCCCGAGGCCGCCTCCGCTGCCACGTGCTGATGATCACCCTGCCTGGGGGTCGCCCTTGGTGTAGCTGAGCCGCTGGACCTGCCCGTTGTCGCCGACGCTCTTGATCTCTTTGCCGTTCACGAAGAGCTGTACGGCCCCGGCGTTGCCCAGCACCAGATCGATCTGCTTGTCGTCGATGAAGGTCTTGGACGCGCCTTCCTTGAGCACCAGCTCGTCCATCAGCCGGCCGTTGTGGTCCTTGGCGGAGATCCAGCTGGCGGCGTCGGTGGCGGTGACCTTGACCGTGACCTTGTTGGCCGGGGCCCCGGCGATGGCGCTGTCGGAGGGGTCGGGCTTGGGGTCGGCGGGCTTGCTCGGGCTGTGGGTGGGGGTGGACGGGCGCGTCGTCGGGCTGTCGGCCGCGACGGGCTGGCCGCTCCCCTCGTCGCCGCCGCCGCTGAAGAGGGTGAAGCCGACGAATCCGACGACGGCGACGATCGCGGCGACCATGGCGGCGGTCCAGTTGGGCCGTCGGGGCTCGGACCTGATCCGCTCGGCCTCGAAGAGCGGGGCCGCGGGGGTGGGCGACGGCCGTCCGCCGTGCGCGGCGTCGTACTGCTCGACGAGGGCGGCGGGGTCGAGGCCGACGGCGCGCGCGAGCGTACGGATGTGTCCTCGGGCGTAGACGTCGCCGCCGCAGCGCGAAAAGTCGTCCTGCTCGATCGCGTGCACGATCGGGGCGCGTACGCGCGTGGTCGAGCTGATCTCGTCGACGGTCAGTCCGGACTCGACGCGGGCCTGCCGGAGGCGGCGGCCGATGGAGGGGCGGCCGTCGTCGGAAGAGTTGCCGATGGACACGAGAGCGCCTTTCGAGCGTGCAGCCACCTGCTGGAGGTTCAGTTTAGGGGGGATGCGAAACGGTCGGGCAAGCGGAAAGCCGGCCTTTGTACGCCATCAGAATGCCCTGATGTACGCCATCGGAACGCTCTGAGACACCGATGGTGGTACATCGGCCCTGCCCCTTCCCCAACTTGACGCACGGCCGGAGGAAACGGTTGCTCACCGTTTCCTCACGGCTGGGACTCACCGCGGATGATCGCGAGCACGCCGTCCAGCTCGTCCGGCTTGACCATCACGTCGCGCGCCTTGGAGCCCTCGCTCGGCCCCACGATGCTCCGCGACTCCATCAGATCCATGAGCCTGCCCGCCTTCGCGAAGCCCACACGCAGTTTCCGCTGGAGCATCGAGGTGGAGCCGAACTGGGTGGAGACGACCAGCTCCGCCGCCTGGCACAGCAGGTCGAGGTCGTCCCCGATGTCCTCGTCGATCTCCTTCTTCTTGGCCGTGCCGACCGTGACGTCGTCGCGGAAGACCGGCGCCATCTGGTCCTTGCAGTGCTGGACGATGGCCGCGACCTCGTCCTCCGTCACGAAGGCGCCCTGCATACGGGTCGGTTTGTTCGCCCCCATCGGCAGGAAGAGGCTGTCGCCCTTGCCGATGAGCTTCTCGGCGCCCGGCTGGTCGAGGATGACGCGGCTGTCGGCGAGCGAGGAGGTGGCGAAGGCGAGCCGGGACGGCACGTTGGCCTTGATCAGACCGGTGACCACGTCGACGGACGGGCGCTGGGTGGCCAGCACCAGGTGGATGCCCGCGGCCCGCGCCAGCTGGGTGATGCGGACGATCGAGTCCTCGACGTCCCTGGGCGCGACCATCATCAGGTCGGCCAGCTCGTCCACGATGACCAGCAGGTACGGGTACGGCGACAGCTCCCGCTCGCTGCCCTCCGGCGGCTTCGCCTTGCCGCTGCGCACGGCCGCGTTGAAGTCGTCGATGTGCCGGTACCCGTACGCCGCGAGGTCGTCGTAGCGCAGGTCCATCTCGCGCACCACCCACTGCAGCGCCTCGGCGGCGCGCTTGGGGTTGGTGATGATCGGGGTGATGAGGTGCGGGATGCCCTCGTAGGCGGTCAGCTCGACGCGCTTGGGGTCGACCAGCACCATCCGCACGTCCTCGGGCGTGGCGCGCACCATGATCGAGGTGATCAGGCAGTTGATGCAGGAGGACTTGCCGGAGCCGGTGGCGCCGGCGACCAGGACGTGCGGCATCTTCGTCAGGTTGGCCATGACGTAGCCGCCCTCGACGTCCTTGCCGAGCGCGACGAGCATCGGGTGCTCGTCGCCCGCCGAGTCGGCGAGCCGCAGCACGTCGCCGAGGTTGACCATCTCCCGGTCGGTGTTCGGGATCTCGATGCCGACCGCGGACTTGCCGGGGATCGGGCTGATGATCCGGACGTCCGGGCTGGCCACGGCGTAGGCGATGTTCTTGGTGAGCGCGGTGATCCGCTCGACCTTGACGGCCGGGCCGAGCTCCACCTCGTACCGGGTGACCGTCGGGCCGCGGGTGAAGCCGGTGACGGACGCGTCCACCTTGAACTCGGTGAACACGGTCGTCAGCGAGGCCACTATCGCGTCGTTGGCGGCGCTGCGGGTCTTGCCGGGGCCGCCGCGCTCCAGCAGGTCCAGCGAGGGCAGCGAGTACGTGATGTCGCCGGCGAGCTGGAGCTGCTCGGCGCGCGACGGGAGTACGGGCGACGGCTCGGGCGCGGACTTGGTGAGGTCGGGGACGCCGCCGCTCTGCTCGTTCCTGCCGGGCTTGTCCCGCTTCACCCCCGGTACGGGGGCGTCGGCCGCCGAGGCCCGCTCGGCGCCGCGCGCGGTCGGCACAGAGCCCGTACGCTCCCGCTCGGCCGAGATGCCGCTGCTGAGCCCGGCGACCAGCGGCGAGGGCTGCACGCCGTGCAGTACGGCCCCGTCGAGGGCCGCCGCGGCGGCGGCCGCCACGTCCACCGCGTCGAGCGGCCGGTCCGGGTCCGGCTGCGCGGCCGGGCGGCGGGGGCGGCGGCGCTGGTTCAGCGCCTCCTCCTCGGCCTGCTCAGCGCCCGCGTCGCCGCCCGCCGCGCCCTTGTCCAGGGAGGTGCGCCGGGACCGCTTGGCGGGGGCCTCGCGCCATTCCTCGCCGTACTCCCCCGCTTCGTGGACGCCGCTGTCGTACTCCTCGGCCAGCGGTTCCGCCAGGCCGAGCCGCACGGCGAGCCCGCGCAGCCGGTGCGGGATGGCGTTGACGGGGGTGGCCGTGACGACGAGCAGCCCGAAGATCGTGAGCAGGATCAGCAGCGGAACGGTCAGCACCTCGCCGACCGTGTAGATCAGCGGGCTGGCCGCCGCCCAGCCGATCAGCCCGCCGGCGTCCTGGAGGGCCTGCGCCCCGTCGCCGCGGCTGGGCGCCCCGCAGGCCACGTGGACCTGGCCGAGGACGCCGATGACGAGGGCGGAGAGGCCGATGACGATGCGTCCGTTGGCCTCCGGTTTCTCCGGGTGGCGGATCAGGCGGGCGGCGATGGCGCCGAGCAGTATCGGCATGACCAGGTCGAGGCGGCCGAACGCGCCGGTGACCAGCATCTCCACCAGGTCGCCGACCGGTCCCCGGAGGTCGCCCCAGGTGCCGGCCGCGATGACCAGCGCGATGCCGAGCAGCAGGAGGGCGAGGCCGTCCTTGCGGTGCGCCGGGTCCAGGTTCTTCGCGCCGCGCCCGACGCCGCGGAACAGCGCGCCGACCGTGTGCGCCAGCCCGAGCCAGAGCGCCCGTACGAGGCGGAAGACGCCATTCGTGGGGGACGGCGCCGGCTTCGGTGCGGGCCTGGACGCGGCCTTCTTCGCCGGAGCGCGCTTCGCGGGCGCCTTCTTCGCGGGCGCGGCGGCTTTCTTGGCGGGCGCCTTCTTGGCCGGTGCCTTCTTCGCGGGTGCCTGCTTGGCAGCGCTCCCGGGGCGTCCGGCGCGCTGCTTCGAGGTGCCCGCCGTGCTCTGGGAACCCTTGCCGGACGTACGTGAGGCCATGGTGGTGAGGTTACCGTTGTCGGCCGCGAGGGACACGTGTGTCTACGCCTTCACCCGTTCGTGTCGCGTGTCGGCGGGCCTCGCGGTGACGCGGCGTCAATAGCTCAGTTCTGTGAGGGGACCGTACTGGCGCCGCTGCCCGCGCCGGGCTCCAGCGCGTCCAGGGCCCGCCGCAGGCCGGTGAGTTTGCGCTCCAGGTGGGCGGCGGTGGCGACGGCCGCGGCGTCCGCGGACTCGTCCAACTGCTTGGAGAGCGCCTCGGCCTGCTCCTCCACGGCCGCGAGCCGCGCGGAGAGTTCGGCGAGCAGCCCCGCGGGCTCCTTGGCGTCGACGGCCGCGCCCTGGCCGCCTTCGAGCTGGAGACGGAGCAGGGCCGCCTGTTCGCGCAGCTGACAGTTCTTCATGTACAGCTCGACGAACACGGAGACCTTGGCCCGCAGCACCCAGGGGTCGAAGGGTTTGGAGATGTAGTCCACCGCACCGGCCGCGTAGCCGCGGAAGGTGTGGTGCGGGCCGTGGTTGATGGCCGTGAGGAAGATGATCGGGATATCCCTCGTCCGCTCCCGGCGCTTGATGTGGGCGGCGGTCTCGAAACCGTCCATGCCCGGCATCTGGACGTCCAGCAGGATCACTGCGAAGTCGTCCGTCAGCAGCGCCTTGAGCGCTTCCTCCCCTGACGATGCCCGGACCAGTGTCTGATCGAGCGCCGAGAGGATGGCCTCCAGCGCCAGCAGATTTTCCGGCCGGTCATCGACCAGGAGGATCTTGGCCTTCTGCACCATGGCCCGTCCTCCTCGCCCCGGAAATGCGCCGGGTGCCGCCCCAGGGGACGACTCCCTTGCGCCGCCCGTCCTTGTGCCGGTCATGGTAGCCGCACCCCGCTTGTCGCCACACCCTGTCACCGCGAAGTCACTGTGCACGTAGCAGAAACGCGGTGGGAGACCAGAAGGTTCCCCGAATACCGCGTTCCCACACGTGTTCGGCCACAGTCAGTCAACACTCCGCCGTGCTTCGATCAGCCATCCGTCACTCCGCGCGCATCCACTGCTCCATCACCGCCAACAGATGATCAGTGTCGACCGGCTTGGTCACATAGTCGGACGCGCCCGACTCGATGGCCTTCTCCCGGTCGCCCTTCATCGCCTTCGCGGTGAGCGCGATGATCGGCAGCCCCGCGAACTGGGGCATCCGCCGGATCGCCGTCGTCGTCGCGTAGCCGTCCATCTCCGGCATCATGATGTCCATCAGGACGACCACCACATCGTCGTGCTGTTCGAGGACCTCGATCCCCTCCCGGCCGTTCTCCGCGTAGAGCACCGACAGGCCGTGCTGCTCCAGCACGCTGGTGAGCGCGAACACATTGCGGATGTCGTCGTCGACGATGAGCACCTTCTCGCCGTGGAATCCGCCCGCGAACCCCGCGGCCACCAGATCCTGGCCGTTGCTCAGCCACGGCTCGGACGACGGCTCGGACGCCGAGGCGCCCGACGCCGAGGCTCCCGACGCCGCGGACTCGCCGTCCGCGGCCCCCTGGCCCGTCGGCGGCGCCGGCTGCTGCTCCGCCTCCTGGGCCGCCCGCTGCCGCCGCCGGAAGAGCCCGGCCGCGCCCTGCTGCTGCGCGCCGAAGGCCGCCGCCGCGCTCTCCTGCTCCTGCGGACCGGCCCCCTCGCCCGCCGGCCCGCCCTCCAGCGCGAGCGGCCCGGTGGCCTGCCCGGCGAGCGCCAGCTGCGAGTAGTTGTGCGGCGGCAGCTCGGTCGGGTTCAGCGGCAGGTACAGCGTGAACGTCGAGCCGCGGCCTGGCTCACTGGCCGCGTGGATCTCGCCGCCGAGCAGCCGCGCGATCTCCCGGCTGATCGACAGGCCGAGGCCCGTACCGCCGTACTTCCTGCTGGTCGTGCCGTCCGCCTGCTTGAACGCCTCGAAGATCACCCGCATCTTGCTCGCCGCGATCCCGATACCGGTGTCGGTGACCGAGAAGGCGATGACACCGCCGTCCGCCTCCCGCAGCGCCCCCGATTCGAGCAGCTGCTCGCGGATGCTGTCCGGCACCCCCGCGCCGGCCGGCCGGATGACCAGCTCGACCGCGCCCGAGTCCGTGAACTTCACGGCGTTGGACAGCAGATTGCGCAGCACCTGCAACAGCCGCTGCTCATCGGTGTGCAGCGTCGCCGGCAGCTCCGGGGAGACCCGTACGGAGAAGTCGAGCCCCTTCTCCGCCGTCAGCGGCCGGAACGTCGCCTCCACGTAGTCGACGAGCTGGACCAGCGCGATACGCGTCGGGCTGACGTCCATCTTGCCCGCCTCGACCTTCGACAGGTCGAGGATGTCGTTGATCAGCTGGAGCAGATCGGAACCCGCCCCGTGGATCGTCTCGGCGAACTCCACCTGCTTCGGCGAGAGATTGCCCTCCGCGTTGTCGGCGAGCAGCTTCGCGAGGATCAGCAGCGAGTTGAGCGGCGTACGCAGCTCGTGCGACATGTTGGCCAGGAACTCGGACTTGTAGCGCATCGACACCGCGAGCTGCTCGGCACGCTCCTCCAGAACCTGCCGGGCCTCCTCGATCTCGGTGTTCTTGACCTCGATGTCCCGGTTCTGCCGCGCCAAGTGCTCGGACTTCTCCTCCAGTTCCGCGTTGGAGATCTCCAACGCCTTCTGCCGGCTCTCCAGTTCGTCCGACCGGTCCCGCAGCTGCTCGGTGAGCTCCTGCGACTGCTTGAGCAGCTGCTCGGTCTTGGTGTTGACGCTGATGGTGTTGACGCTGGTGCCGATCATCTCGGCGATCTGGTTCAGGAAGTCCTTCTGGATCTGCGCGAACGGCTGGAACGACGCCAGCTCGATCACGCCGAGCACCTGCCCCTCGAACAGCACCGGCAGCACGATCACATGGGCCGGCGGCGCCTCCCCCAGCCCGGAGGCGATCTTCAGGTACCCCGAGGGCACGTTGTCCACCAGAATGGTCCGCTTCTCCTCCGCGGCCGTGCCGATCAGCGTCTCGCCGGGCCGGAAGGACGTGGGCATCGACCCCATCGAGTAGCCGTACGAGCCGTACATGCGCAGCTCGTACGCGTCCTCATCGGCCTCCGGCTCGGCGCTCTCGCCCGTGGCCAGGTTCTCGTTGGTCGGCGTCGCCACGAAGAACGCGCCGTGCTGCGCGGAGACCACCGGAGTCAGCTCGCTCATGATCAGGCCCGCTACGTCCGCGAGGTCGCGCCGGCCCTGCATCAGGCCCGAGATCCGGGCGAGGTTGCCCTTGAGCCAGTCCTGCTCCTTGTTCGCGAGCGTCGTCTCCCGGAGGTTGGCGATCATCGTGTTGATGTTGTCCTGGAGCTCCAGGATCTCGCCCGCCGCGTCGACGTCGATCTTCAGGTTGAGGTCGCCGCGGGTCACCGCGGTGGCCACCTCGGCGATGGCCCGTACCTGCCGGGTGAGGTTCCCGGCCATCTCGTTCACCGACTCGGTGAGGTCCCGCCAGGTGCCGTCCACGTCCCGCACCCGCGCCTGACCGCCCAACTGCCCTTCCGTGCCCACCTCGCGGGCCACCCGCGTGACCTGCTCGGCGAACGACGACAGCTGGTCCACCATCGTGTTGATGGTGGTCTTGAGCTCCAGGATCTCGCCCCGGGCGTCGATGTCGATCTTCTTGGTGAGGTCGCCCTTGGCGATCGCGGTGGTGACCATCGCGATGTTGCGGACCTGTCCGGTCAGGTTGGAGGCCATCCCGTTGACGGACTCCGTCAGGTCCTTCCACGTACCGGAGACGCCCGGCACCCGCGCCTGACCGCCCAGGATGCCGTCCGTGCCCACCTCGCGGGCGACCCGGGTCACCTCGTCCGCGATCGACGACAGCGTCTTCACCATGATGTTCACGGTGTCGGCGAGCTGCGCGACCTCGCCGCGCGCCTCGACGGTGACCTTCCGGGTCAGGTCGCCGTTGGCGACCGCCGTCGCGACCTGCGAGATGTTCCGCACCTGACTGGTCAGGTTGTTGGCCATCAGGTTGACGTTGTCGCTCAGGTCCTTCCAGATGCCGGTGACGTCCCGCACCCGTGCCTGACCGCCGAGCTGCCCCTCCGTGCCGACCTCGCGGGCCACCCTGGTGACCTGCTCGGCGAAGTCCGAGAGCTGGTCCACCATCGTGTTGACGGTCGTCACCAGCTCCAGGATCTCGCCCTTCGCGTCCACGGTGATCTTCTTCGACAGGTCGCCCTTGGCGACCGCCGTCGTCACCTCGGCGATGTTGCGGACCTGCGACGTCAGGTTGTTCGCCATGAAGTTGACGGACTGCGTCAGGTCCTTCCAGGTGCCGGAGACGCCCTGGACCTCGGCCTGGCCACCGAGGATGCCCTCCGTACCGACCTCCCGCGCCACCCGCGTGACCTGGTCCGCGAACGAGGAGAGCTGGTCGACCATCGTGTTGAGCGTGTTCTTCAGCTCCAGGATCTCGCCCCGGGCGTCCCCGTCGATCGTCTGGGACAGGTCACCGCGCGCGACCGCCGTGGCGACCTGCGCGATGTTGCGGACCTGGGCGGTCAGGTTGCCCGCCATGCCGTTCACGGAGTCGGTCAGGTCACGCCATACGCCCGCGACACCCGGCACCTGCGCCTGACCGCCGAGCCGGCCGTCCGTACCCACCTCGCGCGCTACCCGCGTCACCTGGTCGGCGAAGGCCGACAGCTGGTCGACCATCGTGTTGATGGTGTTCTTCAGTTCCAGGATCTCGCCGCGCGCGTCCACGTCGATCTTCTGCGAGAGGTCGCCGCGCGCGACGGCCGTCGTCACCTGTGCGATCTGCCGCACCTGCGAAGTGAGGTTCCCGGCCATGAAGTTGACCGAGTCGGTCAGCTCCTTCCAGGTGCCGGACACGCCGTCAACCCGCGCCTGACCGCCGAGCCGCCCCTCCGTGCCCACGTCCCGCGCCATCCGCGTGACCTGGTCGGCGAAGGAGGAGAGCTGGTCCACCATCGTGTTGACGGTGTTCTTCAGCTTCAGCATCTCGCCGGAGACATCGACCGTGACCTTCTGCGACAGGTCGCCGTTGGCCACCGCCGTCGTCACCTGCGCGATGTTGCGCACCTGACCCGTCAGGTTGCGGAAGGCCGTGTTCACCGAGTCGGTGAGGTCCTTCCACGTGCCGGCCGCGCCGGGCACCTGCGCCTGGCCGCCCAGCTCGCCCTCGACGCCGATCTCCCGCGCCACCCGCGTCACCTCGGCGCCGAACGCCGAGAGCTGGTCGACCATCGTGTTGACGGTGTTCTTGAGCTCCAGCATCTCGCCCGCGACATCGACGGTGACCTTCTGCGACAGGTCGCCGTTGGCCACCGCCGTCGTCACCTGCGCGATGTCCCGCACCTGCGTGGTGACGTTGCGGAACGCGTTGTTCACCGAATCGGTGAGGTCCTTCCAGGTCCCCGCCGCCCCCGGCACCTGCGCCTGACCGCCCAGCAGGCCGTCGGCGCCGACCTCGCTCGCCACCCGCGTCACCTCGTCGGCGAACGTACGCAGCGTCTCGGTCATCTGGTTGATCGTTTCGGCCAGCTGGGCGACCTCGCCGCGCGCGCTCACCGTGACCTTCTGCGACAGATCGCCATTGGCGACCGCCGTCGTCACCTGCGCGATCCCGCGCACCTGAGCGGTGAGGTTCCCGGCCATCAGGTTGACCGAATCCGTCAGGTCCTTCCAGACCCCGGCGACCCCGGGCACCTGCGCCTGGCCGCCCAGCTCGCCCTCGGTGCCGACCTCCCGCGCTACCCGCGTCACCTCGGACGCGAAGGACGAGAGCTGATCCACCATGGTGTTGACGGTGTTCTTCAGCTCCAGCATCTCCCCGGCCACATGAACCGTGACCTTCCGGGAGAGATCCCCCTTCGCCACCGCCGTCGTGACGAGAGCGATGTCACGCACCTGAGCGGTGAGCCGGGACGCCATCGTGTTGACGGAATCCGTCAGGTCCTTCCACGAACCCGACATTCCGCGCACCCGTGCCTGGCCGCCGAGCTTGCCCTCGGTACCGACCTCGCTGGCCACCCGCGTCACCTCGTCGGTGAACGCCGACAGCTGGTCCACGAGCCCGTTGACCGTGCGCCCCACCTTGAGGAACTCGCCGCGCAACGGATGCGCCGCACCGTCCGCCCCCTGCGAGCGCAGATCCATCCGCTGCTCAAGATCGCCCTCGGCGACCGCCGAGAGCACTCTGCCCACCTCGGACACCGGCCGCACCAGATCGTCGACCAGCGCGTTGGAGGCGTCGATGGCCGCGGCCCAGGACCCCTCACAGGCCCCGACCTCCAGCCGCTCCGTCAGCTTGCCCTCGCGCCCCACCACACGCCGTACGCGTGCCAGCTCGCCCGTCAGCTGCAGATTCCGGTCCGCCATTTCATTGAACACGGCGGCGATCTCGGACATCACTCCGTCGCCCGCGACCGTCATACGCTTCCGGAAGTTGCCGTCGCGCATCGCCGACAGCGCCGTCAGCAGCCGGTTCAGGGCCGCCGTCTCCACTTCCGTCGTCCCATTGTTACGGGACCGTCCGCCTTTCGCGCGCGTGCTCACGCCCCGCGCCGCTGCGCCAGACTCCACCGTGTCCCTCCCGCAGGGTCGACCATCGTCATCGCGCTTCCACTTCAAGCGTTCCCAGTGTTTCACTTCAGCGCACCGAACCGTTCGGCAGTGGGAACGTAACCGGGTCGATGAGGGGTCGTTGACCGCCGTCACCCCCGAAACACGCGCCTCCGTTCCACACAACTCGGGCCGACGGTTTAGCCTGGCGGACGAATCGAGGACTTGCGAAACGGGCACAGGACTCGGGGGGAGCGACGAGAGGCCAATGGGGAGTGCTGTGATCACCGCGCGGGCTGCCGCCACCTTCGAGCCGGTCGGACGCTCGGTCGCCTCCGCCCGCGCGTTTGTCCGGGACACCCTCCAGGGCTGGGGATTCCCCGACGTCGTGGACGACGCCGTCGTCCTGACCAGCGAACTCGTCACCAACGCCGTCGTACACGCGGGCACCGCCGCCGACGTCCTGTGCCTGCGCACGGACAGCGGCGTCCGCGTCGAGGTCGGCGACCACTACCCCGAACGAGAGCTTCCGCTGCAGAGCTCCGGCCGCCAGCTCGGCGGCGTCGAGCGGGAGGGCGGCCGCGGCCTGCTGCTCTGCGCGGCCCTCGCCACCAGCTGGGGCGTCGAGTACACCGCCGCCAACAAGAAGGTCTGGTTCCAGCTCGACCTGCCCTCCCGCCCGGCGGGCACCCGCTCCGCCGGCCCGGCCCTGCCCGCCGCCGCCCTCCCGCTCGCCGACGCCCGCGTCCGCGTCGCCGTCATCCAGATCGACCGGGTCGGCGGCATCAGCGCCTGGAACGACGACGCCCAGGACCTCTTCGGCTTCGCCCCGGAACAGGTCACCGGCAAGCCCCTCACCGACTTCGCGGCCTGGCCGCACACCCCCGGCACCTCGACGGGCATCGCCGACGCGCTCCGCCTCTCCCGCTGGGAAGGCTCGTACGGCATACGCGGCGCGGACGGCCGCGTCGTCCCCGTCTACGCCTCCCACCTGCGCGTACGCGATGCCGACGGCGACCCCTCGACCGTCTGCCTGCTGGTGCGCGACGCCGAGCGCGCGGTGCTCCAGAGCCCCCAGCGCGGCTCCGGCTCGGAAGGCTCCACCAGCGACCGGAACGCCTCGGCGGACCCCTTCGAGGTCTTCATCGGCTCCCCCGCCCCCGACGACCTCGACGGGCTGCTCCAGCGCACCGTCGAGCGCGCCCGCGACATGCTCGACGGCGACTCCGCCTACCTACTGCTCGCCACGGACGACGAGACCGAATTGGAGGTACGGGCCTCCACCGGCCTGCCCTCCGCCCGCCAGCGCTTCGCCCGCGTCCCCGTCGAAGCCGGCACCGGCCGCTACGGCTCGGCCCGGATGCCGGCCGTCCACGAGGACCTCAGCGCCGTCCCCGGCGCCGTGCCGCTGCTCAACAACACCGGCATGCGCTCGGTCGTCACGGTCCCCCTCAAGGTCGAGGGCCGCCTCACCGGCTCGCTGGGCGTCGCCGCCGAATCACCCGGCCGGTACAGCAACGAGGAGGCCCTGAGGCTGCAATTCGCCGCCGACCGCATCGCCCTCGCCGTCGAATCCGCGCGCCTCGGCGAGCTGGAACGGCTGCGCCGCGGCTCCCTCTCCTTCCTCGTCGAGGCCTCCGACCTGCTCGCGGGCACCCTCGACCGGGACCAGACCCTGGCCCTCATGGCCCAGATGACCGTCCCCACCCTCGCCACCTGGTGCGCCGTCTACACCATCGCCGACCAGTCCTCCGAGCCCGAGCTCTCCTACGTCCTGCACGAGGACGAGGACCGCATCGACGGCCTCAAGGCGCTCCTCGCCAAGGTCGCGCCGCCGGACCCGGTCCCCACCCCCGGCGCCCGCATCTGGACCGCGCCCTCCGACGCCGCCCACGCGGCGGCCCTGCGCAGCTCGCTGCGGAGCCTCGGCCTCGGCGACACCGGACGCTTCTCCCCCGGCCCCGGCACGTCCCTCGCGACGGCCTCGGCCGTCGGCGGCGAGACCGTCGTACTGCCGCTCGTCGCCCGCAACCGCGTCATCGGCATGCTCACCCTGGGCAAACCCACCGACGACCACTTCCGCCAGGAGATCCTCGAACTCGCCGAGGACCTCTCCCGCAGGGCCGCCCTGGCCCTCGACAACGCCCGCCTGTACTCCGAGCGCACCGCCATCAGCCAGTCCCTCCAGCGCAGCCTGCTGCCGCCGGAGCTGCCGACCGTCCCCGGCGTGGAGGTCGAGGTCATCTACCGCGCGGCGGGCGAGGGCAACGAGGTCGGCGGCGACTTCTACGACCTCTTCCCGATCCGCGACGGCGCGTACGGCTTCGCCATCGGCGACGTCTGCGGTACGGGCCCGGAGGCCGCGGCCGTCACCGGACTGGCCCGGCACGCCCTGCGGCTCCTCGCCCGCGAGGGCTTCGGCGGCCCGGCCGTCCTGGAGCGCCTCAACGCCGCCATCCTCGACGAAGGCGCCCGCAGCCGCTTCCTGACCCTGCTGTACGGCGAGCTGTGGCCGCAGCACGACGGCAGCGCGATCCTCAAGGTCGTCTGCGCGGGCCACCCGCTGCCGCTCCGGCTCCGCCAGGACGGCTCCGTCGAGGCCGCCGCCGAACCGCAGCCGCTGCTCGGCGTGCTGGAGGAGCTGGAGCTGTACGAGCAGACGGTCACCCTCGATCCGGGCGACGTCCTGCTCTGCGTCACCGACGGCGTCACCGAGCGCCGCGAAGGCACCCGGATGCTCGGCGACGACGGGCTCGTCGACGTCCTCACCACCTGTACGGGCCTGACCGCGGGCGCCGTCGCCGGCCGCGTCCTGCGCGCCGTCGAACGCTTCGCCGCCGAACCGGCCTCCGACGACATGGCCATCCTGGCCATGCGCGTCCCGGAGCCCCAGGACTCCTGACCGACGGTCTCGAACAGCAAGAAGGCCCCCGCCGAATGGCGGGGGCCTTCTCTATAAGAGCCCCAATACGGAATCGAACCGTAGACCTTCTCCTTACCATGGAGACGCTCTACCGACTGAGCTATTGGGGCGCGGCAACGGAATAGATCATACCCGAACTCCCGTGCCCCTTTGACCATCGCGGCCCTACGCCGCAGCCGTCAGCAGACCGCCGAGAGCGTTGCAGGCCGACACCACCCGGTGCAGGTCCCGCCGCGTCATCGCCGCGTCCACGGGCAGCGCCAGGCACTCGTCAGCGGCCCGCTCCGTCTCCGCCAGCCACACGTCCCGCGCGAACGCCGGCATCCGGTGTACGGGCGTCTGTACGGGCACCTGGCACCGCACCCCGCGCGCCCGCAGCGTCCGGGCGAACGCGTCCCGGTCCGGCCGGCCGTTCCCGGGCACCCGCACCACGTACGCGCGGTAGGCGTGCGCCACCCCCGCCGTCGCGGCGGGCGTCACCAGCCCGCTGAGCCGCCTGGTCAGGTACGCCGCATTCCGCCGCCGCGCCACTACCCCTTCATCGTGCTCCGCCGACGCCGGCCCGCCCTCCGCATGCTCGACGACCAGAAGCGATCGGCGCTCCCCGACGGCACGCAGCGCCGCCGTGTCCACCGGATGCCCGAAGAGGGGTACGGGCACGACCGCAGCCGTACGCGGCGTCACCGCGTCCGCCACCGCCGACGCGTCGAGGCAGTAGGTCCCGGCGTCGATGTCGGCGAACACCGGCACAGCCCCGGCCCCCCGCACCGCCTCCGCGGCCTCCGCCGTGGCATACGACGGCACGATGACCTCGTCGCCAGTGCCTACTCCGGCCGACCTCAGCATCTCCAGTGTCCCCATACCTGCGGATGGTGACGGCGCAACGTGAACATCAAGTAACACTGCGCACTGCATCACGACAACAAAAAAGCTCTGGCCCCTGAACCGAAGTTCAGAGGCCAGAGCTGTCAAAATTTGTTCGGCGGCGTCCTACTCTCCCACAGGGTCCCCCCTGCAGTACCATCGGCGCTGAAAGGCTTAGCTTCCGGGTTCGGAATGTAACCGGGCGT
>NZ_JBFAIV010000057.1:0-35558 GCF_040654875.1 Streptomyces sp. NPDC050610 | reverse complement strand
GCTGCCAGCACAGCCCGCTGACTTTCCAACCCGCTCACGCCAGACCAACGAACCACCGAGCGGAAAGCCACGAGTTAAAGATCTGCACGCCCTAACGCCGGACGGCTGGGCCGGTTATGTCACTGGGGCCTTTGCTCGTAGCACTGTCAGGAATTCGCGCATCCAGGCGGAGTGGTCCGGCCAGGCTCGGGAGGAGATCAGTGTGCCGTCGACGACTACTTCCGAGTCCTGGAACTCGGCGCCGGCTGCCTGCATGTCCAGTTCCAGGGCCGGGTAGGACGTGACGCGGCGGCCGCCGAGGCTGCCTGCGGCGGCGGTGATGAGGGGGCCGTGGCAGATCTGGGCCACGGGCTTGTCGGCGTCGAAGAAGGCTTTGAGGATCTTGCGCAGCTCGGCGTCGTTGCGGAGGTACTCGGGGGCCCGGCCGCCGGGTACGACGAGTGCCGCGTACGCGCCGGGGTCCACCTCGGTGAAGGCGAGGTCGGCGGGCCACGTGTAGCCCGGCTTCTCGGTGTAGGTGTCGAAGCCGTCCTCGAAGTCGTGCACGACGAACCGCAGCTTCTTGCGGGTGGGGGCGGCGATGTGCACCTCGTACCCCTCCTCGCGCAGCCGCTGGTACGGATAGAGCACCTCCAGGGACTCGGCCGCGTCTCCGGTCACGATCAGGATCCTCGCCGTCATGGCGTACGCCTCCGTGCTGTCGGACGTGATGTCGGAGTTGTAGGTCTACTCGGCTTCCGAGCAGCTGTTCGGCTTGTTTGTCAAGAGTGTGGATGTGGTCTGCGTCGCTGTCCAGAACGTCGAAGTCGGGCCCCGGGTTTTGTACACAAACGGCCCGTGACGGGTCCCCGGTCAGGGGCGATAGCCTTACTGGGTGATCAGCGCGATATCTCGCGGGGGCGACGAGGCCCCTGCCCTGCGCCCGGAGCACTACCGTGCCCGGGCAGCCGCTGATCCCTTCAACCGGGTGCGTTCCCCCAAATTGGCCGAGAAGGCCCCGGTCTTCCCTCATTCCGGCATAACGTCGATTACGACCGGACACCCCGTGCCGCGGCGTGATGCCACCGCCATCGATGTCACGCAACGGCGCGCGACAGGAGCCAGAGGACATGCAGACCAAGCTGGATGAAGCCAAGGCCGAGCTGCTCGCACGGGCCGCCCGGGTCGCCGAGATCACCCCTGCCGGGAGTCCACATCCGGTGCAGGGTCTCGACCCGGAGACCCTTACCGCGTACCTCCAGCGTTACTACCTGCACACCGCTCCGGAAGACCTCAGCGGCCGCGACCCGGTCGATGTCTTCGGTGCTGCACTTTCCCACTACCGGCTGGCTGAAACCAGGCCGCAGGGCACCGCGAATGTCCGGGTGCACACCCCGACGGTCGAGGAGAACGGCTGGACGTGCAGCCACTCCGTCGTCGAGGTCGTCACCGACGACATGCCGTTCCTTGTGGACTCCGTCACCAATGAGCTCTCCCGCCAGAACCGCGGCATCCACATCGTGATCCACCCGCAGGTGGTCGTCCGCCGCGATGTCACCGGCAAGCTGCTGGAGATCATCGGCAACAACTGCGACCACCACGGCCGGCGCTCGGACGCGGAGCTTCCGCACGACGCGCTGACCGAGTCCTGGATCCACGTCGAGATCGACCGCGAGACCGACCGCGGCGACCTCAAGCAGATCACCTCCGACCTGCTGCGCGTCCTGTCCGACGTCCGCGAGACCGTCGAGGACTGGCAGAAGATGCGGGAGGCCGCCGAGCGCCTCGCCGACGGGCTGCCCGCCGAGCCGACCGACGACGTCGACCAGCAGGACGTCACCGAGGCGCAGGAGCTGCTCCGCTGGCTCGCCGCCGACCACTTCACCTTCCTCGGCTACCGCGAGTACGAGCTGGTGACGGCCAGGACCAACGGCGACGAGGAGGACGTGCTCACCGCCGTCCCCGGCACCGGTCTGGGCATCCTGCGCGCCGACCCCTCGCACCAGAACGAGGGCCACCACGCCAACCCGCTCCACTCCCATCTGCCGCGCCCGGCGTCGCCGTCCTTCAGCCGGCTGCCCGCGGACGCCCGCGCCAAGGCCCGTGAGCACAAGCTGCTCGTGCTGACCAAGGCCAACAGCCGCGCCACCGTGCACCGCCCCTCGTACCTCGACTACGTCGGGGTGAAGAAGTTCGACGCCGAGGGCAACGTCACGGGCGAGCGCCGCTTCCTGGGCCTGTTCTCCTCGGCCGCGTACACCGAGTCCGTGCGCCGCGTCCCCGTCGTGCGCCGCAAGGTCGCCCAGGTCCTCGCGGACGCGGGCTTCACCCCGGACAGCCACGACGGCCGCGACCTGCTCCAGATCCTGGAGACCTACCCGCGCGACGAGCTGTTCCAGACCCCGGCCGACGAGCTGCGCTCCATCGCGACCTCCGTCCTCTACCTCCAGGAGCGCCGCCGGCTGCGGCTGTTCCTGCGCCAGGACGAGTACGGGCGCTACTACTCCGCCCTCGTCTACCTGCCCCGCGACCGCTACACCACCGGCGTGCGGCTGCGGCTGATCGACATCCTCAAGGAAGAGCTCGGCGGCATCAGCGTCGACTACACCGCGTGGAACACCGAGTCGGTCCTCTCCCGGCTGCACTTCGTCGTCCGCGTCGAGCCGGGTGCCGCCCTGCTGGACCTCACGGACGCCGACGTCGACCGCATCGAGACCCGGCTGGTGGAGGCCGCCCGGTCCTGGGCCGACGGCTTCGCCGAGGCGCTGACCGCGGAGGTCGGAGAGGAGCGCGCCGCGGAGCTGCTGCGCCGATACGGCCAGGCGTTCCCCGAGGGCTACAAGGCCGACCACTCGCCGCGCGCGGCGGTCTCCGACCTCCAGCACCTGGAGAAGCTGACCACGGCGGGCGGCGACCACGACTTCGCGCTCAGCCTGTACGAGCCGGTGGGCGCGACCGCCGGCGAGCGCCGTTTCAAGATCTACCGCACCGGTGAGCCGGTCTCGCTCTCCGCGGTGCTGCCGGTGCTCCAACGGCTCGGCGTCGAGGTCGTCGACGAGCGCCCGTACGAGCTGCGCTGCTCGGACCGGTCCACCGCGTGGATCTACGACTTCGGGCTGCGGATGCCCGAGCACGTGGCGGGCGACGACGCGCGCGAGCGGTTCCAGGACGCCTTCGCGGCGGTGTGGACCGGCCGGGCGGAGAACGACAACTTCAACAACCTGGTGCTGCGGGCCGGCCTCGACTGGCGGCAGGCCATGGTGCTGCGCGCGTACGCGAAGTACCTGCGGCAGGCCGGGTCGACGTTCAGCCAGGCGTACATGGAGGACACCCTCAGCACCAACGTGCACACCACGCGGCTGCTGATGAACCTCTTCGAGGCCCGGATGGCCCCCGAGCGCCAGCGCGCCGGGCACGAGCTGATCGACGGCCTGCTGGAGGAGCTGGACGGCGCGCTCGACCAGGTCGTGTCGCTGGACGAGGACCGCATCCTGCGCTCGTTCCTCACCGTCATCAAGGCCACCCTGCGCACCAACCACTTCCAGTTGGGCGAGGACGACCGGCCGCACGGCTACCTCTCCATCAAGCTCGACCCGCAGGCCATCCCGGACCTGCCCGCGCCCCGGCCCGCGTACGAGATCTGGGTGTACTCGCCCCGCGTCGAGGGCGTGCACCTGCGCTTCGGCAAGGTCGCGCGCGGCGGGCTGCGCTGGTCCGACCGGCGCGAGGACTTCCGTACCGAGGTGCTCGGCCTGGTCAAGGCGCAGATGGTGAAGAACACCGTCATCGTGCCGGTCGGCGCGAAGGGCGGCTTCGTCGGCAAGCGGCTGCCCGATCCGTCGGTGGACCGCGACGCGTGGCTGGCCGAGGGCGTCGCCAGCTACAAGACGTTCATCTCGGGCCTGCTCGACATCACCGACAACCTGGTCGGCGGGGAGGTCGTGCACCCCAAGGGCGTCGTCCGGCACGACGAGGACGACACCTACCTCGTCGTCGCCGCCGACAAGGGCACCGCGACCTTCTCCGACATCGCCAACGAGGTCGCCGAGTCGTACGGCTTCTGGCTCGGCGACGCCTTCGCCTCCGGCGGCTCGGCGGGCTACGACCACAAGGGCATGGGCATCACCGCCCGCGGCGCCTGGGAGTCCGTCAAGCGGCACTTCCGGGAGCTGGGCCACGACTCGCAGCGCGAGGACTTCACGGTCGTCGGCGTCGGCGACATGTCCGGCGACGTGTTCGGCAACGGCATGCTGCTCTCCGAGCACATCCGCCTGGTGGCCGCCTTCGACCACCGGCACATCTTCCTCGACCCGAACCCGGACGCGGCCACCGCGTACGCCGAGCGCCGCCGCCTCTTCGAGCTGCCGCGCTCGTCCTGGGCCGACTACAACACCGAGCTGCTCTCCAAGGGCGGCGGCGTCCACCCGCGCTCGGCCAAGTCCATCCCGGTCAACGCGCAGGTGCGGCAGGCCCTCGGCATCGCGGCGGGCGTCTCCAAGATGACCCCCGCCGAGCTGATGAAGGCGATCCTCAAGGCGCAGGTCGACCTGCTCTGGAACGGCGGCATCGGCACGTACGTCAAGGCGTCCACCGAGACGCACGCGGACGTCGGCGACAAGGCCAACGACGCGATCCGGGTGGACGGCGCGGACCTGCGGGTGCACGTCGTCGGCGAGGGCGGGAACCTGGGCCTGACCCAGCTCGGCCGCGTCGAGTTCGCGCTGAGCGGCGGCCCGGAGTCCACCGGCGGCCGGATCAACACGGACGCGATCGACAACAGCGCGGGCGTGGACACCTCGGACCACGAGGTGAACATCAAGATCCTGCTCAACACGGTCGTCGCGGACGGCGACCTCACGGTCAAGCAGCGCAACAAGACGCTCGCCCAGATGACCGACGAGGTCGGCGCCCTGGTGCTGCGCAACAACTACGCGCAGAACGTGGCCCTGTCCAACGCGGTCGCCCAGGCGCCCAGCCTGCTCCACGCCCACCAGCGGATCATGCGCCGCCTGGTGCGCGACGGGAATCTGGACCGCGCGCTGGAGTTCCTGCCCACCGACCGGCAGATCCGCGAGCGGGTCGGCTCCGGACGCGGTCTGACCCAGCCGGAACTGGCGGTCCTGCTCGCCTACATCAAGATCACGGCGTCCAGGGAGCTGCTGGCCACCGGGCTGCCCGACGACGAGTACCTGCAGCGGCTGCTGCACGCGTACTTCCCGCAGGAGCTGCGGGACACGTTCGGCGAGCGGATCGACAAGCACGCCCTGCGCCGCGAGATCGTCACGACGGTGCTGGTCAACGACACCGTCAACAGCGGCGGCTCGACCTTCCTGCACCGGCTGCGGGAGGAGACCGGGGCCTCGCTGGAGGAGATCGTGCGGGCCCAGACCGCGGCCCGCGAGATCTTCGGGCTCGGTTCCGTCTGGGACGCGGTCGAGGCCCTCGACAACGAGGTGCCGGCCGACGTCCAGACCCGCATCCGGCTGCACTCGCGCCGCCTCGTCGAGCGCGGCACCCGGTGGCTGCTGAACAACCGGCCGCAGCCGGTGCAGCTCGCCGAGACCATCGAGTTCTTCAAGGACGGGGTGCGGGGGGTCTGGGCCGATCTGCCCAAGCTGCTGCGCGGCGCCGACCAGGACTGGTGGCAGTCCATCCGCGACGAGCTGGCCGAGGCCGGGGTGCCGGCGGAGCTCGCCGAGCGGGTCGCGGGGTTCTCCTCGGTCTTCCCGGCGCTGGACATCGTCGCCATCGCGGACCGTACGGGCAAGGAGGCGCTGGCCGTCGCGGAGGTCTACTACGACGTGGGCGACCGGCTGTCGATCACCAAGCTGATGGACCGGATCATCGAGCTGCCGCGCGCCGACCGGTGGCAGTCGATGGCCCGCGCCTCCATCCGCGAGGACCTGTACGCGGCGCACGCGGCGCTCACCTCCGATGTGCTCTCCGTGGGCAACGGCACCTCGACGCCCGAGCAGCGCTTCACGGCGTGGGAGGAGAAGAACGCGGCGATCCTCGCCCGGGCGCGGACGACGCTGGACGAGATCCAGGGTTCGGACGCCTTCGACCTGGCGAACCTGTCGGTCGCGATGCGGACGATGCGGACGATGCTGCGTACGCACAGCTGATGTCGCCTGTACGCGGCTGATGTCGCGTACGCGCGGCCAACGCGAGGTGTCCTCGCGGTAGCCGCCGCGTGAGAACTACGGGCCGCCCGGTTCCACCGGGCGGCCCGTGCCTGTCGTATAGGCAGATAGTGCGACTGGGGTCGCAGAATCGCCCCATGTACGGATACACCGCACCGACGGCGACGGCCGCCGGGCACGTACGGACCCTCCGCACCGACCATGGCCCCCTCGCCCCCGCACCGTCCCGGCGGGCCGCCGCCACCGCCGTCCTGCTGCCCGCCGCCGTCATGCTCGGCCTCGGCCTGTGGGGCCTCGACCGGGGCGCGATGTGGCGGGACGAGGGCGCCACCTTCCAGCTGGCCCGGCGCTCACTGCCGGAGCTGTGGCACGCCCTCGGCCACGTCGACGCCGTGCACGGCCTCTACTACCTGCTGATGCACTGCGTCCTCGACGTCCTCGACGTCCTAGCCGTCCTCCCCTTCCGCGCCGACGAGGTCGCGCTGCGGCTCCCCTCCGTGCTCGCCGCCGCGTGCACTGCCGGGCTCGTCGCCGCCATCGGCTGCCGGCTGGCCCGCCCCCGGGTCGGCCTCTGGGCCGGGCTGCTGTACGCCGTGACGCCGTTCGCCGGTCACTACGCGCAGGAGGGGCGCTCATACGCCCTCGTCGCGGCCGGTGCGGCGCTCGCCGCGTGGCTGCTGATCCGGGCCGTCGGGGCGCCCGCGGGCTCGGGGGCCCGGAGCGGCGGATCGGGAAGCGGCTCGGGGGCCTGGGGCGTCGGGTCGTCTCCCGCCTCGGGGACCGCCGTCGGCCGCTGGGCCGCCTACGGCGCCGTGTGCGCCGTGACGTTCTGCCTGCACGAGTTCGCGGTGCTGCTGCTCGCCGCGCACGCCACGACTCTGCTGCTCTGCCGCGCGCCCGCGCGGACCTGGCGCGGCTGGGGCTGCGCATCCGCCGCCGCGGTGGCGGTCCTGGCGCCGCTGGCCCTGCTCTCGCGGCGGCAGAGCGGCCAGATCGCCTGGATAGGGACGCCGCGCGCCGCCGACGCCGAGGCGCTGCTGCGCGAGTTCGCGGGCCCCAGCTCCCTCGTACTCACCGTCAACCTGCTGCTCGTCGCCGTCGCCCTGGCCCGCTTTCGGGTCCGCCCCGGCCGCCTGGACCTGACCGCCCTGGCCCTGCCCCTCGCGCTCGTACCGCCCGCCCTGCTCTTCGCCGCCGCCCAGTGGCAGCCGGTCTTCCTCGACCGCTACCTGCTCCACTCCCTCGCCGGGCTGCCGCTGCTCGTGGCGGTCGGCGCGGAGCGCCTCGTCCGGGGCCTGCAATGGCGGCGCACCGTGACGGCGGCAGGCGTCGCCGCCATCGCCGTGTCCCTGTGGTGGCAGCTGCCGATCCAGCAGCGCGAACGGCTGCCGACGAGCCGGGCGGACGACCTCAAGGCCGTCGCGTCCGCGTTCGCGCGCGTCGCGAAACCCGGCGACACGGCGCTCTTCTTCCCGTCGTACGAGCGCCGGGTCGCCCTCGCCTATCCGCGGGACTTCGCCGGGGTGCGCGACGCGACGCTGCTGCGCTCCGGCGCGGAGGCCGGCACCCTCTACGGCACCGACGCCGGCCCGGCCGAACTGCGCACCCGGCTGACCGGGCTCGACCGGGTGTGGGTGGTCTCGGGCCCCGGGGGCGTAGGAGAAGACGACCGCACCGCCGTGCTCGACAGCCTCTTCAGGCGGGAATCGGTGGTGTACGTACGGGGCGGGTCGGTGGCGCTGTACGTACGGCGCTGACGGTCCGGGGCTTTCCGGCACGGGCCCTCTCACGGCGCGGCCGCCAGCAGGCCGTCCACCGCCCGCGCCGTGGCCCCGCCGTCGTCCCACGGGCAGTACGCGGCGCGGAAGCGCCGGTACGCCGCCGCGTAGCCGCGGGCCACGCCCTCCACGTCGCGCAGCGCGTCGACGAGGTCGTCGGTGCCGGAGAGCTGGGGGCCGGGGGCCTCGGACTCGAAGTCGGCGGTGAAACCGCGCACCGTGTCGCGGAAGCGGGCCAGGTCGGGGGTGAGGTAGAGCAGGGGGCGGCCGGTGTTGGCGAAGTCGACGGCCAGGGAGGAGTAGTCGGTGACCAGGACGTCGGCGGCCAGCAGTACCCCGGCCGCGTCGGGGTGCGCCGACACGTCCCGCAGGAACGGGCCCCGGCGGGCCGGCACCTGGTCGGCGACCAGGGGGTGGCTCCGTACGAGCAGGACGTGGTCCGCGCCCAGCGCGGACTCGGCGCGTGCCACGTTCAGGGGCAGGTGCAGGCGGTAGTGGCCGGTGTCGTACGCGCGCTCGTCGCGCTGCGTCGGCGCGTACAGGACGACGCGCTTGCCGCGCGGGATGCCCAGCCGGCGGCGGAGCGCGGCGGCCCGTTCGGCGCGGTCGGGGGCGAAGAACGCGTCGGTGCGCGGCAGCCCGGTCTCGGCGATCTCGCCCTGGTAGCCGAGGGCCCGGCGCAGGACGCGGGTGCTGTGCGGGTTGGCCGACAGCAGCGTGCTCCACTGCGCCCCCGGATCGGGCGGCGGGCCGGGCGGCGCGAGCTCGGCGCAGAGCGTTCCGGCGAGGTCCGCGCCGATGCGCTTGAGCGGGGTGCCGTGCCAGGTCTGGAGGACGTACTGGCCCTCGCGGCGGCGGAACCACGGCGGCAGGTGGGTGTTGGTGACGATGCGCCGGCTGCGGGCGAGGGCCTCGTACCACTCGGCGCTGCCGAGGACCAGCGCCCGGGCCGTGGGCGGCACCTCGAACTGCCGGTCGCGCACCACCCACAGATGCTCGACGTCCGTGCCGCGCCGCACGAGCTCCTCGTGGACGGCGCGCGGCGAGTCGGAGTACCGGCGGCCTCCGAAGCTGCTGTAGAGCACCGTGTCGAGCAGCGGGAGGGCGGCGCGCGCCGGGTAGGTCCGCTCCCGCAGCAGCCGCTGCCGGTACGGCCCCCGGTCCGCGAGCGGTACGGCGGACCCCGCCTCGATGAACACCCGGTCGTGGAAGCGCCGGTCGACGGTGACGGTCTTGCCACCGACGGTACGGGCCTCCGGGAGCCCCGCGAACAGCTCCGGCGCGAGCCGTACGGGCATGCCCTCACCCGTGTCCCGTACGCCCCCCGCACCCCCCGCGCACCCCCGCAGGTACAGATACCAACGGCCCTCCCGCAGCGGCGCCGTACCGCTCGGCGTGGGCGCCGCCCCCGGCCACAGCCCGGCGGTGAAGCGCTGCCCCGCCCGGTCCGCGGGCGCCCCCTCGGGGGCGCGGCCCCCGCATTCGCAGCCGCCGCCGCAGCCCGCCGCGGGGCCGGCGCGGCCCGGTGCTGGAGGCCGCTCGGCAGGGCCGGTCGCCTCGTCCGAGGCCGTGCCCTTGCCGTCCCGCGCTCCGCCGTCCGCGTCCCGCCGCTCGCAGGGGAACGTCACTTCAGCCGCGTGGGTGCTGTGCCGCAGGACCAGTTCCAGCTCGGCGGGGGCCGAGGCGGGCAGTTCGCCCTCGACGGTCAGGGAGCCGTCGTCCTGCCAGGCGACACGGTCGGCGATGGGCTGCGGGGTGCGGTCGTGCAGGACGAGGTATTCGTCGGCGGTGGCGGCGACGATCAGCTCGCGGCCGTCGGCCAGCGGGTAGCGGCCGGGGCGCGGGGCGGCGGCGGTGGTGATGCGGGCGGTGCGGGAGTCGGCGAGTACGAGCACCGCGTCCCAGGACGAGGTGTCCCGCAGCCGTACTTCCTCGGGGTGTTCGCCGGGCGCGGGCCGGGCCGCGGTGAGGTCGGCGAGGCGGAGCCGGGCGGTGGCCCGTACGCCCTCGTAGTCGTCGAGGCGGCAGGTCACGGGGGTTTCGAGCACCGATCCGGAGCCGCGGTGGGTGAGCCGGAGCGCGACCGGCTCGCGGGCCGACTCGTCGGTGACGTCCAGTTCGATGATCCCGCCGTGGACCGCCCGGTGGCCCGTCAGCCGCCGCTCGGCCCACTCCACCGACAGCAGCAGGCGGCCGTTCTTGAACCAGGGCACGAGCCGGGTGCCGTCGCCGAGTCCGCCCGGCGGCGGCCAGGCGCCGGAGCCGGTGCCCAGCGAGCGCAGCGGGGCCCGGCGCACCACGCCGGACGCGGCGACGACCACGTCCACCTGCCAGCGGCCGGGCCGCCACCGCTCGTCGCCCTTGAGCCGCTGGGGGTCGACGGTGATCTCGAAGCCGGACCAGTCGTAGCAGTGTCGTTCCTGCCGGGAGTTGTGGGTGGCCTCCGGCATGTGGACCGTCCGCAGCGGCACCAGCAGCCGGTGCCGGCCGGACGTCACCAGGGCCGTCTTGCGGGTCCGCAGCCGGGACGGGGCGCCGAGGTTGCGGATGTACGCGTAGCCGCGGATCACCAACGTGCCGTCGCGCCACAGGATTTCCCGCACCCCGGCCCGTACCGGGAAGTCCTCGGACGTGAGCCGGGTGACGGACGACGGCAGCGGTACGGGCGTGCCGTCCGCGCCGGGCAGCACGGCGCGCTTGCGCAGCGGCAGGCCGTGGACGAGGAAGCCGGAGGCGTTGCGCCGCTCGTATTCGAGGACGGCGATCAGCTCCGCGAGCCGCCGCTCCCGGATCAGCTGCCATTTGACCCGCAGGTCGACGGGGAGTTCCTTGAAGAGTTCGGGGTCGACGCGGCTCGCCCAGTCCCGGGCCCGGTCCATGAAGGCGTCGCGGTAGTCGGCGCCCGCCGTCGGCAGCCGGTCGACGAAGTGCGGCAGGTCCTCGGTGAGCACCGAGCGGTCGTAGTCCCGTTTATGCGCCGACCAGCGGGTGTTGGCGGGGTCGGCGAGGAAGCGCGAGACGTGGTCGACGGAGGCGATGCGGTCGCGGACCACCTGGGGGTCGGTGCGCCGCCGGGGGCCGGCGCCCTCGCGGACGCGCCAGTAGTAGACGTGTTCGTGCAGGACGTCCACGGCCTCGGCGAGGAAGTGCGCGGGGATGGTCAGCGGGGTGTCCTCGTACAGCACGCCCTCGGGGAAGGCGAGGCGGTGGCGGTCCCAGAAGGTGCGGCGGAACACCTTGTTCCAGGCGGTGTGGTCGGACAGCAGGCCGAGGTCCTCGGTGATGTGGGTGGCGGTCCGGGTGCGCCGCAGATGCCGGTGCTGCCACGCCTGGCTGCGGCCCGCCGCGGTGAGCCGGTAGACGTTGCCGGTCGCGAAGTCGGAGCCGGACCCGTCGAGGAGGCCGACGAGCCGTTCGTACGCGCGCCGCGGCAGTACGTCGGCGCTGTCCGCGAAGGCCAGGTACTCCGTGCCCGGCGCGGCGTGCCGGGTACCGGTGTTGCGCGCGTGCCCCGTACCGCCGTTGTGCTGGCGTACGACGCGGAAGCGCGCGTCCCGCTCCGCGAACGCCGCCGCGATGTCCGGTCCCGCGTCCGTGGACCCGTCGTCGACCACCACGACGTCCAGTTCGCGCAGGGTCTGCGCGGCCACCGACGCCAGGCATTCCCACAGGTGCTCGGCGCCGTTGTGGACGGGTACGACGACGGTGAGCCGGGGCGACATGGCGGGAGTTCAACCCTTTCCGGGCGGACGATGGGGTACGGGGCGAACGGTTCAACTCCCCATCGGCGTTACGGTCACCCTCGCCTGGGCCGATCGGGTGAGCCGCCGGGGCGGCGCCGGATGATCGGCCGGTGGCCCCAGGGTGAACGCCCGGTTGCCGCCCCTTCCCGTACGTCAGCTCCGTACGTCTGCCGCCCTCACTTCACCGCCCTCACTTCACCGCGCCCGCCATCACCCCGCTCACGAACTGCCGCTGGAAGGCGAAGAAGACCGCCAGCGGCACGATCATCGACAGGAACGCGCCGGGCGCGAGGACGTCGATGTTGCTGCCGAACTGCCGGACCTGCTGCTGGAGGGCGACCGTGATCGGCGGGTCGCCGCTGTCCGCGAAGATCAGGGCGATCAGCATGTCGTTCCAGACCCACAGGAACTGGAAGATCCCGAGCGAGGCGATGGCCGGGCCGCCGAGCGGCAGCACGACCCGCGTGAACAGCCGCACCTCGCCCGCGCCGTCGAGCCGCGCCGCCTCCAGCAGTTCGCGCGGGATCTCCGCGAAGAAGTTCCGCAGCAGGAAGATCGCGAAGGGCAGTCCGAAGGCGGTGTGGAAGAGCACCACGCCCGGCGTCGTCTCGAAGATCCCCACCGCGTTGAAGAGCTTCGCGACCGGTACGAGCGCGACCTGCACGGGCACCACCAGCAGCCCGACCACGAGCATGAACCACCAGTCGCGGCCCGGGAATTCGAGCCAGGCGAAGGCGTAGCCGGCGAGCGCCCCGACCACCACGACCAGCAGCGTCGCGGGGACGGTGATCAGCGCCGTGGTCAGCAGCGAGTGCATCACCTTGTCGTTGTTCAGCAGCGTGCTGTAACTGTCGAAGGTCAGCTGCGCCGGGTGGCTGAAGACCTTCCACCACCCGGTGGCCGCGATGTCGGAGCGGTCGCGCAGCGAGGAGATCAGCAGGCCGACCGTCGGCATCAGCCAGAAGAGGCCGACGAGGATCAGTACGACCCGCATCGCGCCGCCGCTCGCCCGCGCCGCGATCCGCGACGGCAGCGACCGCTTCGCCCGTACGGTGGTGTTCACCACGGCCGTGTTCACGCCGGTCATCGCCTGCGCTCCCTTCGCATCCGCCGGATGTTGATCAGCATCACCGGCAGCACGAGCAGCAGCAGGAAGACGGCGATGGCGCTGCCGATGCCCTGGTTGACGTCGGTGCCGAAGGACGACTGGTAGAGCTGGAGCGCGAGCACGTTGGCGTTGTCGAGGCTGTTGCCGGGGGCGATGATGTAGACGAGGTCGAAGATCTTCAGCACGTTGATCATGAGCGTGACCATCACGACCGCCAGCACCGGAGCCAGCAGCGGTACCGTCACCCGGCGGAAGACCTGCCACTCGTTCGCCCCGTCGACCCGGGCCGCCTCCATCAGCTCCCGCGGCACGCTCGCCAGCCCCGCCGCGATCAGCACCATCGCGAACCCCGCCCACATCCACACATAGCTGCCGATGATGGCCGGGGTCACCAGGGACGGGCCGAGCCAGTCGATGCCGTTGTACGGGGCGGCGAAGTTGTCGCCCGGCAGCCGCAGCCGCGCCCCGTCGGCGGACGCCGGCAGCGTGAACGTGCCGTCCGCCGAGGTCTTCGCCGAGGCGACGGTCCGCCCGTCCTTCACGGCCTCGACCGTGACGCCCTTGAGCGCGTTCTCACTCGGGTCGATCTTTCCGTCCGTGCCGCCGCCGCCCCGCACGACGTCCCGCCAGACCGTGCCGGTGACCTTCCCGGCCACCGCGCGGGCCGGGGCCGCCTGCCCCGCGCCGCTCACGTCCGACGGCTTGACCGCGACCAGCGGCAGCACGACCGGAGTGCCGGCGGAGACGGTCGTCTCGGTCGTGAACGAGCCCTTGGACGTCGCCGCCAGCCCGGCGTCCGGGCGCGGATGCGCGCCCGGGAACGCCGACGTCCCGGCGAAGGTGTCGTGCACCGACACCCACGCCGCGTTGGCGACGCCGCGGTCCGGGTCCTGCTCGTACACCAGCCGGAAGATGATGCCCGCGGCCAGCATCGAGATGGCCATCGGCATGAAGACCACCAGCTTGAACGCCGTTCCCCAGCGCACCCGTTCGGTGAGCACCGCGAAGATCAGCCCGAGCGCGGTGGCCACCGACGGCGCCACCACCACCCAGATGACGTTGTTCTTCAGGGCCGTGCGGATGCGTTCGTCGGTGAAGACCTCGCCGTAGTTGTCGGCGCCCACGAAACCGTTTCCGGAGGCGTCGAAGAGGCTGCGGTAGACCGAATAGCCGATGGGATAGACGACGAGGGCGCCGAGCAGCGCCAGCGCCGGCAGCAGGAAGCAGGCCGCCACCCACGGCCGGGTGCCCAGCACGCTCCTGTGCTTCTTTCCGTTCTTCCTCACGGGCGGTACGGGGCCAGGGGCCGCCGCGCCGCCCGCCGTCGCGGTCGACATCGTGACGAGCCTCCGTCCGTCAGCTCCGGTACGCCTTGGCCGCGTCGGACTCCAGCTTCCGCTGGGCGCCCGCCACGTCCTTCGGGTTGATCAGAAAGTCCTGGAGGGCCTTCCACTCGCCCTGCCCCGGCTTGCCGCCGAAGGACGCCGGGGCCTGGTCGGACATGTCGAAGCGGAAGTCGTCGCCCGCCGCGATGAGCGCCGTCGCGATCTTGCGGAGCACCGCGTTGGGGTAGGCGCCGAGATCGAGGTTCTTGTTCGCGGAGACGTAACCGCCCTGCTGCGCCCAGATCCTGGAGGCGTCCGTGGAGGCGAGGAAGGTCAGCAGCGCCTGCGCCGCGCGGCTGTTCTTGAGCGCGACCCCCACGTCGCCGCCGGTCACCACCGGGGACTTGGCGCCCACCGCCGGGAACGGGAAGACCTTGGCGTCCGTGCCCAGTTCGGCCCGGGCGTCGGCGACGTTGGCCGCGGCGAAGTCCCCTTCGAAGACCATCGCCGCCTGCGCCTTGGCGCCGCCCGCGAAGGTCTGGGTCACCGAGTCGGGGAACGCGGTGTGCAGCGCCCCGCTGCCGCCCCCGGCGAGCAGGTCCTGCTTGCCGAAGAGCTTGCCGAGCGTGGTCAGCGCGTCCCGCACGGACGGGTCCGTCCACTTGATCTTGTGCTGGGCGAGCTGGTCGTACTTCTCCGGGCCCGCCTGCGAGAGATACACGTTCTCGAACCAGTCGGTCAGCGTCCAGCCGTCCGCGCCGCCCACCGAGACCGGCGTGACGCCCCAGTCCGCTATCAGCTGCGCCTGGGCGAGGAATTCGTCCCACGTCTTGGGCTCCTTCGCGCCCGCGTCGTCGAACAGCTTGGTGTTGTACCAGATCAGCGACTTGTTGCTGACCTTGTAGTAGACGCCATACCGCTTGCCCTCGTACGAGCCGAGCTCCTGCCAGCCCTTCGAGTAGTTCTTGGTCAACTGCCCCTCGGCCTCGGCGGACAGCGGCTTGACCCACCCCTTCTTCGCGAACTCGTGGAGCACCCCGACCTGCGGGAGCATCGCCACGTCCGGCGGGTCGCCGCCCGCCATCTTCGACCCGATGAAGGAGGCCATGTCGTCGCCGCTGGGCACGAACTCCGTAGAGACCCCGGTCCGCCGGGTGAACTCCTCCAGGACCTTGGTGAAGTTCTTCTGCTCCGTACCCGTCCAGACGGCCGTTATCTTCAGCTTCTGCCCGTTGAGGCGGGGCAGTTGAACGGACTCGGCGGCGCTCGACGAGCCTCCGGCCGGAGCGCCCTTGTCCTTCCCGCCGCCGTCGCTGCACCCCGAGGCGGCCAGGGCCAGCGCCCCCGCCGCGAACACCGCCAGAGCACCGCGCGACACGCGTCCCGTACGCAGCGATGAACGCATGGCCGTCCCTCCCCGTGCGGTCCCCGCGGACAGCCGCACCGCACCGCTTGTCCCGGCGCGCGCCCCTGTCCGTCCCGTGCGACAGTCCTACGCCCGGTCACGGTCGGCCGCAATACCGCCCGCGACGTCAAGTAGCCGATCGTGACCGGGCTGTGATGAGAGGTCAGGTGCGCACCGGCAGCGTTTCGGACGGGCGGACGGACGGGCGGGCGGTGGGGTCAGAGCAGCGGCGGCGCGGTCTCCGCGCCCGCGGACTGGGCCGCGCGCTGAAGAGCGCTCGCGAGCAGCGCCAGGTCGGTCGGGCCGTTGCCCAGCTCGCGCAGCGGCCGACGGGTCGGCGGGTCGCCCATCCGCTGCCAGTCCAGCGGCACCACGGTCGGGCGCAGCGTCGCCGTACGCGGAATGCGCCCGGTGACCCGGCCCGCCTGGAACGGCGTCACCGCACCGTCGTCCGGACGGTGCAGCCTGCCCCGGCCCGGGGCCGGTTCGCCCGAAGCTCCGTCCGCCGCCGCGGGGCCCTCGGCCGCCGGGGGCAGTATCTCCAGGGCTATTCGCAGCCCGGCCCGCTCCACCGCCGCCGTGTCCGCCGTACGGTCCGGACGGCCGGACGCCGCCACCAGGTGGACGCCGAGCCGCTCGCCGTCGCGCGCCACCGCCTCCAGGGCCCGTACGACCGAACCCGCCGACGGGCGGCCCGTACTGCCCAGGGCCGGGGCCACCAGCGCGTCGAAGTCGTCGACCAGGACCACCAGCCGCGGCAGCGCGGTCAGCGCCGTGCGCTCCGAACCGCCCCGCTGCGTACGGAGCTTGAGGGTGCCGCTCATCGACGGATCGATGTCCCCGGAACCGGAACCGGAACCGGAACCGGAACCGGAACCGGAGCCTGAACCGCCGGAGCCGCCCGGCACCGGCAGATCGCTGGGGCGGCGCGGGGAGATGACGCGCGGAGCGGCGGCGTGCTGCGCGTGCCAGGCGCCGAAGTCCAGCCGGCCCAGCAGCTCCGCCCGGCGCTTGAGCTCCGAGCTGAGCGCCTGCGCGAACTCGCGCATCCGCACCGGATCGGCCGCCGCCAGATACGTGGAGACCTGCGGCAGGTCCGTACAGACCCGCAGCCCCTCGCCGCGCTCCGCGCCCGCGCCGTCGACCAGCACGAGGGAGAGCCGGTCCGGCCGCTCGGCCGCCGCGAGCGAGGCCGCCAGCGAACGCAGCAGCTCCGTCTTGCCGGTGCCGGGACCGCCCTCCACGAGCAGATGCGGCCCGTCCGTCGCCAGGTCCACCGTCAGCGGGCCGCACGGCCCGGTGCCGAGCACCGCCAGGACCCGGCCGCCGGCCGGCGCCCCCGGGCCCGGCGCGTCGGCGGAGGCCGCCCAGCGGGCGGTCAGCGAGGCCGGGGTCGCGCGGGCCAGGCCCAGCTCGTCCAGGAGCCGCGCCGTACGGGGCAGGGCCGCCGCCACCCGCGCGGGGCCGGGCCCGGCTGCGGCGTCCGAGGGGCGCAGCGGGGCCAGGGCGCGGGCGAAGTGCTCGGCCCAGGCGGGGGAGACGGCGTCGAGCGTCGCGACGACGGCCCCACCGGTCCCACCGGCCCCAGCGTTACCGCCCGCACCGCCGCCCGTACGGCTCGTGCCGCGCGAGTCGACGCCCGCCAGCGCGCCGACATGGGTGGCCGGGCCGCGCACGGCCGGAGCGGCGGACGAACCGTCCCGCACCGCCGCGTCGGACCGGCTGCCGGACGCCGCGCCCGCGCCGCCCGCACCCCGGTGGATGACCTGGACGGCCGTGGCCACATCGCCGCTCAGCAGCGCCACCGTGCCGCACTCCGCGAACACAGGGGAGACCGCGCGTGCCGCGTCGCAGGTCGCCGAGACGGGTGACGCGGGGGAGGCCGCGGGGGCCTCGGCGAGGCAGATGAGATGGATGCCGACGGCCGGGCCGCCGAGCGCCAGCCGGGCCACCGTCTCGCGGAGCGCGGCCGTGCCGGGGTCGCCGTCGACGACCAGGACCGTGTACGGGCCCCGGTACCGGCCGGCCGCGGTGGCCACCGCGGCCGGGGAAGCGCTCGCCCAGCCGGGGCCCAGCGGGCCGTCGTCGCACCGCCGCACCAGCTCGGCCGTGCGGGCCTCGGCCTGCTCGCGGTCGTAGGCGACCAGCAGCCGGCAGTCCTGCCCGTGCGCCGGGCGCGCCTGCGGCAGCCACCCGAACCAGGACCACTCGGCGAGCCGGTCCTCGGCGGCGCGCGAACGGTCCGCGCTGATCAGTACGGTCTCCAGCACACCGGGCGCGTGCAGCGCGGCCAGCTGCGCCAGCGCGGACCGCGCCAGCCCGGCCAGCCGGGGCCGCGGCCCCGCCAGCCCCAGCGCACCGGCCTCCCGCAGCCCGACCGTGACGGGCACGGACGGCATCGGACCGCTGCCGTCGGGCGCGAGGCGATCGGCGGTGCCCAGCCGTACGGTCAGCAGGTCCGGGTGGTCCGGGCCGCGCTCCCACAGCCGGGGTCCGGGGCCGAGCGCGGTCATCAGCACCCCGGCGGCGTCCGGCCACCGCTCCCGCAGCGCGACCGTCGCCGCCCGCGCCCGAGCCGAGTCCTCGGCCTCCAGCGGCCAGTCGTCCCCGCCGCCGGCCCGCTCCCCGGCCCCTCGCCCCCCGGCCAGCCGCCGGGCCCAGGCGCCGATCCCGCGCCCCCGGCGCTTACCGTCACCGGAACCAGCGGCCCCACCGGGACCCTGGCCGAAACCGGCCGCCGTACCAGCGCTGGGACCTTGCCCGTACGCGCCTGCGGCCTGCTCGCCGGGTGCGCCAGGGGTTTGGCCGTACGCGCCTGCGGCGGGGGCTTGGCCGTACGCGCCTGTGCTCTGTGCTCCGGGGTTACCGGTGGCTCCGCCGGGCGCCTGGCCGTATCCGGCCGCTGCGCCGGTTCCGGGCGCTCGGCCGTACGCGCCTGCGGCCTGGGCTCCGGGCGTGCCAGTGGCTCCGCCTGGCCCGTGGCCGTATCCGGTCGCTGAGCCAGTGCTGGGCGCCTGGCCGTACGTGCCTGCGGCCTGGTCTCCGGGTGCGCCGACAGCTCCGCCCGACCCATGGCCGTATCCGGCCGCTGAGCCACTGCCGGGCGCTTGGCCGTAACCGGCCGCCGCGCCCGCGCCCGAGCCGGGACCTTGTCCGTACGCGCCTGCATTCGGAGCCCCAGCCCCGCCTGACGCCTGGCCGTAACCGCCCGCCTCGCCCGCGCCAGGGCCCTGCCCGTACGCGCCCGTGGCCTGGGCTCCGGGCGTGCCAGTGGCACCGCCGGTCCCTTGCCCGTAGTGGCCCGCACCGTTTCCGCCGGGCATCTGCCCGTACGCGCTCCCGGCCTGCGTTCCCGGTGCGCCGGTGGCTTCGCCGGGGTGCTGGCCGTAACCAGCCGCCCCGCCCGCGCCCGCGGCCTGCGCTCCGGGCCCGCCGGGAACTCCACCGGTCCCTTGCCCGTATCCGCCCGCACCGCTTCCGCCGGACGCCTGCCCGTACGCGCCCGCGGCATGCGCACCGGGCACGCCGGTGGTCCCACCGCCCCCCTGCCCGTATCCGGACTGCGCGGCCCCCACGCCGGAGCCGTGGCCCTGGCCGCTGGCCGCATCAGGTCCGCCGCCGCCCGCCCCATGGGCAGGTGCCGACCCGCCCGCCGACGGGCCGAAGCCCGTCCCGTACGCGGGCAGCGGGCCGCCGGGGCCGAAGCCCTGGCCCTGTCCGGCAGGCGGGGGCGTGCCGCCCGCCGGGCCCTGGGCGCGTCCGCCCTGCGGGGCGGCGCCGCCGCTGATGGGGCCGAAGCCCGTGCCGTGCACGGTCGGGGCGAGGGCGATGCCCGGCGGCACCGGTGTGCCGCGGGCGGGGGTGCCCTGGCCGGCGTCCTCGGTACTGGTGTTTTCCGGCCAATGATCGCCAGGTCTGGACCCCGCGCCCTGGCTGAAGACCCCCGGTGTCACCCGTAGGTGGCCCTCTCCGTCCGGCGCGGCCGGAAGGGTGCCGCTGGAGAGGTCGGCGGGGGCGCCCGCGGTGGGGACGCGCAGGCTCAGGGTGGACTCGCCCACGCGCAGCAGGCCCCCGGAGGGGAAGGGGACGGGGTGGTCGAGGACGGCTTCGCCGTCGAGCGTCGTGCCGTTGGTGGAGCCCAGGTCGGCGACGGTGACCCGGCCCTCGTCGGTGACGGTGACGGCGCAGTGCAGGCGGGAGACGTCCGGGTCGTCGAGCGGCACGTCGGCGCTCGCGGAGCGGCCGATGCCGATGCGGCCGCCGTGCAGCAGGTGCACACCGCCGGCGTCCGGTCCGGCGACGACATGGAGCCGGGCGCTGGCGTCCGGCGACCCGGCGGGGAGCACGCCGACGTCGCGGTCCGGGTCGGCCGGGCCTTGCAGGGCGAGCACCGCGCCGTCGACCAGGGGCGGTTCGCCCAGCGCGCAGCGCTGGGCGTCGAGCCGCTCGGCGCCCGCGTAGACGACCACGGCGCCGCTGCCGACGTCGGAGCCGGCGGCGGCGACGGCGGTCGCGAGCCCGCTGGTCACGGCGGCGAGCGCGGTTCCGGCGGGGGCGGTCACCAGGACGTCGCAGGCGTGTGTGGCGTGCGTGGTGTGGCCGCTGCGCGGCCCGAGGACGGTCAGCCGGATCTGCATCGCCGTCAACGGTCCTTTCCTGCCCCTGGGGTGCCCGACGGGGGCTCCCTCCCCCCACCGTGCACGGGCGCGTCGGCACGTACAGGTCACCACGTTCGCGCGGAGCCCCCGCTCCCCAACCGCACCCGTGCTTGTGAGCATCCTCGCACCTGCCACCGACAACACGCCCGGCGACCGCCGCTTAATGATCTTGATTGGTCGGCTACGGGTGAAAAAGTGCCTGCTTGAGACCGCCGTTGATGGCCTTCTTGTAGTCACGGACCGGCCAAAGGACAGGGTGTGGCAACCATCTGTCCGGAACATGCGTCTTCCCCTTGAGCCCCACCGGATTTCACCGGCCGTCGGCCTCCGAGTCGGCACTAGAGTAGGGCCGAAGGCCGGGTATCCACAGGCCACGACCAGCTCGGATCAGGATCGACCAGGGAGCGCAGACGTGCGGCCGGTAGGCAGCAAGTACCTGCTTGAGGAGCCGCTCGGACGCGGCGCCACAGGCACCGTCTGGCGGGCCAGCCAGCGCGAGACGGCGGGCGCCGAGGCAGCTGTGGCCGGGCAGCCCGGAGAGACCGTCGCCATCAAGGTGCTCAAGGAGGAGCTCGCGAACGACGCGGACGTCGTCATGCGCTTCCTGCGCGAGCGCTCCGTGCTGCTGCGGCTCACCCACCCCAACATCGTCCGCACCCGCGACCTCGTCGTCGAGGGCGATCTGCTCGCCCTCGTCATGGACCTGGTGGACGGCCCGGACCTGCACCGCTATCTGCGGGACAACGGCCCCTTCACCCCCGTCGGCGCGGCCCTGCTGACCGCCCAGATCGCCGACGCGCTCGCCGCCAGCCACGCCGACGGCGTCGTGCACCGCGACCTGAAGCCCGCCAACGTCCTGCTCGCGGGCGCGGGCGGGCAGGCCGACGGCCAGATGCACCCGATGCTCACCGACTTCGGCATCGCGCGGCTCGCCGACTCCCCGGGGCTGACCCGCACCCACGAGTTCGTCGGCACCCCCGCGTACGTCGCGCCGGAGTCCGCCGAGGGGCAGCCGCAGACCTCCGCCGTGGACATCTACGGCGCGGGAATCCTGCTGTACGAACTGGTCACCGGCCGCCCGCCGTTCGCGGGCGCCACCGCGCTGGAGGTGCTGCACCGCCACCTCAGCGAGGAGCCGCGCCGCCCCACCACCGTCCCCGAACCGCTGTGGACGGTCATCGAACGCTGCCTGCGCAAGCGCCCGGAGGAACGGCCCAGCGCCGAGAACCTGGCCCGCGCGCTGCGCGTCGTGGCCTCGGGCGTCGGCGTGCACGCCAGCGCGGCGCAGGCCGAGGCCGCCCTCGGCGTCGCCGCGCTGCTCGGCCCCGAGCGGGACCCCGCCACCGTGCCGGGCACCGGCGGCGCCGCGGACCCCACCCAGGTCCTGCCGTCCAACGCCGGTTCGTACGACCCCAACGGCGCCACCAGCGTCATGCAGAGCACCGGCCAGAACCCCGCCGGGCCGAACGCCGACCCGACCCAGGTGATGAACTCGGGCGGCCCGGCCGGCCCCGACCCGACCCGCGCCATGCCGCCCGTACCGGACGAGCCCGACGGGCCGCACCCCTGGGAGAGCCAGCTCCGCGCGGCCCGCGACCGCAACGACCAGACCCAGGTGCGCTACCTCGACCCCAGCGAGGACCCGCTGCGCCGCCGCCCGCACCGCCCCGCCCCGCAGCAGCAGGGCTACGGGCAGCAGGGCTACGGCCCGGGGCCGGGCCAGGGCCAGGGCCAGCAGGGATACGGCCAGCAGGGCCCGTACGGGCAGCAGCAGGGTTACGGACAGCAGCAGGGCTACGGGCAGCAGGGACCGCCGCAGGGCCCGCCCCAGCGGCCCCAGCAGCGCCGCGGCCCGGCCCCGGCGCCGTACCAGCAGCCGCAGCACCAGCCCCAGCAGCAGCCGCGCTACCAGGAGCCCGCGCAGCCCCAGCGGTACGCGCCGCCGCCCGAGCCCGAGCCGCGCCGTGAGCCGCGCCAGCCCCGGCAGCGCAGCGCGAACCCGATGAAGATCCCCGGCCTCGGCTGCCTCAAGGGCTGCCTGTTCGTGATCGTCATCCTCGTCGTCGGCTCCTGGCTGGTCTGGGAGCTGACCCCGCTCAAGGACTGGGTGGCCGACGGCAAGAGCTTCTGGGACGCCACCTGGGACTGGTTCAACGACGCCAAGCACTGGATCTCGGGTCTGACCTCCGGCAAGTGACCCCCGGAAACTGTCTTCGGGCCGTCCGGCCCGTGCTCCGGCACGGGCCGGTCCAGCGGGCTCACTCTGGCGACAAGTCGACATCCGACGGGTGTTTTCTGCCGTAGAAGTGACGGTCGGCGTGGACCGGCAGCCTTACCATCCCCTCAGCCGCGTAGCTTTGTCGCCAACGCGCCCTGTCGGATGTCGGAGAAGTCGGAGTGGTCTTGGCACGGAAGATCGGCAGCCGGTACACCGCGAACCAGGTGCTCGGACGCGGCAGCGCCGGCACGGTATGGCTCGGCGAGGGGCCCGAGGGCCCGGTCGCCATCAAGCTCCTGCGCGAGGAGCTGGCCTCCGACCAGGAGCTCGTCGGCAGGTTCGTACAGGAGCGCGCCGCGCTGCTCAGCCTCGACCACCCGCACGTGGTCGGCGTCCGCGACCTCGTCGTCGACGGCAACGACCTGGCCCTGGTCATGGACCTCATCCGCGGCACGGACCTGCGCACCCGCCTCGACCGCGAGCGCCGCCTCGCGCCGGAGGCCGCCGTCGCCATCGTCGCGGACGTCGCCGACGGCCTCGCCGCTGCGCACGCCGCCGGGATCGTGCACCGCGACGTCAAGCCGGAGAACGTCCTGCTCGACATGCAGGGCGAGCTGGGCCCCGGCGGCGCGCACCCCGCGCTCCTCACCGACTTCGGCGTCGCCCGCCTCGTGGACGCGCCCCGGCACGCGCGCGCGACGCGCGTGATCGGCACGCCCGACTACCTCGCGCCCGAGATCATCGAGGGGCTGCCGCCGCGCGCCAGCGTCGACGTCTACGCGCTGGCCACGGTCCTGTACGAGCTGCTGGCGGGCTTCACGCCGTTCGGCGGCGGGCACCCGGGGGCCATCCTGCGGCGGCACGTCACCGAGACCGTCGCGCCGCTGCCCGGCATCCCCGACGAGCTGTGGCAGCTCATCGTGCAGTGCCTCGCCAAGGGGCCCGCCTCCCGGCTGCGCGCCCCGGAGCTCGCCGCCCGGCTGCGCGAACTGCTCCCGTCCCTGGCGGGCCACCCGCCGCTGGACATCGACGAGCCCGAGGTCGCCTCCGAGCGCCCCGCCGACGGCCCGGACCAGCCGCGCCCGGCGGCGGCGGAGCCGCGGGAGCCGGCGCGGCGGCGCGGCGCGGTCCCGCTGGTCCCGGGGACGGTCGCCGACTCCAACCGCGAGACGCACACCAGCATGCGGGTGCCCGGTCCCGACGAGCTCGCGGGCGGCGCCCACGGCACGGCCCGCTCGCCCCGCGCCGCGGGCGAGCGCCGTGCCGGCTCCGCCCGCCACCGCTCCGCCGCCGACATCCGCGCCCGCCGCCTCAAGCTGGGCGCCGCGGCGCTGGCGGCGGCGGTCGCGGCGGGGGTGGGCGGCTGGTTCGCGGTGGGCGGGGACGACGGCGGCGACGCGAAGCCGGGCGTCCACGGCACGTCCCCCACGCCGTAGCCCGCCGCCCGGTGGCCGCGGACGGGTTTTCCACAGCCCGCGGGCCCGGAATCCCGGGGTTCCCAAGGCCTGTGCGGCCGTACGGCAACGCGGGTCCGGATAGCCGTTAGGCTGGTGGCGTGGCAGTCGTCGATGTATCCGAAGAGCTGAAGTCCCTCTCCTCGACCATGGGGTCGATCGAGGCCGTCCTGGACCTCGACAAGATGAGGGCCGATGTCGCCGTCCTCGAAGAGCAGGCGGCGGCGCCGTCACTGTGGGACGACCCGGAGGCGGCGCAGAAGATCACCAGCAAGCTGTCCCACCTCCAGGCGGAGCTCCGCAAGGCGGAGGCGCTGCGGAGCCGTATCGACGACCTCGCGGTGCTCTTCGAGCTCGCCGAGGCCGAGGACGACGCGGACACGCTGGCCGAGGCCGAGACGGAGCTCGGCGCCGTGCGCAAGGCGCTCGACGAGATGGAGGTCCGTACGCTCCTCTCGGGCGAGTACGACTCCCGCGAGGCGGTCGTCAACATCCGCGCGGAGGCGGGCGGCGTCGACGCCGCCGACTTCGCCGAGCAGCTCCAGCGCATGTATCTGCGCTGGGCCGAGCGGCACGGCTACAAGACTGAGATCTACGAGACGTCGTACGCGGAAGAGGCCGGCATCAAGTCGACCACCTTCGCCGTCCAGGTGCCGTACGCCTACGGCACGCTCTCCGTCGAGCAGGGCACGCACCGCCTGGTGCGGATCTCGCCGTTCGACAACCAGGGCCGCCGCCAGACGTCCTTCGCGGGCGTCGAGGTGCTGCCGGTGGTCGAGCAGACCGACCACATCGAGATCGACGAGTCCGAGCTCCGCGTGGACGTCTACCGCTCCTCCGGCCCCGGCGGCCAGGGCGTCAACACCACCGACTCGGCGGTGCGCCTGACGCACATTCCGACCGGCATCGTCGTCTCCTGCCAGAACGAGCGCTCGCAGATCCAGAACAAGGCGACCGCGATGAACGTCCTCCAGGCCAAGCTCCTTGAGCGCCGCCGCCAGGAGGAGCAGGAGAAGATGAACGCGCTCAAGGGCGACGGCGGCAACTCCTGGGGCAACCAGATGCGTTCGTACGTCCTGCACCCCTACCAGATGGTCAAGGACCTGCGGACCGAGTTCGAGGTCGGCAACCCCTCCTCCGTGCTCGACGGCGACATCGACGGCTTCCTGGAGGCCGGTATCCGCTGGCGCAAGCAGCAGGAGAAGTAGGCCGGTTGGGCCCGGCGGGCCCATGGGCCCGCCGCGTGGGACGTGACGCGCGGGCATCGTGGGGGCGTGGCGCGGGATGTGACGTGGTCACAGCTCTGTGTCCATGCGCCGGTCAAGTTGCGATATTTCGGACATCTTGCCCGTAACTCCCTTGACGTTGCCCTTAAAACTGGACAAGCTGGCGCGCGGCATGCGTATCACTGGGGCGCGTGTGAACGGGGGGAAGCGGGCGTACCGGCGAGGCCGGACCCGCGGAACGCGACCCCGATACCGCCGCGGCCCCGTGCATAGCTGCTCCACATACGAGATCAGCTACTGGGGGTAGCAGGCAGATGACCAAGAAGACGCGGCTGCGCGTTGCACGGATAGCCGCCGGCGCGGTGATTGCCGCCGGTGCTTCCCTGACCGCCGCGGGCGCCGCCTCGGCCGCCGGCATCGACGTCAACATCGGTGGCGTCGGCGTCCAGGCCGGCGCGGACGACCAGGGCGTGCACGCCGGCCTGGGCCTCGGTGACGAGGACCCGACCGGCGACCCGACGAAGGACCCGACGAAGGACCCGACGGACGGCCCGACCTCGATCCCCACCGGGGACCCGACGGGCGAGCCCACTCACGAGCCCACGCACGAACCGACCGGCGACCCCACGGGCCAGCCCACCGGTGACCCCACGGGTCAGCCCACCGGCGACCCGACGGGCGACCCCACGGGCGAGCCGACCGGCCAGCCCACTCACCAGCCCACCGGGCAGCCGACGGGCCAGCCCACCACCGGCCCCTCCGACCGGCCCACCACCCCCGGCGGCGGCGACCACAGCGGCCAGGGCGGCGACCACGGCAGCCAGGCCGGCGGCGGCAACGCCACCACCTGCCCGGTCGACATCGACAGCGCGAACTGCGTCGACAACAACACCAACCCGGACAGCGCGGGCTCCCAGCCGGTCGCGCAGTCGAAGGCCAAGGAAGAGCTGGCCGAGACCGGTGCCGGTCAGACCACCTTCCTGCTGGTCGGCGCCGCCACGATGATCGCCGGCGGCATCGGCTTCCGCGTGATGCCGCGCCTGGTCGGCAACCGCCACACGGCCGCCTGACCCACGAGGCGACCCGGGCCGGGCCCGTCGGCTCCGAGAGGCGTCCGACGGTCCGGCCCCACCGCGGCGGCACGGCGGCGTCCGCGCCCACGGGCCCGTACGGGGGTCTGAGGGCGGGGGCGGCGGGCGTGAGGCCCGGTCGGCTCGGAGGGTGCGACCGGCTCCGGCCGTAGCGCGGCTGTGAGGACCGGTTGGACCGTCAGGAATCAGCGAGGGGCCCGGAAGCGCTCATCAAGCGCTTCCGGGCCCCTCGTGCGTCTGCGTGGCCGAGCGCGCGGAGCGCCCCGGCCGTGGTCGTGTCACGTGGCGAAGCCGTGCGCGAGCAGCGCCACCGCTATCAGCGCCACCAGCAGCGCGATGAGCGCGGCCGGCGTCAGTCCGGCGAAGACGCCGTCCTGCTGCTGGAGGCGCTCCCGGCTCGCCCGGCACACGGAGCAGCGGCCCTCGCTCACGGGGGCCGCGCAGTTGGCGCACACCAGTCGGTCGCATGTCATGCGATTTCCTCCTCCGGTACGTCCAACGAGAGGGATCGCCCAGTCGTTCCCCCTACCACTACTGTGCCAGCTTCCGTCGCGTTCGGCGCGACCGAGGGTCGCTGGGCCGGAATGATGGGATTTTGCATGGAGGTGTCCCCGATGGTGTCGCGGCCGAACTGCCAAGGGCGGCTCAAGACGGCCCCAAGAACGGACGCCGACTGCGCGCGTGCGCGTGGTTCGCGTATGGTCACGCACACCGACGGGAGCCGCAACCGCAGCGTCCCGTACCCCTATCCAGGTCGACGCGTGGTGCATTCGTGATCCGATTCGACAACGTCTCCAAGTCCTACCCGAAGCAGAACAGTCCCGCTCTGCGGGACGTCTCGCTTGAGATCGAGAAAGGCGAGTTCGTCTTCCTCGTCGGTTCTTCGGGTTCCGGCAAGTCCACTTTCCTGCGGCTGCTGCTGCGCGAGGAGCGTGCCAGCCACGGCCAGGTGCACGTGCTGGGCAAGGACCTCGCCCGGCTCTCCAACTGGAAGATCCCGCAGATGCGTCGCCAGCTGGGCACCATCTTCCAGGACTTCCGCCTGCTCCCGAACAAGACGGTCGGGCAGAACGTCGCCTTCGCACTGGAGGTCATCGGCAAGCCCCGCGGCGAGATCCGCAAGGGCGTGCCCCAGGTCCTCGACCTGGTCGGCCTCGGCGGCAAGGAGGAGCGGATGCCCGGCGAGCTGTCCGGCGGTGAGCAGCAGCGCGTCGCGATCGCCCGCGCGTTCGTCAACCGCCCGATGCTGCTGATCGCGGACGAGCCGACCGGCAACCTCGACCCGCAGACCTCCGTGGGCATCATGAAGCTGCTGGACCGGATCAACCGGACCGGGACCACAGTGATCATGGCCACCCACGACCAGCAGATCGTCGACCAGATGCGCAAGCGCGTCATCGAACTAGAGAAGGGCCGTCTCGTACGCGACCAGTCGCGCGGCGTGTACGGCTACCAGCACTGAAAGGACGCCATGCGCGCCCAGTTCGTCCTGTCGGAGATCGGCGTGGGTCTCCGCCGAAATCTGACGATGACTTTCGCGGTGATCGTCTCGGTCGCTCTCTCGCTCGCCCTCTTCGGCGGGTCGCTGCTCATGCGTCAGCAGGTCAGCACGATGAAGGGCTACTGGTACGACAAGGTCAACGTCTCGATCTTCCTCTGCGGCAAGAACGACGTGGGTTCCGACCCCGCCTGTGTCAAAGGCGCGGCGACCGAGGACCAGAAGAAGCAGATCAAGTCCGACCTCAGCGGTATGGGCCTCGTCGAGAACGTCCAGTTCGAGACGGCGGACGAGGCGTACCAGCACTACAAGCAGCAGTTCGGCGGCACCCCGGTCGCCGGGTCCGTGACCGCGGACCAGATGCAGGAGTCCTTCCGCATCAAGCTCAAGGACCCCACCAAGTACAAGGTCATCTCCAGCGCCTTCGCCGACCGCGCCGGTGTGCAGTCGGTACAGGACCAACGGTCCACCCTGGAGGGGCTCTTCAACCTGCTCAACGGCATGAACTACGCGGCGCTCGGCGTGATGCTGCTGATGCTCATCGTGGCGCTGATGCTGATCGTGAACACGGTCCGCGTCTCCGCGTTCAGCCGCAGACGAGAGACCGGCATCATGCGGCTGGTCGGCGCGTCCAGTTTCTACATCCAGATGCCGTTCATCATGGAGGCCGCGTTCGCGGGGCTGCTCGGCGCGGGCTTCGCGTGCGTACTGCTCGTCTGCGGCCAGTACTTCCTGGTGAACAACTGGCTCGTGCACCATGTCACGGTGATTCAGTTCATCGGCTGGGACGCGGTGCTGGCGAAGCTGCCGCTGGTGCTCGCCATCGGACTGCTGATGCCCGCCGTGGCGGCCTTCGCGGCCCTGCGGAAGTACCTCAAGGTGTGACATAGCGACAGGGCGCCGTACGGATGAGTCTCCGTACGGCGCCTTCTTGTGTCCTAGACTCACGCGCATGTCCGGCCCGTCGATGCCCGCCCGGCTCCACCGCCACCGCCGAGCGGCCGCGCTGACATTGGTCTTCGCGAGCGTGCTGGCGACGGGTGCCGCCGCCGGTTCGTGGTCCGGCGACAGGCAGAACGTCCGGAACACCGCCTCTGCGCCGACGTCCGCCCGGCAGGCGGGGTCGGTCGACCGCGACCAGCTCGCCGACGCCGCCGCGAAGGCGGCCGAGGACGGCAAGTCCGGCGCGGACGCGGCCGGGGCCGTGGTGAGCCGCAGCGGCGACCGGTGGGCCGCCGTCTACAGCGCCCGCGAGTACGAGGGCCTCCAGCAGACGCTCGACGGCCGGTACGTCGGCGTCGGCCTCTGGGTCCGCACCGGCGCGGGCGGCCGGATCGAGGTCGACCGGGTGCAGCCCGGCAGCCCCGCCGCGCGCTCCGGACTGCGCGCCGGGGACCGGCTCACCGGCGTCGACGGCACGCGCGTCGAGGGCCGCCCCGTCACCGAGGTCGTCGCCCTGCTGCGGGGCGCGGACGCCGGGGACGGCGGTACGGACCGTACGGACGGGGGCCGGGCGACGGGCGCCGCCGCCGGTACGCCCGTACGGCTGGGCCTCCGGCGCGGCGGGCACGACTGGGACCTGAGCCTGCGCCGGGCGCGGCTCGCCACCGAGAACGTCACCGTGGACCGGCTCCACGACGGCCCCACCGCCACCACTCGCATCAAGGTCGTCTCCTTCACCAAGGGCACCGGCGAGCAGGTGCGTCGGGCCGTGCGCGACGCACCCCGGAGCGACGGCATCCTGCTGGACCTGCGCGCCAACTCCGGCGGTCTGGTGGCCGAGGCCGTCGCCGCCTCCGCCGCCTTCCTCGACGGCGGCCTCGTCGCCACGTACGACGTGCACGGCGCCCAGCGCGCCCTGTCCGCCGACCCCGGCGGCGACACCGCGCGCCCGCTCGCGGTCCTGGTGGACGGCGGCACCATGAGCGCCGCCGAGCTGCTGACCGGCGCGCTCCAGGACCGCGGCCGGGCGGTCGTCGTCGGCACGCGCACCTTCGGCAAGGGGTCGGTCCAGCTCCCCAGTGAGCTGCCGGACGGTTCGGTCGCCGAGCTGACGGTGGGCCACTACAGCACCCCCGCCGGCCGGGCCGTGGACGGCGCGGGCATCACCCCGGACCTGGCCGCCGGCGGCGACGCGGAGCAGCGGGCCCGCACAGTATTGAGTGGCCTCGGGGGTGGGGCCTGATGCGAGAATGGCGGCGTTATGGCTAAAGACAAGGCTAAAGACAAGAGCGGTCGCAAACTCATCGCGCAGAACAAGAAGGCGCGGCACGACTACCTGATCCTGGATACGTACGAGTGCGGCATGGTGCTGACCGGCACCGAGGTGAAGTCGCTCCGCCAGGGCCGCGCGTCGCTGGTCGACGGCTTCGCGCAGCTCGACGGCGGCGAGGCGTGGCTGCACAACGTGCACATCCCGGAGTACGCGCAGGGGACGTGGACGAACCACAGCGCTCGCCGCAAGCGCAAGCTGCTGCTGCACCGGGTCGAGATCGAGAAGCTGGTGCACAAGACGCAGGAGAGCGGGCACACGCTCGTACCGCTGGCCCTGTACTTCAAGGACGGCCGGGCCAAGGTCGAGATCGCGCTCGCCAAGGGCAAGAAGGAGTACGACAAGCGGCAGACGCTCCGCGAGAAGCAGGACCGGCGCGAGTCGGACCGCGCCATCTCGGCGGCGCGCAGGCGGCAGCGGGCCTGACGGCGGCCCGTACGGTCGCGGTGGCCTGCACGGTCGCGGTGGTCCGTGCCTCCTCGGCGGGCCTCGGCGGGCCTCGGCGGGCAGGAATACGCTGGCCCCGTCGTGCGTTGGTCACGTATGATGGCCGTGCATCCCAGGGGATACCCGAGGGATGTGCGGAAAATTGATAAATCAACATGGGGATGATCGGTTTCGACAGCGGTTGTCGAAGCAGGGGAAGCGAGTCGAGGAAGCGGCAATGATCTCGTTAACCATATGTCGCAAAAAATAATCGCCAACACCAAGCGCGATTCCTTCGCCCTCGCTGCCTAAGTAGCGACTTGCGAAGTGTCAGCCCGGGGATTGTTCCCGACCCGGATCCTGGCATCAGCTAGGGAACTAAACCACTAGGACCGGCCACGGGGCCTAGTGGGAAATCAAACAGTGGCTGAGCCCGTCGGAGACTTGTCCGTGTGATCTCCGGGGCCGAGAAAATCGCAGCGGACTGCACTCGGAGAAGCCCTGTTTCCGCACCGTTGGACGCGGGTTCGATTCCCGCCATCTCCACTCATCCCATGTGCGGCCCAGGCCCCACTGCCCCAGCGGCGGTGGGGCCTTTGTCGTCGTTGTCCGGCCGCGGGGAACCAGCCGGAGCTTCTCACCCTCTTCTCTACAGGAGTGGGGTGACGCTGTGAGTCGGATGGATCGCATGGGTCAGACGAAGCGAGCACGGGCGGCGGTGGCCGTGGTGTGCGTGGGAATCCTGGGATGGGGCGCCGCGAGCGGAACCGCGGCAGCCACCGCCGGGCACCACACCGGGCGCCCGGCCGGGCACCATGACGCCGGACATCACGACACCGGACACCACACCGGCCATACGGCCCCTGCCGGGCACGCCACGCCTTCCGCGCACCCGGCCCCCACCGGTCACTCCAAGCCCACCGGCCATTCCAAGACCACCGGCCACACCAAGCCTCCCCGGCACACCGCTTCTTCTTCCCGGCACGCCGTACGGGTCGAGGTGAACGGTTCCTTCGACGCGCGGCCGGGCGAGATCGTCGACCTCGTCGTGACCGGGCTCCCGGCCGCCGGAGCCGGTGCGGCCGGGGGCGGCGCGGCCGTCCGTGCCGTCGTCGTCACCTCCCCGGTCTTCCCGCGCCCGGTCCGGCTCTCGCTCGCCGTCGAGGGCGGGCAGTCGCGGTACGCCGCGCACGAGGCCGTCTCCCTCACCGCGAAGGCCGGCCGCCACCCCGTGCGCGTCGCGGTCGACGGCCGGGTCGTGGGCCACGGCCGCGTACGGACCGTGGCCGCCAAGCGCCCCGAGTTCAGGGTCGTGGCGGACCGTACGGGCGCCCGCCCCGGCGAGCGCGTCGGGCTCTCCTTCGACGACCTCTATCCGGGCGAGCAGGGCACCTCCTTCACCGTGCGGTCGCGTGCGTTCCGCGCGCCGGTCCAACTGCGGCACGACACGGGCGGCCTGGACTGGAACAACCCGCGCATGTTCACGGCAGCGCCCCAACTGCCTCTGAACGTCGCGGACGGCACGTACGAGGCCGTGCTGACCGGCCCCGACGGGCGGCGCGTCGCCGCGCGGCGGTTCATGGTCCGCGCGGCCCGCCCCGGTGACAGCGACTACGTCGGCAAGGGCCACGGCCCCGCCTTCTTCGACCGGACCAGCCGGCCGGAGGCCGCCACCACCGGCCGGTTCCGGGTCGAGGCGGGCGGCACCGTCAGGGTGCTGTGGAGCGACGTGGACCCGGATGCGGGGGAGGAGGAGCGGCTGACGGCGGTCTCGGCGGCGTTCGACGCGCCCGTACCGCTGCGGCGCGACGACAGCAAGGCCGCCGACGGCGACGATCCGCGCTTCTACGGCCCCGCCCGCATCCGGAACGACGTGCGGCCCGGCAGCTACCCCGTCACGGTCGTCAGCCACCACGGCCGCGTGAAGAAGACCGGGCACGTGCTCGTCACCCAGGCGGACGGCGCGGGCGGCGGGCCGGGCAGCGGCCTGCTGCTGACGGGAGCGGGCGCGGGCGTGGCGGCGCTGGCCGCCGTCGGCGGCGCGATGGGCTTCCGGCGGCGGCAGCGGGCCCGTACGAACTGACCCGGCTCGCCGACCGTCCGTGGCCCGGTCGGCGAGTCGGGAGCAGGGGGCTCAGCGGGCCAGCAGGTCCTGGATCGCCGCCGTGATCTCCTCGGGCGCCTCCTCGGCCATGAAGTGCCCCGCTCGGGTCAGCCGGTGGTCCAGGTTCGGCGCCCACGCCTTCCATACCGCGGCGGCGTCGTAGCCGAGCTGCGTGCCCCAGTCCTGCTGGATGACCGTGACGGGCATGGCCAGCTGCGACCCGGCGTCCAGGTCCGCTTGGTCGTGTGTGACGTCGATGCCCGCCGAGGCCCGGTAGTCCGCGACGATCGACGTCACCGCCTCGGCGCTCGCCCGCAGGTACTCGGCACGGACGTCCTCCGGCATGGCGGTCGGGTCGTTGGCCCAGGCGTCGAGGAACGAGCCGAAGAACGTGTCCGCGCTGTTGGTGATCATCGCCTCCGGCAGGCCCGGCGGCTGCGCCATGAGGAAGAGGTGGTAGCCGACCGCCGCCGAGGCGCCGTGCAGGACGTTCCACATGTCGAGCGTCGGCACGATGTCGAGGATGCCCAGGTGCGTGATGGTCTCGGGGTGGTCCAGCCCCGCCCGGAAGGCGACCAGGGCGCCCCGGTCGTGGCCGACGAGGGCGAAGCGCTCGTGGCCGAGGGCCGCCGCCAGGGCGACGACGTCGGCGGCCATGGTGCGTTTGGCGTACACGTCGGGGTCGATGGCCGCCGGCTTGTCGCTGGCGCCGTAGCCCCGCAGGTCGGGACAGATCACCGTGTGCGTTTCGGCGAGCCGTTCGGCGACGTGTCGCCACATCAGGTGGGTCTGGGGGAAACCGTGCAGCAGCACGACCGGGCTGCCGCTGCCGCCGACAGCGGCGGTCAGCTCCACGCCGTTCGCGCCGGGCAGGCGGATGTGATCGAAGCCGGGAATGGTGAGCGTCATGAGTGGCCGTCTTTCGGGTGGGGGACTGACTGGATCAGCTTGGGCGACGGCGATCAGCAGCCGATCAGTACGGTTGGGCGCGGCCGACTCCTGGCGCGGAGGATGGGGGCATGCGAATCGACGTGCTCGGTGCCGTGCGGGCCTTCCGCGACGACGGCAGTCCGGTTGACCTGGGCGGACCCCGCCATCGTGAGGTGCTCGCCCGGCTCGTCGCCGCCGAGGGGCGGATGGTCACCACCGACACCCTTGTCGACGACCTGTGGACCGATCCGCCGGCCCGCGCCGTGGGCGCTTTGCGTACGTTCGTCGCCGCGCTGCGCCGCGCCCTCGAACCCGACCGGCCGCCCCGCGATCCGCCGCGCGTACTCGTCACCGAAGGTCCCGGCTACGCGCTGCGCCTGCCGCGCGAGGAAGTGGACGTCCATCGGTTCGAGGACACCCTGGCCCGCGCCCGGCGCGACCCCGACGCGGTGACCGACCTCGGCACGGTACTCGCGGACTGGCGTGGACCCGCCTACGCCGATGTGCCCGGCTCCGCATGGGCGCAGCGCGAGCGGATCCGGCTGGAGGAGCTGAGGCTGGAGGGGGTGGAACTGCGCGCCCGCAGCCTCCTCGACTCCGGGGAAGGGGCCGATCTCGTCGCCGAACTGGGCGCCCATGTCGCCGAACATCCGTGGCGCGAGCCGGCCTGGGGGCTGCTTGCCCGCGCGCTGTACCGCGCGGGCCGCCAGGCCGACGCGCTGGCCGCCCTCCGCCGTGCCCGCGCGATGCTCGTCGATCAACTCGGCCTCGACCCCGGTGCCGACCTCCAACGCCTGGAGACGGACATCCTCAACGGTTCCGTGCCTCCCGAAGGCGCACGTACCGCGTGGACCGGCCATGGTGTCCGGCTCGGCCCGCGCACCACCGTGGATCTGGCCCGCACCCTCGCACTGGCGGGCGGCGACGCCCTCGTCCACTCGCGGCGCGACCGCCTCGCCGCCGTCCAGGCGGCGGAACGCACGGGAGACCTCTCCCTGACCGCCCGGATCATCGGCGCCTATGACGTGCCCGCCATCTGGAGCCGGGCCGACGACCCCGAGCAGTCCCGCGCCGTCGTCGCGGCTGCCGAGCGCACGCTCACCGCGCTCGGTCCCGACGGCCCCGCCGACCTGCGCGCCCGCCTCCTGGCCACGATCGCCGTCGAGAGCCGCAGCGCCGATCTGTCCGGGACCGAGCTGGAGCGCGCGGGGCAGGCGGCACGGCAGGCCGAGGCGCTGGCACGGGACCTGGCCGATCCCGCCCTGCTGGCCTTCGCCCTCAACGGGGTGTTTTTGCAGTCCTTCACCCGCCCCGGGCTCGCGGCGGTACGGGACCGGATCGGTGCCGAGATCATCGACCTGGCCACCCGGCACGAGCTGCCGAACTTCGCCGTACTCGGCCGACTCGTCCGCCTGCAATCGGCCTCGGCCCTCGGCGACCTCGACGCCGCGGCCTCGCACGCCGAGGCCGCCGAACAGCTCGCCGCCACCACCGAGGCGCCCCTCGTCTCCGTCCTCACCGGGTGGTTCCGGGCCCGGGCCACGGCCGCCCGCAGCGCCGAACCCGGCGGACCGACGGCGGCCATGGCCGCAGCCCACTACCGCGCCGCCGAGGACGCCCTCCAGACGGCCGGAATGCCGGGGCTGCACGGGGGCCTGTTCCCGCTCGCCCTACTGGGGCTGCGCCTGCTGCACGACCGGCCCGCGCCCATCGACCCGCACCTTGACTGGGGCTCGTACCGCCCCTGGGCGCGCCCCCTGGTGCTGCTCGCCCAGGACCGGGTCGAGGAGGCCCGTGCCGCCCTCGCCTCGGTGCCCGAACCACCGCGTGACCACATGCAGGAGGCGCTGTGGTGCCTGACCGCCCGCGCCGCCGTACGCCTCGGCGAGCGCGGAATCGCCGCCCGCGCCGAGGCCGCCCTGCGCGATGCCCGTGCCGAACACGCCGGCGCCGCCAGCGGAATGCTGACCCTGGGCCCGGTGGCGCGCTACCTGGCCGAGGCGGAGGCATGCGCCGGAGCGGGGTGACAACTGCCCCAAGTGCGAAGTCCCCGCCGGGAGTCCGTGCCGCACCCGGGCCGCCAAGACCGCGGTGAAGTGCCACACCTAGACGAGTTATTCCGAATGCTGACGGTGTGTCCGGGAACGCAGACAGGGCGTCCAAGATCGTTGTGTGACGAACAACCTGGACGCCCTGCTGA
>NZ_JBFAIV010000056.1:0-35967 GCF_040654875.1 Streptomyces sp. NPDC050610 | reverse complement strand
CTCCTGGCCCCGCGCCACCTTGTCCTGCTGGGCGCTGACCTGCTTCTCCAGCTTGTCCTGCTTCTCCTTGGCCCCGTTGAACTTCTCGGTGGCCTGCTCCGCCTGCTCATAGAGTGCGTCGACCTTCGCCTTGACTTCCTTCTTGTCCGGCTTGGGGTCGGCGTGTGCGGCCTGGGACGTGAGAGCGACGGCTGCGGCGGCGGTCGCGGTGATCACGGTCACTCGCGTGCGGCTCGCTTGCTTGGGTCGACGGTGGGACGCCACGAAGGCGAGCTCCTTCATCCTCCAACCGCCTACCGGGCCTGGTGGGGGGAGGATGCACCCCGGCTCCGCGTGAACTACGCGGACACGGCGGGACCTTCACCGATATCCCGGATGGATGATCGACCGCGCGAAGGTTCGAGGCCCGACCCTAGTGATCTTCTTGTGATCCGTTCAAATCCTCATAGGCAAAATCCGCCCCTTGAGCACATCTTTTACCAACCACGCACACGCGGTAGCGGTGAACTGACGCTCAGGCACCACAAGCCGGACAGCCGTTCGGGTCGAAGCGGTCAGGTGCGCGCAAGTCGCTTGAGCAGCAAGGCCGATGCCACCGGCCGCGCCCCGGCCTTCGCCACGCCGTCGGCCACCTCGCGGTCGGTGGAGACCACCACGACCGGCCGGCCCGCCGGTTCGGCCCGTACGAGCTGCCGGATCAGCTCGTCCGCGGTCACGCCCGGCTTGCTGAACAGCACCCGCACCCCGCGCGGCGGCGCGAGCAGCACCGGAGCGACCAGCTCGGCGCCGTCGAAGACACAGGTCATCTCCGCGCCCGTCTGCGCCGCCAGCACCGCCAGCCCGCCCAGCAGCCGCAGCCGCTGCTTGTCCAGCGGCATCGTCGGATAGCCGGTCTTGGTGACGTTGTAGCCGTCCACCACCAGATGCGCCTGGGGCAGCGCCAGCAACTGGTCGAGCAGCGCCGGGTCCATCTCGGAGAGCGCGCGCGTCGCGATGTCCTTCGGCGTCATCTTCCCCGGCTCCACGGCCTCCACCGTGTCCGCCGGATGCACCGACGCGGGCGGCAGCGCCAGTTCGCGCCGCAGCCCCTGCGCGGCGTCCAGCACCGTGTCCAGCAGCAGCCGCAGCCGCATGTCCTCGACGCTGCGCCCCTCGCGGGTCGCCCGCCGGCTCGACTCCAGCGCCGACTCCGCCTCGGCGAGGCGCGCCTTGAGCCGCCGCGCCTCGCTGTCGGCCGCCGTCTTCTCGGCCGCCGCCGACGCCCGCAGCGCCTCCAGAGCCGCCTCCGCCTTCCGCACCGCCGCCTCGCCGCGCCGCACGTCGCTCACCGCGCTGCGCAGCTTGCGCTGGTAGCCGTCGGCCTCCTTACGGGCCGCGTCCAGCTCCTGGCGGACCCGGTCCGCCTCGGTGCGGGCCGCCCCGCGCGCCTCGGCCAACTCCTCGCGCAGCCGCCGCAGCTCCCGCTGCGCCTCCTCGCCGGCCCGCTCGGCGGTGGCGCGCTGCGCCTCCTCGCCGGCCGCCGCGACGAGCTTGGCCCAGCCCACCGGCCGCATCACATAGGCGACCGCGGCCACGTCCACCGGGTCCGCGGCGGCGGGCGGCGTCCCGCTGTCCAGCGCGTCGGCCAGCTCCGGCTGCGCCTCGCGCAGCCGGGCCGCGATCCGCTGCCGGAAGACGGCGTCGCCCTCGATCGCCGCGGCCATCGCGTTGCCCGCGAACTTGGCCCGACGGGTGGGCGTGAACCGGGCGTACTGCCGTAGCTGGGGCGGGAGTTCGGAGACGGTCAGCCCGCCGAAGGCGTCCGCCACCAGGGCCACGACCCGGCGCCGCACCGCCTCCGGCAGGGGGCGGTCGAGCACCTCGAAGGCGCCGTCGGCGTCATCGGCCGTGCCCTCGTCGCCTGTGTGCTGGGCCACCGCTCATCGCTCCGTTCTCAGGCGCTCGCACCCGGCCGGTCGACCAGCTCGATCTGGTCGACCGCGTTGCACCAGCGGCAGCGCACGGACTCGATGGTCTCACTGACGACCTCGTGCTCCTCGACCGTCGGCTCTCCGGCCAGGTCGAGGTGGACATAGTCGACGGCCTTGGTCGAGCGGGTCACATCGAAGCGGGTGAGGTTGCCGCACAGCGTGCAGCGCCACCGCGTCTCGGCTGTCGGCTGGGGAACGCCCATCGTGTCGTCCGTCCTCATGTCTGCTCGCGGGTTGTCCTCGCGGACCGCGGTGCGCCGTCGAACTGCGGGAGTGCTTTCCGTAACCCTACGGCCTGGCGCTGCCGCGCCGCCCCGGCGAGGCGGTCCGTGCGGGTTCCACCCGGTACGAGATGATCCGGGCATGATCAAGAAGGCGGCGGGCGGCAGGGCCGGCACCCCGGCGGGACCCGTGGTCACCTACGCCCTCATCGGCCTGAGCTGCCTGGTCTTCCTGATCGGCCCCGCCTCCGGCTTCAACCGGTCCTACGGCGCGGACGCCGGTCTGATCGCCGCGCAGACGCAGTATTTCGAGCGCTGGGGCATCGTCCCCGCCGATCTGTGGCGCGGCGTCCCGCTGGAGCCGCTCACTCCGCTCACCGCCCTGTTCGTGCACGGAAACTGGCTGCATCTGCTGGGCAACATGCTCTTCCTCTTCGTCTTCGGCGCGATGGCGGAGGAGCGTATGGGCCGGTTCCACTTCGCCGTCTTCTACATCGCCACCGGTTACCTGGCACTGCTCGGCTACGCCACCGCGCACGCCGATTCCACCCAGGCCCTGGTCGGGGCGTCCGGAGCGATCTCCGGGGTGCTCGGCGCGTTTCTCTGCCTTTTCCCCACCGCGCGGGTCACGAGTCTCTTTCCGTTCCTCTTCTTCCTGCCGCTGCGCTTCCCCGCCTGGGCCGTGCTGATCTTCTGGTTCGTGCTCCAGGGCCTGGCGGCCCGCACCGCCGACGGCCGGCCGGGCGTCGCCTACCTGGCGCACCTGATGGGGTTCGCGCTCGGCTTCCTCTACGCGTGGGCCCGCTACCGGCGTCCGGCTAGAGTGAAAGGCGCGGCCCCGCCCAGCGAGGGGGCGCGCCCACCCGGGGACCCCGACACCAGCGGCTGACGCCACGGACCCCCGGACCCGCGAGGAGGAGCCAGCCCTTGATCACGTCGATCGTCCTCATCAAGACGAGCGTGGACCAGATCCCCGAGATCGCCGAGAAGATCGCCGCCCTGGAGGGCGTCAGCGAGGTCTACTCGGTCACCGGCGCCCACGACCTGATCGCCCTGGTCCGCGTCGCCCGCCACGACGACCTCGCGGACGTCATCCCGGGCCGGATCAGCAAGGTGCCGGGCGTGGCCTCCACCGAGACCCACATCGCCTTCCGCACGTACTCGCAGCACGACCTGGAAGCGGCCTTCGCGATCGGCCTGGACGCCTGACACCTGACGCCTGGCCGGCGGGGCACGCACCGGGCCCGTAGCCGGGGCGGCGGCGCGTCGGGGCCGGCCGAGCCGTCCGGTACGCGCTCGTGCCGCGCCGCGCCGTCCAAGGCGGATCGGAACGTACCCAGCCCTCGGACAGGGGCCGCTCCGAAGCGGAGCCGGTCAGGCGCCGGACCCCGCCGGCCCCGCCCTCGAAGTACCGACTCCCCCGCAGGCCAGGCGGCAGCGCGCGAGGACAGCCGAGCTGCCCGGTACGCGCTCGCGGCGTGCCGTTCCTGAGGGTTCCGGCCCGGAAGCACGGTGCCAGCCGCTGAGCATCCCGGCCCCGGACGGCGGGCAGCGCCCGGCGTCCCGTCAGGCCGACACCGACACCGGCACGCAGCGCCCGCCCTCGGTGCGGTAGTCCCACTTGGCGCCGGACGTGACCAGTTCGCGTACGGCCGTGACGAACCGGTCGATGTGCTCGTCGGGGGTGCCCGCGCCGAAGCTGACGCGGATCGCGTTGAGCGAGCGCTCCCCCGGCGCGGCCTCGGGCGCGCCGCACTCGCCCACCTCGTCGTCCTCCGCCCCGAGCAGGGTTCGCACCAGCGGGTGGGCGCAGAAGAGGCCGTCGCGCACCCCGATGCCGTACTCGGCGGAGAGGGCCGCCGCGAAGTGCGAGCTGTTCCAGCCCGCCACCACGAAGGAGATGACGCCGACCCGCGGGGCGTCGTCGCCGAAGAGCGAGAGCACCTTCACCTCGGGGACCTCGGCGAGCCCCTCGCGGACCCGCGCCACGAGCCGCTGCTCGCGCTCGACGAGCGCGTCGAACCCGGCCTCGGTCAGCGCCTTGCAGGCGGCGGCGATCGCGTAGACGCCGATCACGTTGGGCGAGCCGGCCTCGTGCCGGGCCTCGGACTCGTGCCACTCGACGGCCACGCCGCCGTCCGCGCGCCGCTCCACCTTGCGGCTCGCGCCGCCGCCCGCGAGGTACGGCTCGGCCGCCAGCAGCCAGTCCCGGCGCCCGGCGAGGACGCCCGAGCCGAACGGCGCGTACAGCTTGTGGCCGGAGAACGCCACCCAGTCCACGTCCGAGGCCGCCACGTCCACCGGGTGGTGCGGCGCCAGCTGCGCGGCGTCGAGGACGATGCGCGCGCCGTGCGCGTGGGCGGCGGCCGCCAGCTCCCGTACGGGCCACACCTCGCCCGTCACGTTGGACGCGCCCGTCACGCAGACCAGCGCGGGCCCGTACGGCTCCCGGCCGGCCAGGGCCTTCTCCAGCGTCTCGACGGCCTGCGCCGGGGTGCGCGGCGCGTCCAGGTAGCTGACGGTGACGTCGGACGCGGCCGCGCGCCGCTCCCACGGCAGCAGCGAGGCGTGGTGCTCGGTCTCGAAGACGAAGACCCGGGTGCCGCGCGGGAGGGCCGCGGCGAGCAGGTTGAGCGAGTCGGTGGTCGAGCGGGTGAAGATCACGTGATCGTCCGCGCGGCAGCCGAGGAACTCCGCGACGTCGGCGCGGCTGTTCTCGAAGAGGTCGGTGGAGAGCTGCGAGAGGTAGCCCGCGCCGCGATGGACGCTGCCGTAGTACGGAGCGTAGGCGGCCACGTCGTCCCAGACCCGCTGGAGGGCGGGGGCGCTGGCGGCGTAGTCGAGCGCCGCGTAGGTGACCTCGCCGCCGGTGACGAGCGGGACGCTGACATCCCGGCCGAGCACCGGCAGCGGCTGGGCGGCGTCACAGGGGGCGGCGGGGGCGGACGTGGCGGCGGCGACAGTGGCGGTGGCGTATGCGGACATGCTGAACTCTCCCGGCGGTGCAGGCGGAATGTCTTCGGACGCGCAGGCGTTCGGGGACGCGTGCGGAATGCCTCGACGCCCGGCTCGCGCCGCGTACGGAGGCATGAAGAGATCTGAGAAGACCTGAGGAACCCTCAGGGGACGTCAGAAAAGGGGCCGTCGGCCCTATCGCATTCGCTTGCTCACGAGACTGCTCCCTCAAGACCAGGACCCCTGGACGAGGGGCCCGCGCTTGCCGAGGACCTTGCTGTCCACGACCTGGTCTTCACCCGGGGCACCCCGCCACGGACGGAGGGTTGCCGGACAGCGGGCCGGGGCCTGTGCCGCTGTCACTCATGACCTGTGCAGCATCTTGCCACACGATCTTCGATGCGCAAGGCGCGGTCCGCACTGTGGACTGCGCCTTGCGTCACACCGGGCGTCCCGCGCCCCGCACCGGCCGGAGCGTCAGGCGTTGCTCGCCACGACCCAGCGCTCCAACGCGGCGCGCGCCGCCCCCGAGTCGATGGAGTCCGCGGCCCGCGCGATCCCCGCCGAGATCTGCGCGGTGAGCGGCTCATCGGTCGGCTCCAGCGCCACCAGCGCCGCCGCCGAGTTGAGCAGCACCGCGTCCCGTACGGGCCCGGTCTCCCCCGCGAGCAGCCGGCGCGCGACGTCCGCGTTGTACGAGGCATCCGCGCCGCGCAGCGCCGAGACCGGCACCAGGTCGATGCCGACGTCCCGCGGGTCGAACGCCTCCTCGCGGACCCGCCCGTCCCGTACGACCCAGACCCGCGAGGTCGCCGTCGTGGTCAGCTCGTCCAGCCCGTCGTCGCCGCGGAAGACCAGCGCGCTGGAGCCGCGCTCGGCGAGGACTCCGGCGAGGATCGGCGCCATCCGGGCGTCCGCGACGCCGGTGGCCTGCGCCTTGACCCGCGCGGGGTTGGTCAGCGGGCCCAGCACGTTGAACGTCGTACGGATGCCCAGCTCCCGCCGGGCGGCGGCCACATGGCGCAGCGACGGGTGGAACTTGACCGCGAAGCAGAAGGTGATGCCCGCCTCTTCGGCGACCCGCACCACCTGCCGCGGGGGCAGGTCCAGGTTGACGCCGAGCTTCTCCAGCACGTCGGAGGCGCCGCTGGCCGAGGACGCGGCGCGGTTGCCGTGCTTGACGACCCTCGCGCCCGTGCCGGCCACCACGATCGAGGACATGGTGGAGATGTTGACGGTCTTGGCCCCGTCGCCGCCGGTGCCGACGATGTCGATGCTGGGGCCGGGCACCTCGATGAGGTTGGCGTGCGCGTACATGGCCCGTACGAGCCCGGAGATCTCGGCGACGGTCTCGCCCTTGGCGCGCAGCGCGACCGCGAAGCCGGCGATCTGGGCGTCGGTGGCCTCGCCGCGCATGATGCGGTCCATGGCCCAGGCGGTGTCGTCGGCGCCGAGGTCGCGGTGGTCGAGGAGCGCGTCCAGGATGCCCGGCCAGGTACGGGCCGTCGCGCTGTCGCCGCCTGCCGGGGTCGCAACGTTCATGGTCCACGCTCCTGGTGGTCGTCTGGGTTCGCGGGGCCAGCCTATCCAGGCCCGCGGACAGCGAAGAGCCCCGTCCATGCGCTGGACGGGGCTCTCGCTGTGGCGATCAGCGGATGACGCGCGAGGGCGTGGGATCAGTGGTGGCCGTGGCCGCTGGTGATCTCCTCGTACTCCTCGGTGGTGGGCTTGGGGATCTGGGTCCCCTCGCCGTAGAAGCCCTTGGAGAGCTTCGCCCGCAGCTTGGTGGTCCGGCCGACCTTGCGCTCGACGCCGTTCTCGTCGACCTCGGGGCCGAGCTCCAGCGGCTTGGGCTGGTCGTGCGCCGTGAGGGTGTGCAGCTGCTCCTGCGAGAGCGGCTCGTGGACCTCGACGAACTCACCGTGCGGCAGCCGCTTGATGATGCCGGACTCGCGTCCGTGCAGCACCTTGTCGCGGTCGCGCCGCTGGAGGCCGAGGCAGATCCGGCGCGTGGCGATGAAGACCAGCACCGGCACCACGAAGAAGCCGACGCGGACGAACCAGGTGATCGCGTTGATCGAGAGGTGGAAGTGGGTGGCCCAGAGGTCGTTTCCACCGCCGACGAGCAGCACGAAGTACCAGCTGATCCAGGCGGCGCCGAACCCGGTGCGGGTCGGGGCGTTGCGCGGGCGGTCCAGCAGGTGGTGCTCCCGCTTGTCCCCGGTGACCCAGGACTCGATGAACGGGTACACCGCGATGGCGGCCAGCACCAGCGGGAAGATGATCAGCGGGATGAGCACGCCCAGGACCAGGGTGTGGCCCCAGAGGTTGATCTCCCAGCCGGGCATCACTCGGATCAGGCCCTCGGAGAAGCCCATGTACCAGTCGGGCTGGGCGCCCGTGGACACCTGGTCCGGCCGGTAGGGGCCGATGGCCCAGATCGGGTTGATCGTCGCGATGGCGGCGACGGCCGCGATCACGCCGAAGACCAGGAAGAAGAAGCCTCCGGCCTTGGCCATGTAGACCGGCAGCAGCGGCATGCCGACCACGTTCTTGTTCGTCCGGCCGGGGCCGGGGAACTGCGTGTGCTTGTGGTAGAAGACCAGGATCAGGTGGGCCACCAGCAGGCCGAGCATGATGCCCGGCAGCAGCAGGACGTGGATCGAGAAGAACCGCGGCACGAAGTCCGAGCCGGGGAACTCGCCGCCGAACAGGAACATCGAGATGTACGTGCCGATGATCGGCACGGACAGGATCGCGCCTTCCATGAACCGGACACCGGTGCCGGAGAGCAGGTCGTCCGGGAGGGAGTAACCGGTGAAGCCGGTGAACATGCCCAGCACGAACAGCAGGAAGCCGAAGAGCCAGTTGACCTCGCGCGGCTTGCGGAACGCGCCCGTGAAGAAGACGCGCATCATGTGCACGAACATCGCCGCGAGGAAGATCAGCGCGCCCCAGTGGTGGATCTGCCGGATCAGCAGACCGCCGCGCACATCGAAGCTGATGTGCATCGTCGACTGGAAGGCGTCGGACATGTGCATGCCCTGCATGGGCACGTACGAGCCGTGGTACGTGACTTCCTGCATGCTCGGGTGGAAGAACAGCGTCAGATACACACCCGTGAGGATGATGATGATGAAGCTGTAGAGGCAGACCTCGCCCAGCATGAAGGACCAGTGGTCCGGGAAGATCTTGCGCATGTTGGCCTTGGCCAGGCCGTAGATGCCGAGCCGGCCGTCGGCCCAGTCGGCCATCCGCTCGCCGGCGGGCGCCTTGCGCTTGCTGCTTTCAGTACTCATCCGCGCTCCCAGAAGGCAGGACCGACGGGCTCGGCGAAGTCGCCCAACGCCTCTAGGTAGCCCTTGTCATTGACCTTGATCCGCAGCTGCGGCAGGGCGTGGCCGGCCGGGCCGAAGATCACTCGGCCGCCGTCGGAGAGGTCGAACGTCGACTGGTGGCACGGGCAGAGCACGTGGTGCGTCTGCTGCTCGTACAGGCTGATGGGGCAGCCGACGTGGGTGCAGATCTTCGAGTAGGCGACGATGCCGTCCGCCGACCAGTCCAGTTCCTTCTTGTCCTTGATGTTCTCCGGCTGGATCCGGACGATCATCAGGGCCGCCTTCGCGATCTCCTGCTGGAAATCGTGGTCGTCCTCCTTCATGCCCTCCGGCATGGCGAAGGTCAGCGAGCCCACCGAGATGTCCTCGGGCCGCAGCGGCTGATTGGTGTTCTGGTTGATCAGCAGCTTCCCCTGGGACCAGCGGGTGTGCCGGAGCTTGTTGCCCGGCAGCGGGCCGAGGTCGCGCAGCAGCATCACGCCGGAGAGCGGCACCAGGGCCAGCGCGCCGAACATGGTGCTGCGGATCAGCTTGCGGCGGCCGAAGGCCGACTCCTCGGCGCCCGCCTTGAAGTCGGCGAGGACCTTGGCCTTGACCTCGGGCTCGGCCGAGATCGCGTGGCGCTCGTCGGCGACCTCCACGTCGGACATCAGGGTGCGGGCCCAGTGGACCGCGCCCGCGCCGATGCAGAACAGCGCGACGCCGAGGGTGAGCCCCAGCGAGAAGTTCAGGGCGCTGACGTGGCCGATCGGGTAGACATAGATGATCTTGTCGACCGGGAGGGCCACGTACGAGGCGATGAAGCCGACCGTGGCCAGCATGGACAGCAGGAACAGGAACGCGATGACGCGCTCGGAGCGCTTGGCGGCCCGCTCGTCGATGTCCTGGACGCGGTGTTCGTGCGGCGGCAGCCCCGGGTCCGCGAACGGATCGGAGTGGGGAGTCACCGCACCGTCGTGCGCGTCGCCCTGCTCGCTCGGCAGGTTCTCTTCTGGAATGTCTTGGCTACTCATGACTTCTTGGCCTTTGCGGTCCGGGCGGCGACCCAGATGGCGACGGCGATCAGCGCGCCGAGCCCGAAGATCCACGCGAACAGACCCTCGCTGACCGGGCCGAGCCCGCCCAGTTCGAGGCCGCCGGGGTTCTCCGACTTGTCGCTGTTGACCGCGCCGAGGTACGCGATGATGTCCTTCTTGTTCTTCTCCGGCATCGTCGTGTCGGGGAAGGAAGGCATGTTCTGCGGGCCGGTCTGCATGGCCTCGTAGATGTGCTTGGGGTCGACGCCCTCAAGCGACGGAGCGAACTTGCCGTTCGAGAGCGCGCCGCCCTTGCCGGTGAAGTTGTGGCACTGGGCGCAGTTCGTACGGAAGAGCTCCCCGCCCTTGGCGATGTCCGCGCCGTCCGGGTTGTACTGGCCCTTGGTCGGAACCGAGGGACCCGCGCCGAGCGAGGCGATGTACGCGGCGAGCTGGTCGGTCTCGGCCTGCGAGTACAGCGCCTTCTTGCTGGGCGCCTGCGCGCCCTGCTGCTGCAGCGGCATGCGGCCGGTTCTGACCTGGAAGTCCACGGCAGCGGCGCCCACGCCCACCAGGGACGGGCCGTCGGAGCTGCCCTGACCGCCGGTGCCGTGGCAGCTTGCGCAGCCGACGGAGTAGAGCTTCTTGCCCTCCTCGATGGCAAGAGACTGGGCGGTGTCCTCGGCCTTGGCCTTGTCCGCCGGCGCGAACGCGGCGTACAGCCCCCCAGTTACCGCCAGCGCGAAGAGTAGGACGACGACCGCCGCCAGCGGATGGCGTCGTCGTGCGGAGAGCTTTTTCACGGATTACCCCGGTGTCAGGATCTTCTGCGTCGATGCTTCTGGACTGTGGTCCTGTGCGGGACCGATTACTTGATCAAGTAGATCGTGGCAAAGAGCCCGATCCAGACCACGTCGACGAAGTGCCAGTAGTAGGACACGACGATGGCCGCCGTCGCCTGGTGATGAGTGAACCTCTTGGCCGCGTACGTCCTGCCCAGGACCAGCAGGAAGGCGATGAGTCCGCCCGTCACGTGCAGGCCGTGGAAGCCGGTCGTCAGGTAGAACACCGAGCCGTACGGGTCGGAGGAGAGCGAGAGCCCGTCCTCCTTCACCAGGTCGGTGTACTCGAAGATCTGGCCGCCAATGAAGATCGCACCCATCACGAAGGTGATGGAGAACCACGTGCGCAACTTCTTCACGTCGCCCCGCTCGGCGGCGAACACGCCGAGCTGGCACGTGAGAGAGGAGAGCACCAGGATCGTGGTGTTCGTCGCTGAGAACGGAACGTTCAGCGACGACGCCATTTCCTTCCAGTGGTCGGCTCCGGTCACCGATCGCAGGGTGAAGTACATCGCGAAGAGGGCCGCGAAGAACATCAGCTCGGAACTCAGCCAGATGATGGTTCCGACGCTGGTGAGGTTCGGCCGGTTGACCGAGGGGTGCGCATGCCCGGTATCTACTGCTGTTGCTGTCGCCACGACCGACATTATGTCGGTCCCTTATCTTGCGCTCACTCCGGGGGGTGCCGTTCGGTGTGTCAAGACGGTATGCCCTGCTCGTACGGCCCATTCCGAGGGTCCCCCGAAGGGGGGAAGCACACCCTGCGCCACCTCCTGCGCACCCTGCGCGCAGCCGTCCTGACGGCCCATCGGCCCGATCTTGGTCCGGTCCGAACCCTCCACCGGCGCGGCGCTCGCGGAGTAGCATCCGCGCAACGGTCCGACCCACAACTGTGCTCTCTAGAAGCGTGGAGGAACGATGCAGCCCACTGCCACGGTGCTGGTCTACAGCGATGACGCGAGCACCCGGGAGCAGGTGCGGCTGGCCGCCGGGCGCCGCCCCGCCGCCGATGTGCCGCCGGTGGAGTTCCTGGAGTGCGCCACGCTCCCGGCCGTCCTGAAGGCCCTCGCGGAGCGCCGCGTCGACGTATGCGTGCTCGACGGCGAGACCGCCCCCGCGGGCGGCATGGGCGTCTGCCGGCAGATCAAGGACGAGGTGTTCGACTGCCCGCCCGTGCTGCTCCTGATCGGCCGTCCGCAGGACGCCTGGCTGGCCACCTGGAGCCGCGCCGAGGCCGCGGTGACGCATCCGCTGGACCCGGTGGCGTTCGCGGACGCGCTGGCCGCTCTGCTGCGCGTACGGCCGGCCGTACGGGCCTGACGCGTCCGACGGGCCGCGGCGGCCCGCCGGCTCACATCTGGGGGCGGAGGCGGGCCGCATCGGCGGGATCGCTCCCCTCGCGCGTCCCGGCGTTCAGGGCGCTTCCCTTGCGCCAGGCCTGCCAGTTCAGGTTCCAGTCGCCGAAGCCGTTGTCGAACGGCGTCATCGTCTCGCCGCCGCTGTTCACCACCTTGACGATGTCGCCGACCCGCACGGTGTCGAAGAACCAGTGGGCCGCCTCGGTGGACATGCCCGTACAGCCGTGGCTGACGTTGGCGGCCCCCTGGGACCCGGTGGACCAGGGCGCGGCGTGCACGTACTCGCCGCTCCAGGTGACCCGCGTGGCCCAGTGCACGGGCAGGTCGTAGGAGTCGGAGCTGCCCTCGGAGATGCCGATGCTGGTGCCGCGCATCCGTACGAAGGATTCCTGCCCGAGGACCACCTTGACCCCGTTGCGGGTCGAGAAGCCGGGCTTGCCGGTGGTGACGGGGATCGAGCGGATCTCCTTGCCGTTGCGCAGCACCGTCATGTAGTGCGCCCCGGCGTCGGTGACGGCCTCGACGCGGTCGCCCGTACGGAGCGTCACGGGCTTCGAGGAGCCGCCGTAGAGGCCGGGCCCGACCTTGATGCCCGCCAGGCCGCTGCGCACGTTCACGGTGGTGTGTGCGGGCCAGTAGTCGCGCGGCCGGTAGTGCAGGGTCCGGCCGTCCACCCAGTGCCAGGCGCCCGCCACGGAGGGCCGCGAGTCGACCTTCAGGGCCCGCTCGACCACGGCGCGGGCGGCGGGGTCCTTGACGGGCCGGCTGAGCTCGGCGGTGACGGGCTGTCCGACGCCGTACGTGCCGCTGTCCGGGCCGAATTTGACCCGCAGCAGGTTGTCGGCCGGGGCGGTGTCGAAACCGACCGTACGGCGGCCCTGGGCGCCGTCCTCGTCCTCGGTGCTCACCCGCACCGTGTAATGCGCGCCGGCGGCCAGCGGGACCGTGGAGCGCCAGTGGGAGCCGTCGGCGTCGAGTTCGCCCCGTACGTACCGCCCCGCCGCGTCCGTGGCGGTGACGTCCGTGATCCGGTCCTCGCCCTTGGCGCGGACCTCCAGGGGCTTGTCCGGGTCGGCCTTGCCGCCGCCCTCGACGCCCGCGAAGGCGACCTGGCCGGCCGCGTCGTACGGCTTGTCGGCCAGCGGGTCCGACGACGATCCGCCGCATGCGGTGGACCCCACCGCGAGGGGGCCGAGCAGCAGTGCCCAGCTCAGCACGGTCCGGCAGCGAGGAGTGTGACTCATGGTCACACGGTAGGGACGATCGGCGCCCGCGGCCCGTGGGGCGAGTGCAAATGGGTCGGCCCCCGCACACCGTGGGGTGTGCGGGGGCCTGTTCCGTGCTGTGCGCCGGGGCGAGGACTACTGGTTCGCGTTCTCGCCGCGGTAGTACTCGAACACCCAGCCGAAGAGACCGACCATGATGATCGGGGCCGAGAAGAACATCAGCCACCAGCCGAAGATGACGCCCATGAAGGCGAGCGCACCGCCGATGCCCAGGGACAGCGGCTGCCAGCTGTGCGGGGAGAAGAAACCCAGCTCACCGGCGTCGTCGGCGACGTCCGCGTTCTTGTTGTCCTGCGCCCCGGCGTCCACCCGGCGAGCCGTGAAGGCCAGATAGTAGCCGATCATGATGCTCAGGCCGAAGGCCATGAAGAGCGCCGTGGTGCCGGCCGCCTCCTTCGACCACACGCCATAGACGATCGCCATGACGAGGATGAAGAGGGCGAGCCAGATGAACATCCGTCCTTGGATCTTCACTTGCCGGCCTCCTTGCCGCCCGCGAGAGCCTTGTCGCCCTGCGTCCCGTGCGCGTTCTCAAGCTGGTCGAGCGCCGCGATCTCCGGGTGGTGCAGGTCGAACGCCGGGGATTCGGAGCGGATGCGCGGCAGCGTGAGGAAGTTGTGCCGCGGCGGCGGGCAGGAGGTCGCCCACTCCAGCGAGCGGCCGTAGCCCCACGGGTCGTCGACCTCGACCTTCTTGCCGTACTTGGCGGTCTTCCAGACGTTGTAGAAGAACGGCAGCATCGACAGGCCGAGCAGGAACGAGCTGATCGTCGAGATGGTGTTCAGCGTGGTGAAGCCGTCCGCCGCGAGGTAGTCCGCGTAGCGGCGCGGCATGCCCTCGACGCCCAGCCAGTGCTGCACCAGGAACGTGCCGTGGAAGCCCACGAACAGCGTCCAGAAGGTGATCTTTCCGAGCCGCTCGTCCAGCATCTTGCCGGTGAACTTCGGCCACCAGAAATGGAAGCCGGAGAACATCGCGAAGACCACGGTGCCGAAGATGACGTAGTGGAAGTGCGCGACGACGAAGTACGAGTCGGAGACGTGGAAGTCCATCGGCGGCGAGGCCAGAATGACGCCGGTCAGACCACCGAAGGTGAAGGTGATCAGGAATCCGACGGCCCAGAGCATCGGTGTTTCGAAACTCAGTGAGCCCTTCCACATGGTGCCGATCCAGTTGAAGAACTTCACACCGGTCGGTACCGCGATCAGGAAGGTCATGAAGGAGAAGAATGGCAATAGCACGCCGCCGGTGACGTACATGTGGTGCGCCCAGACGGTCACCGAGAGACCGGCGATGGAAATCGTCGCGGCGATCAGACCGATGTAGCCGAACATCGGCTTTCGGGAGAAGACCGGAATGACCTCGGAAATGATACCGAAGAACGGCAGCGCGATGATGTACACCTCTGGATGGCCGAAGAACCAGAAGAGGTGCTGCCAGAGCAGTCCGCCGCCGTTGGCGGCTTCGAAGACCTGCGCGCCGAATTTGCGGTCCGCCTCCAGGGCGAGCAGCGCGGCGGCCAGGACCGGGAAGGCCAGCAGGACCAGCACACCGGTCAGCAGGACGTTCCAGCAGAAGATCGGCATCCGGAACATCGTCATGCCGGGCGCGCGCATGCAGATGATCGTGGTGATGAAGTTGACCGAGCCGAGGATCGTGCCGAAGCCGGAGAGGGCCAGACCCATGATCCACATGTCGGCGCCGACGCCCGGCGAGCGGATCGCGTCCGACAGCGGGGAGTAGGCGAACCAGCCGAAGTCGGCCGCGCCGTCCGGGGTCAGGAAGCCGCCCACGGCGATGAGCGAGCCGAAGAGGTAGAGCCAGTAGGCGAACATGTTCAGCCGCGGGAACGCCACGTCGGGCGCGCCGATCTGGAGCGGCATGATCCAGTTCGCGAATCCGGAGAACAGCGGCGTCGCGAACATCAGCAGCATGATCGTGCCGTGCATCGTGAACGCCTGGTTGAACTGCTCGTTCGACATGATCTGCGTGCCGGGACGGGCGAGTTCGGCGCGCATGAGCAGCGCCATGACGCCGCCGATGCAGAAGAACGCGAACGACGTGACCAGATACAGCGTGCCGATCGTCTTGTGGTCGGTGGTGGTGAGCCACTTGACCACGGCGGCGCCGGGTTGCTTCTGGCGTACGGGCGGTGCTGCCGGAGCCGTGTCGGCGGCGGCACCCTGGGGTTCGTTGAGGATGCTCACTTGTTCTTGGTCTCCGCGTTCTTCGCGTGATCCGTCTGCGCGATGCCCGCCGGCTGGTAACCGGTCTGACCGTTCTTCGCCAGCTCCTCAAGGTGCGCCTTGTACGCCTCGGGCGAGACGACCTTGACGTTGAAGAGCATGCGGGAGTGGTCCACGCCGCACAGCTCGGCGCACTTGCCGAGGAAGGTGCCCTCCTTGTTCGGCGTCACCGTGAAGCTGTTGGTGTGCGCCGGGAAGACGTCCTGCTTCATGAGGAACGGCACCACCCAGAAGGAGTGGATGACATCCCGCGAGGTGAGGACGAACTGGACGGTCTCGCCCTTCGGCAGCCACAGGGTCGGGCCCGGGTTGCCGGTGTCCGGGTCCTTCGTGGCCGGCGTGCCGACCTCGTAGACGCCGCCGGCGTTCTGGGGCGCCTTCGCCAGGTACCGGTCCGGGATGGCGGACAGTTCCTTGTTGTCGCGGAGCGGCTTCGAGGGCCGGGGGCTGCCCTTGACGTCCTCCAGGTAGTTGAAGGCCCAGCTCCACTGGAAGCCCACCACGTTCACGACGTGGTCCGGCTTCTTGGGGTTGGTCAAAAGCTTGTTCTCGTCACGGGCGGTGAAGTAGAAGAGCACCGCGACGACGATGATCGGGACCACGGTGTACAACGCCTCGATCGGCATGTTGTACCGGGTCTGCGGGGGAACCTCGACCTTGGTCCTGGAGCGTCGGTGGAAGATGACACTCCACAGGATCAGGCCCCACACCAGTACGCCCGTGGCGAGCGCAGCAGCCCACGAGCCCTGCCACAGGGAGAGGATCCGCGGCGCCTCTTCCGTGACGGGGGTGGGCATTCCGAGGCGGGGGAAGTCCTTGGATGTGCAACCGGTGGCGGTCGCCAGGACCAAGCCCGCGGCCAGCGCCTGCAGCAGCTTCCGCCGCACCGGGCGCCGCGACGAGCGGTCGGAGCCGTTGGGACTCACGTAGCGCCTTCCCGAGAGTCTCGCCCGCGGTTCCGGCTGCGGCCGTCTGAAGGGTCGGTCGCCGGCCCGGCGCGGGCAGGGGTTTGGATGTTTATGCGGACCAAACCCTACTGGACGCTATTTGGGGTCGCGCGGGGAGGGTGCCCAACGCGCCGCGGTACTCCCCGAAGGGGTGGAATCCCCGGCTCCGCGAGCGATCTGGAAGACCGTCAGCTCGGTGTCCGGACCGTGGAGCACCCTCCGCGGGGGCCGGGCGCTAGCGTTCGGCACGTGCCTTACTTCGATGCCGCGTCAGCCGCTCCCCTGCACCCGGTCGCCCGCGAGGCGCTGCTCGCCGCGCTGGACGAGGGGTGGGCCGACCCGGCCCGGCTCCACCGCGAGGGCAGGCGCGCCCGGCTGCTGCTGGACGCCGCGCGCGCCGCCGCCGCCGAGGAGGTGGGGTGCCGCCCCGACGAGCTGGTCTTCACCCCGTCGGGAACGCGCGCGGTGCACGCCGGCGTCGCCGGCGCGCTCGCCGGACGTCGGCGTGTCGGCCGCCACCTGATCGTGGGCGCGGTCGAACACTCTTCGGTACTCCATTCGGCCGCGGCCCACGAGTCGGCGGGCGGTTCGGTGACCGAAGCCCCGGTGGACCGTACGGGCCGGGCCGACCCGGCGGCCTTCGCGGCGGCGCTGCGCGGCGACACCGCGCTGGCCGTGCTCCAGTCCGCCAACCACGAGGTGGGCACGGAGCAGCCGGTGGCCGAGGTCGCCGAGGCGTGCCGGGCGGGCGGGGTGCCGCTGCTCGTGGACGCGGCCCAGTCGCTGGGCTGGGCCCCCGCCCCGGCGGGCTGGTCGCTGCTGACCGCGAGCGCGCACAAGTGGGGCGGCCCCTCGGGGGTCGGGCTGCTGGCCGTACGGAAGGGGGTGCGGTTCGCGCCCCAGGGACCGGTGGACGAGCGGGAGTCGGGACGCGCGCCGGGCTTCGAGAACCTGCCGGCCATCGTGGCGGCGGCGGCCTCGCTACGGGCCGTACGGGCGTCCGCCGAGGCCGAGGGCGCGCGGCTGCGGGAGCTGGTGGACCGCGTCCGGGCGCGGGTGCCGCGGCTGGTGCCGGACGTGGAGGTGGTCGGCGACCCGGTGCGCAGGCTCCCCCATCTGGTGACGTTCTCCTGCCTCTATGTCGACGGGGAGACATTGCTGCACGCCCTGGACCGGGCCGGGTTCTCCGTGTCGTCCGGCTCCTCGTGCACGTCGAGCACCCTGACGCCGAGCCATGTGCTGCGGGCGATGGGGGTGCTCTCCGAGGGCAATGTGCGGGTGTCGCTGCCGGTGGGCACCACGGCGGAGGAGGTGGAGCGCTTCCTGGCGGTGCTCCCGGAGACGGTCGCGTCGGTCCGCGACGGCCTGTCCGCGCCGCCGGCCTCCGCCGCCGTCCCCTCCCCTGTCTCCTCCCCTGTCTCCGAAACCTCCGTCGCCGGGAGCCCCGCCTCCGAAAGCCCCGTCGGCGCGGATCTGGTCGCCGGCGCGGATTCGGTCGTGGACGCGGAGCTGGTCGTCGACGCGCTGGGCAAGCGCTGCCCGCTCCCGGTGATCGAGCTGGCCAAGGTCATCGGGGACGTCCCGGTGGGCGGCGCCGTCACCGTGCTGGCGGACGACGAGGCGGCGCGCCTGGACATCCCGGCGTGGTGCGAGATGCGCGGCCACGACTACGCCGGGGAGCGCCCGGCGGAGCGCGGCACCGCTTATACGGTGCGCCGCCGGGGGTAGGACACGCCCCTTAGTACGGCCCCTGATAAGGACGCGGGCCCCCGCCCGCCGGGAGGGGGCCCGCTGCCGGAGGGTTACGCCAGGTGCGCCTGCACGTCGGCGGCGGCCTCCTCGCCGTACGCCTTCGTGAAGCGCTCCATGAAGTGGCCGCGGCGCAGCTCGTACTCCTGGGTGCCGAGCGTCTCGATGACGAGCGTGGCGAGCATGCAGCCGAGCTGGGCGGAGCGCTCCAGGGGCAGTCCCCAGGCCGTGCCCGCGAGGAAGCCCGCGCGGAAGGCGTCGCCGACGCCGGTGGGGTCGACCTTCGCCTCCTCCTCGGCGCTGCCGACCTCGATGGCGGGCTCGCCGACGCGCTCGATGCGCACCCCGTTGGCCCCCAGGGTGGTGATGCGGGTGTCGACCTTGGCCAGGATCTCCTCCGCCGTCCAGCCCGTCTTGGACTCGATGAGGGCCTTCTCGTACTCGTTGGTGAAGAGGTACGCGGCGCCCTCGACCAGGACCCGGATGTCCTCGCCGGGCATCCGCGCCAGCTGCTGGGAGGGGTCAGCGGCGAACGGGATGCCGCGCGAGCGGCACTCCTGCGTGTGGCGCAGCATCGCTTCGGGGTCGTCCGCGCTGATCAGGACGAGGTCCAGGCCGCCGACGCGGTCGGCGACGGGCTGCAGCTCGATCTGCCGGGCCTCGCTCATCGCGCCGGTGTAGAAGGACGCGATCTGGTTGTGGTCGGTGTCCGTGGTGCAGACGAACCGCGCGGTGTGCAGCACGTCGGAGATGTGGACGGAGTCGGTGTCGACGCCGTGCCGGTCGAGCCAGGCGCGGTAGTCGGCGAAGTCCTCGCCGGCCGCGCCGACCAGGATCGGGCTCAGGCCGAGCAGCCCCATGCCGTAGCAGATGTTGGGCGCGACGCCGCCGCGGCGGACGTCGAGGTCGTCGACGAGGAAGGAGAGGGAGACCGTATGCAGCTGGTCGGCGACCAGCTGGTCGGCGAAGCGGCCGGGAAAGGTCATCAGATGGTCGGTGGCGATGGAGCCGGTGACAGCGATACGCACGGCGGGTCTGCTCCTGCGGGGCGAAGGGGTGGGAGTAAGCGAAAGAGAAGAAGGGCGGAGAGAAGAACGCGTAGGGAAACGGGAAAACGGCCAGTCCAAGCTACCGGGTGCGTATTCACCTTTCCGACCGGCCAAAACTACCCAATAGTAGGTCTTTCTTCGCGGGTCGGGTGATGCGTACGGTTCGGGTATGCCGAATCCTGTGAAGCCCGTCACATTCCCCGCCGGCGAACCGGAATCGCTCGACGAGCTGCGGGGCGACTGCGCGCGGATGGCCCCGCAATGGGCGACCCCGACGGCGGCCGCGCCCGTGCCCGTACCGCTCACGCGCATCCGCGGCATCACGGTGCCGCCGGCCTCCGCACGGCTGGTGGACGGGATGTCGGAATACGGCGACTAGTCCGGCGGATGGAACCGTCCGCTCCCCCGCTCCGTCCAATTCCCGTCCCCCACACAGAGGATGGGGCAGTACACATTGAGCGGAGTTGAAGGAGCGATGTTGTGAGCACCCAGGATCCCCCCGACAGCACACCTCGGCGGCACCGGTCGCCGCTGGTGGTCGTATCGGTGGCGGCCGCGGTGCTGCTGGCCGGCGGTGGCGGCGCCTACTGGGCCTCGACCGCCGGCGACGGCGGTGGCTCGGCCACGCCCGGCGAGAACGGCGCACCACCCCCCTTGGCCCTCGACGGCTACGTACGCGGGGCCGCGCAGGGCTCGCAGAGTCCGGGTTCGCGGGGCATCGCACCCGGTGAACCGGACCCGCACGGAAACGCCCGCTACCGGGCGACCGGAAAACTGCCGGACGGGCCGGGTTCGGCGCCGGTCTACCTCTCCCAGGACGACATCGGCCGGGAGCAGGTGGCCCGGCTGGCGAAGGCCCTGCATGTGCCGGGCACGCCGCGGCTCGACGGCGGCACCTGGAAGGTGGGCGCCGCGCAGGGCAAGTCCGGGCCTTCGCTCCAGGTGAGCCGCAAGGGGCCGGGCAGTTGGTCGTACGCGCGGTACGGCACGCTGGGCGGCTCGCACTGCGAGCACCCGCCGGGCGTCAAGCCGGACGCGGCGGGGCAGAACGGCGGCGTCACGGGCTCGGGCGGCTCCGGCTCCAGCGCTTCCGGGTCCGATGACTCCGGTTCCGGCGACTCCGGTTCCGGCACGAGCATCTGTCCGTCGTACCGCGACGGTTCGAACGGTTCAGGGGCGAAGGGCGGCGGCTCCAAACCCGTGTCCGAGGCCGCGGCGAAGCGCGCGGCGGAGCCCGTGCTGGACTCGGTCGGGCAGCGGGACGCGAAGCTGGACGCGGCCCAGCTCTTCGGCGCGACCCGGGTGGTGAAGGCCGACCCGGTCCTGGGCGGCCTGCCGACCTACGGCTGGCAGACCAGTCTCCAGGTCGGCTATGACGGGCAGTTGACCGGCGGCAGCGGGCAGCTGGCGAAGCCGGAGAAGGCCGACTCCTACCCGGTGGTCAGCGCGAGCGCCGCACTCGACCAGCTCAACAAGGGCGCCGGCAACGGCCGCGTCGGCACCGGGGGCTGCGCGACCTCGGCGCCGCTCAGCAAGGATGGTGAAAAGGGCGGCGGGAAGGCCGGCGAGGCGTCGACGCTTCCTTGCACCCCGAAGGCGAAGGCCGATCCGGTGGCCGTGCGCGGGGCGACGTTCACCCTGGCGGCGCGGACCGTCGCGGGGCGGCAGGCGCTGGTGCCCTCCTGGCTCTTCGCGACGCAGGTGCCGGGTACCCAGGGCGAGGAGAACACCTTCACGGTGGACCAGCCCGCCGTCGATCCGAAGTTCGTCAAGGATCCGGAGCCGAGCTCGCCCGCGCCCTCGCAGCCGTCGGGGTCCGCCAAGGCCGAGAAGATGCGCATCTCGTCGTACAGCGTGAACGGCAAGGACGGCACGATGCTCACGCTGCACTACTCGGGCGGGGTGTGCAGTGATTACACCGCCACCGCGCGGGACCAGTCCGCCGGGTCGGTCACCGTGGGCGTCACGGGGAAGGAGAAGCATCCGGGGCGGGTGTGCGTGATGATGGCGAAGCAGTTCGACCAGACGGTGCGCCTGGACAAGCCGCTGGACGGCCGGAAGGTCGTGGACGCGATGACGGGCCAGGCGGTGCCGGAGAAGTGAGGGGCGAACGTGAGAGGTGAGAGGTGACGCCGGCCCGACGGCGTGCGCATGACGAAGGCGGCGGTCCCGGTGGGACCGCCGCCTTCTGTCGTTCGTACCGGCCGTTCCAGCCGGCCGGTACGGCTCAGCTGAAGGAGTCGCCGCAGGCGCAGGAGCCCGTGGCGTTCGGGTTGTCGATCGTGAAGCCCTGCTTCTCGATGGTGTCGACAAAGTCGATGGAGGCGCCGCCCAGGTACGGGGCGCTCATCCGGTCGGTGATCACCTTCACGCCGTCGAAGTCCTTCACGACGTCGCCGTCGAGCGAGCGCTCGTCGAAGAAGAGCTGATAGCGCAGGCCGGAGCAGCCTCCGGGCTGGACGGCGACGCGCAGCGCGAGGTCGTCGCGGCCTTCCTGCTCCAGCAGGGCCCTGACCTTCGACGCGGCGGCGTCCGACAGGATGATGCCGTCGCTCACGGTGGTCTCGTCCTGAACGCTCATCTGCTTCTCTCCCGGGTTGTTCGGACCGCTTGCCGTCGGATGCAACCTCCGGCACCCCGGATTCATTCCGGGCCCAGCACGTTTCTCTCCATTCATGCTCGCACACCACCCCTCTTACGGGCACGGGCCGCCGGGGGCCCGATCTCCGGAACGGCCGTCGGGGCGGCCTTCGCGGCGCCCCGCGGCGGGGCCTCCGAGGGGGGTGCGTCACATCGACACAAGGCCCATCGTCAAAGTGACGTGAAGCAGTTATGATAGATAACGTCAAATTGACGACAAGGCTGTTTCGCGGAAGAGAAAGGGTGCGTGTCGTGACCACCGCCCAACCCCTGGATGTCCAGCCCTCACCGCTGGCGCTACTGCTGCTGGGCCGCGAGGCCGACCCCCGGAGCGAGCGCGGCGTGGAATGTCCCGGCGATCTGCCGGCACCCTCCGACCCGGACCTGGTGGAGCGCGCCCGCGCGGCCAAGGCCCGGCTCGGGGACAAGGTCTTCGTCCTCGGCCACCACTACCAGCGCGACGAGGTCATCGAGTTCGCGGACGTCACCGGGGACTCCTTCAAGCTCGCGCGCGACGCGGCAGCCCGGCCCGGCGCCGAGTACATCGTCTTCTGCGGCGTGCACTTCATGGCCGAGTCCGCCGACATCCTCACCGGCGACGGCCAGCAGGTCGTCCTGCCCGACCTGGCCGCGGGCTGCTCGATGGCGGACATGGCCACGGCCGAGCAGGTCGCCGAGTGCTGGGACGTCCTCACGGACGCGGGCGTGGCGGAGACCACCGTCCCCGTCTCGTACATGAACTCGTCCGCCGACATCAAGGCGTTCACCGGCAAGCACGGCGGCACCATCTGCACCTCCTCCAACGCTGAGCGCGCGCTGAGGTGGGCCTTCGAGCAGGGCGAGAAGATCCTCTTCCTCCCGGACCAGCACCTCGGCCGCAACACCGCGGTACGCGACCTGGGCCTGTCGCTCGACGACTGCGTCCTCTACAACCCGCACAAGCCGGGCGGCGGGCTCACCGCCGAGGAACTGCGGGCGGCCAAGGTGATCCTGTGGCGCGGGCACTGCTCGGTGCACGGCCGGTTCTCGCTGGAGTCCGTACGCGACGTGCGCGAGCGCATCCCCGGCGTCAATGTGCTGGTGCATCCCGAGTGCCGGCACGAGGTCGTGGCGGCGGCGGACCTCGTCGGCTCGACGGAGTACATCATCAAGGCCCTGGAGGCCGCCCCGGCCGGTTCGAAGTGGGCCATCGGCACGGAGCTCAACCTCGTGCGGCGGCTCGCCAACCGCTTCGCGGCCGACAGCGCCGGGAACAAAGAGATCGTCTTCCTCGACAAGACGGTCTGCTTCTGCTCGACGATGAACCGCATCGACCTGCCGCACCTGGTCTGGGCCCTGGAGTCGCTCGCCGACGGCAAGGTCGTCAACCGCATCGAGGTCGACCCGGAGGTCGCGGCCTTCTCGAAGCTGGCCCTGGAACGCATGCTGGCGCTGCCGTAACAGCTGCCGTAGCACCGGTACGCACGCGCCGAACCGGCGCATACCCGCCGGGCCGTGGAGCCCCGCACCCCATGGCGAGGTGCGGGGCTCCACGGCGCCGGGCGCATAACCGGTGGTGCGGCGACGGCCGCTCTGGCAGGGTCACGGCCATGCCCGACCCCACAGCCGCGCCCGGACCCGAACCCGCCCTCGACACCGAGGCCCTGAGATGGTCCGAAGCCGAGCACGAGGCCGACACCGAGCGGCGCGACGCCCTGGACCAACGCGAGGTGGAGCGGCTGAGCGCCCTCGCCGCCGAGGCGAGCCGGGCCTCGGGGCCTGATCACCCCGACGCCCTGGCCGCCCGGCGCGACCTCGTCGTGTACGCGCGCCAGCACCCCGGCTGCGTCGAGCGCCTGCTCGGCCTCGCCGACCCGCTGGCCGCCGACTGCCTCCGGGTCCTGGGCCCGGACGACCAAGTGACCATCGCCGTACTGGCCGTTCAGGCGGCGGAGCGGCTGGACGAGTACGAGGAGACGGCGGCGCACGAGGCCCCCGCGGTCCTCGCGTCGCTGGTGGAGCGGCAGACCCGGCTGCTGGGGCCGGGCCACCCGGAGACCCTCCGGCTGCGCCGCCGCCACGTCGACTGCGTCTGCCGCGCGTACAGGCTCACCCGTCGCACCGACCACGAGCCGCCCGGCGCGGACGGCCCCCGGCGGCTGCTGCGGCTGTGGGGCGAGTTGGCGGCCGACCATGCCGAGGCGCTGGGGGCCGATCATCCGGACACGTTCGCGTGCCGGGACGAAGAGGCCGCCGAGTACTGCGAGTTCGGCGAGCACGACGGCGAGGTGCGGTGCTACGCCGCGCTGGCCGCGGACCGGGCGCGCGTCCTCGGCCCGTACCACCCGGACACGCTGGGGAGCCGGGAGTCCCACCTGACGAGCCTGGCCGAGACCGGCCGGCCCGAGGAGGCCGCCGAGAGCGCCCGGGCGCGGCCCGTTCTCGTGGCCGACTGCGTGCGGGCCCTGGGCCGTGACCACCGGATCACCCAATTCGCCCTGGAGTCATAGCCAAGAGCCAAATGATTGGATACTGCATAAAGTTTGTCGTATGTTCCTCCTGCAACCCGCCCCAGAGGGGCGGGTTTTTCATCCCTTGGGGGGAATCTCAGTCATGTCGCACAACCCCGTCGGCGCGCCTTCCGGCGCCCCCGCTCCGTACCCGGCCGGCGGTCCCGTTCTCCGCTCGCCCGCCGGTCTCGCGACGGCCGTCACCGTGCTGCTCGGCCTGGTCGCCGCCTGCGACCTCTTCGCGATCTACGCGGACTTCAGCGTCTATTCGGTGCTGGACAGTCTGCTCTCCGCCACGGAAGGCGAGTTGAAACGGGCCGACCGCCTGTACGAGCTGGCCGGCCGCCTCCAGGGCTGGGGCACGGTCGCCACCGCCGTGGTCTTCATCGTCTGGTTCCACCGGGTGCGGGGGAACGCCGAGATCTTCACGCAGGACATCTGCACCCTGGGCCGCGGCTGGTCCATCGGCGGCTGGTTCGTCCCCCTCGCCAACCTCTGGCTGCCCTTCCGCGTGGCCGCCGAGACCTGGCAGGCCAGCGCCCCGCAGACGCCGGAAGGGGCCCTGCGCGAGGTCTCGCGCGCGCCCGTACGGGCGTGGTGGGTGCTGTGGCTCCTGTCGGTGGCGGTGGGGCGGATGGCCACCACGTTCTACAACCGGGCCGACACGCCGGACACGCTCCAGCAGGCCGTGGGCACGGTGATGTTCGCCGACCTGCTCGACCTCGCGGCGGCCCTGCTCGCGATCCTCTTCGTACGGAAGCTGTCGCGGATGCAGCAGGAGAGGGCGGAGCAGCGGACGTTCGCCGCGGTCCTGCCGGGCGGGCCGAAGATCGTCTGACAACGGCCGGGCGCGGGCCGCTCGGCCGGTCCGGTCATGGCGCCTGGCTCCGGGCGAAGTCCGGGCCCGCCGGCGGAAGTACGGGCGGAGCCCGCGCCCGTAACCGGAGTTATGGGCGCGGCCCCGTCAGTGAGCTACGGGCGCGGCCCGTCAGCTGAGTTACGGGCGCGCCCCCGCCGACGCGCCCCCGCCGACGCGGCCCCGTCAGCGCGGTTCCGCCGGGCGCGCCGCCGCCCGCCTGAGCAGGTACGGGACGATCCGGCGGTGCGTAGGCGCGGCGCACGACCAGATCGCGCGGGCCGCCCGGTGCTCGTACCGGACGAAGGTGGTCAGCACCACCCGGACACCCTCCGACCGCAGCACGAGGCGGGCGGTCATGAGCGCCGACGTCAGTTCCAGGACGATCACGTCCGTCGCCATCGTCACGATCCGCCAGCCGAGCACATGCGTGGGGGCGGGGCGCGGGCCGAGCCGCAGGCGGAGCGCCGACCGCCAGCCGGTGACCAGGAACCAGCGCACTACGCCGGGGGCGCCCTCGAAGACGGATCTCGCCCACTGCTCCGGCGACCGCGGGAGCATCGACGTGCCGCTCGTGGTGACGGCTACGGCCTCCGCCCAGTCGTCCGCCGCGAGCCCGCCGACGCCCCGTGCCGCGTCGGCGACCTCGACCCGGCCCGTACTCAGTGTCGCTGCTGCCAAAACGGCCCCCTGCTCGATCTGCTGAATCTGCTCGGCGCGGGTACGCGACGAGGCTACCCGCGCCGTCGCGCGTACCCCCGAAGCGCGCCGGGACACGACGACGGAGCCCCCACGGCCGCTGGAACTCAAGCGATGGCCGTGGGGGCTCCGTGTGCGGGAGACCGGGTCAGACGCCCGCGGGCTCCGGCTCGCGGTCGTCGTCGCTCCGCGCGGGGGCGCCGTTGCGCTCGCCGCGCTTGGCGGCCTTCTTCTTGGCCCGCCGTTCCTTGCGCAGCTCGACCATCGTGTACAGCGTCGGTACGAGCAGCAGCGTGAGCAGCGTCGAGGTGACGAGGCCGCCGATGACGACCACGGCCAGCGGCTGGGAGATGAAGCCGCCCTGCCCGGTGACGCCCAGCGCCATCGGCAGCAGCGCGAAGATCGTCGCCAGGGCGGTCATCAGGATCGGGCGCAGCCGGTGCCGGCCGCCCTCGACGACCGCCTCGACCACCGGGAGTCCCTGCCTGCGGTACTGGTTGATCAGGTCGATCAGCACGATCGCGTTGGTGACCACGATGCCGATGAGCATCAGCATGCCGATCATCGCCGGGACGCCCATGGGGGTGCCGGTGACCACCAGCAGGCCGATCGCGCCGGTCGCCGCGAACGGGATGGAGACCAGCAGGATCAGCGGCTGGATGAGCGAGCGGAACGTCGCGACCAGCACCATGAAGACGATCGCGATGGCCGCGAGCATGGCCAGGCCCAGCTTGGCGAAGGCGTCGTTCTGGTCCGAGGAGACGCCGCCGATGTCGACGGTCGCGCCCTTGGGCAGCGTCTTCTTCAGCTTGTCGATCTTGCTCTGGAGGGCGGCGGTGACCGCGCCGGTGTTGTCGCCGGTCGGCTTGGCGGTGATCGTCGCCGCCCGCGCGCCGTCGATGCGGGTCATCTGGACCGGGCCGGGCACGGTCTTGACCTCGGCGATGTCGCCGAGCCGCACCTTGCCTGCCGGGGAGCCGATCGAGAGGTTCTTCAACTGGTCCAGGGTGGTCGCCGGGTGGGCCGACTTCACCACGACGTCGCGCTCGGTGTCGTCGAGGACCGCCTTGCCGCTGGTGGTGCCGCGCACCGCCTGTGCCACGGTCTGCCCCAGGCTCGTCTCGGTGAAGCCCGCCTCGGCGGCCTTGTCGTTGCCCTTGACGGAGACGCGGGGCACGCTCTGCGAGAGGTCGCTGCGGACGTCGGTGACGTGGTCGAGGCCGGCGACCGCCGAACGCACGCTCTCCGAGGCCGACTTGAGGGTCTTCGCGTCGGCGGCCTTGACCACGACGCTCAGGTCCTGGTCGCCGAAGCCGCCGCCCGCCGAGACGGTGGTGCGGCCGATGCCGTCGAGCTTCTTGAGGCCGGCGCGGATGGTGTCGGTGACGGCGTCCGCCTTGCCGGAGTCCTTCAGCTTGACCTCGTACGAGGCCTGGTTGGCGCCCGTACCGCCGCCGAAGGCCGCCATGATGCCGGACGAGCCGACGGTGACCTGGTAGTCCTTGACGCCGGCGACGCCGTCGAGCAGCTTCTCGACCTTCTTGGACGCGGCGTCGGCCGCCTCCAGGCTGGTGCCGGGGGCGAGTTCCTGCTTGACGGAGAGGCTGTCCTGCTCGCCGCCGTCGATGAAGTTGGTCTTCAGCAGCGGGGCCATGCCGAACGTGGCGACGAGCACCAGGACGGCGATCACCAGGCTGGTGACGCGGCGCCGGGTCGCGAAGCCGAGCACCGGCACGTACAGCCGCTGGAGCCGGCCGCGGGTCTCCTTCTCCTCGGCCTCGCGCCGCAGCTCCTCCGGGTCGGCGCCCTCACTGTTCTTCGGGGCGCGCAGGAACCAGTACGAGAGGACCGGCACGACGGTCAGCGACACCAGCAGCGAGGCCAGCAGCGCCACCGAGACGGTCAGCGAGAACGAGCCGAAGAGGGCGCCCACCATGCCGCCGACCAGGCCGATCGGCAGGAAGACCGCGACCGTGGTGAGGGTGGAGGCGGTGACGGCGCCGGAGACCTCGCGGACCGCCGTCAGGATGGCCTGCTGGCGCTCCTCGCCGTAGGACAGATGGCGCTTGATGTTCTCCAGGACCACGATCGAGTCGTCGACGACGCGGCCGATGGCGATGGTGAGGGCACCCAGCGTGAGCATGTTGAGCGACAGGTCCCGGGTCCACAGCACGATCAGCGTGAGCAGCACGGACAGCGGGATGGAGATCGCCGTGACCAGCGTCGAGCGCAGCGAGGCGAGGAAGACCAGGATCACCACGACGGCGAAGAGGAGGCCGAGCAGGCCCTCCGTCGTCAGGCCGTCGATGGACTTGGAGACCGCCGGGCCCTGGTCGCTGACGACCGTCAGCTTCGCGTCGGCGCCGAGGTCCGCGCGGAGCTGCGGCAGCTTGTCCTTGACGGCGTCGGAGATCGCGACGGCGCTGCCGTCGTGGTCCATGGTGATGGTGATGCCGAGGCTGGGCTTGCCGTCGGTGCGCGTGATGGAGGTGGGGGCCGCCGACTGCTGCTGGACGGTGGCGATGTCGCCGATCCGGACCGGCTTGCCGCCCTTGGCGTCGCCGCCGGGCGCGGCCGCCGGGTTCACCCGCAGGTCCTCGATCTGCTTGAGCGAGGTGAAGCCGCCGCCCACCTGGACGGTCCGGCTCTTGCCGCCCTCGGAGAACGCGCCGGCCGGCACGGACGCGCCGTTCGCCTCCAGCGCCTGTCCGAGCGAGGCGGCGGACAGCCCGGCCGCGGCGAGCTTCGCGTCGTCGGGGGTGACCGCGACGACCCGCTCCCGCACGCCGTCCACGTTGACCTGGCCGACGCCGTCGATGTTCTTGAGCGTCGGTACGACGCTACGGTCCAGCTTGTCGGCCAGCGCCTGCTGGTCCTGGGTCGAGGAGACCGCGAGCACGACGGTCGGGATGTCGTCGGTGGAGCCCGCGACGACCTGCGGGTCGACGTCCTTGGGGAGCTGCGAGGAGGACCGGTTCACGGCCTGCTGGACGTTGGCGACGAGCTTGTCGGAGCCGTTGCCGTAGTCGAACTTGGCCATGATGACGGCCGAGCCCTCGCTGGCGGTGGAGGTGACGCCGGTGATGCCGTCGACCGCCTTGATGCTGTTCTCCAGCGGCTCGACGACCTGCTTCTCGACCACATCCGGGGACGCGCCCTGATACGGCGCGATCACCGACACCATGGGCAGATCGATGGACGGCAGCAACTGCTGCTTCAACTGCGGGATGGCGATGGCCCCGAACACGACGGCGACTATCGCCATCAGAGCTATCAGTCCCCGCTGTACGAGGCTGATTCTGGACAGCCAGGACATGGGTTAACGCTCTCTCTTCTGTTTGCTGAGCGGATCGGCGGGGGCGCGGCAGCGGCCCACCTCTACGATCGCCCGTGCCCCGGTGCGAATACCTCGCTCGCAGGTCGATTCTCGTCCCGGGCGTGTACCGCAGCCGCAGTACGCGCCCCTAGGGGTCACTCCACCCTTGGGCGTACAAGTCCGGTTTCGTAGGCGATGACCACCAATTGGGCCCGGTCCCGGGCGCCGAGTTTGGCCATCGCGCGGTTCACATGGGTCTTGACGGTCAGCGGGCTGACCTCCAGCCGCTCGCCGATCTCGTCGTTGGAGTGGCCGCCCGCGACCTGCACCAGCACCTCGCGCTCGCGCCCGGTGAGCGCGGCCAGCCGTTCCGCCTGGTAGCCGGCGGTGGCCGCGTCCGCGCCGTCGCTCTGGGCGAGGAACGTGGCGATCAGCCCTTTGGTCGCCACCGGTGACAGCAGCGCCTCGCCCGCCGCCGCGATCCGGATCGCGGCCAGCAGCTCCTCGGGCTCGGCGCCCTTGCCGAGGAAGCCGGAGGCCCCGGCGCGCAGCGACTGCACGACGTACTCGTCGATCTCGAAGGTGGTCAGCATGACCACGCGTACGTGCTCCAGTTCAGGGTCGGAGCAGATCACGCGGGTGGCGGCGAAGCCGTCCGTGCCGGGCATCCGGATGTCCATGAGGACGACGTCGGGGCTCTTGGCGCGGGCCAGTTCGACGGCCGCCGCGCCGTCCGAGGCCTCGCCGACCACCTCCATGTCCGGTTCGGAGTCCACCAGCACCCGGAACGCGCTGCGCAGCAGCGCCTGGTCGTCCGCGAGCAGCACCTTGATCGTCATGCGTCCCCTCCCGTACGCGCTTGCAGCGGCAGTTCGACGCGCACCGCGAAGCCGGGGCCGCCGTCCGGGCCGGGTCCCGCCTCGCAGGTGCCGCCGAGTGCGACCGCCCGCTCGCGCATCCCGATCAGACCGTGTCCGCCCGGGCCGGCGCCGGTGTCCGTACCCGTGCCCGTACCGTCCGTACGGTCCGGCGGCGGTCCGTCGCCATTGTCGCGGACGGTCAGGAGCAGGGACGCGCGGCCCCGCAGGATGCCGACCTCGGCGGTGGCCGACGGGCCCGCGTGCTTGTGCACGTTGGTGAGCGCCTCTTGCAGGACGCGGTAGGCGGTCAGGTCGACGGCCACGGGCAGCGGTCCGACGACGGCGGCGGCCGCGGCCGCCGTGTCGCCCGTCCGGGGCCGGCCGGGGGCGGCGGGCTCGGTGGCGGCCGCCGCGACCAGGACGCGCAGCCCCACCCGGGCGAAGCCGTCGACGAGCTGGTCCAGGACGCCGAGGCCGGGGGCCGGTTCGGTGGGGGCCGCCGGGTCGCCGTGCTGGCGCAGCAGGCCGACGGTGGCGCGCAGTTCGTCGAGCGCGGAGCGGCTGGCCTCGCGGACATGCGCGAGGGCCTGCTTGGCCTGGTCGGGGCGGCTGTCCATGACGTGCGAGGCCACCCCGGCCTGGACGTTGACGAGCGCGATGTGGTGGGCGACGACGTCGTGGAGTTCGCGGGCGATGCGCAGCCGCTCCTCGGCGACCCGGCGGCGGGCCTCCTCGTCGCGGGTCCGCTCGGCCCGTACGGCCCGCTCCTGGATCTCGGCGACGAAGGCGCGACGGCTGCGCACGGCGTCGCCCGCGGCGGCGGCCAGCGCGGTCCAGGCGAAGACGCCGAAGTTCTCCTGGGCGTACCAGGGGCGGGTGCCGAAGGCCATGACGGTGGCGGTGAGGACGCCCACGGCGAGGGCCGCGATCCGCCAGGCGACGGTGCGGCCCATGCCGGAGGCCACGGTGTAGAGCGCGATGACGACGGCGACGGTCACCTGTCCGTACGGCTCGTCGTGCCGGGTGGCGACGACTTCGATCACCGTCAGGAGGACGGTCGCGGCGAGGACGGTGCGCGGGGCCCGGCGGCGCAGCACCAGCGCGCCGCAGGCGAGGGTGGTGAACAGCACGAAGACGACGCCCAGCGGGAAGCGCCGGGCGTGCGGGCCGGCGGCCGTGCCGAGCAGGGCGGTGGCGAGGACGAGGGCGGCCAGCAGGGCGTCGGCGGCCAGCGGGTGCGCGCTCAGCCACTGGCGGGCCCGGCAGAGGCCCGGGGCCGTGGTGAGGGGGGTCACGAGTTCAAAAGTACGGGGTGCCAAAAGTCCGGGGTGTCAAAAGCTCGGGGTGCCGCGCTCGGGCCCGCACCACTCGCGCCCCCGTCCCTCGGTGAGGGCGGGGGCGCGGGCGGTGCTGGAGTCTTCTCGCGCGGCGGTGTCGTGCCTCGGACTCAGCCCGGGATGAGCCCGTCGTCGCTGAGCATGGCGCGGACCTCGTCCAGGGAGGCGTCCTGGGCGGGGAGGATCAGCTCGGACGGTTCCAGGGCGTCGTCGGGAAGCGGCTCGCCCAGCCGCCGCACCGCGTCGAGCAGTGCGGCGAGGGTGCGCCGGAAGCCTTCCTCGTCGCCGCCCTCGATCTCCGCGAGCAGCTCGTCGTCCAGCGCGTTCAACTCGGTGAAGTGGCTGTCGGCCAGCTTCACCTGCCCCTCCCCCATGATCCGTGCGATCACGACGGTCTCCCTTGTTCAGTGCTCAGAGGATCTCGAAGAGACCTATCCCGGCTACTGCTTGTCGAAGCGGGGCGTGTCCTGCGGCTGGGCCGTCTGGCCCTGCCCGGCGCCGCCGGCCGCCCCTCCCTCGATAGCCTGCTTGCCCGCACCGCTGCCGCCGGCCAGCTCGGCCTTCATCCGCTGGAGCTCCAGCTCCACGTCGGTGCCGCCGGAGAGGCGGTCCAGCTCCGCGGTGATGTCGTCCTTGGCGGTGCCGGTCGGGTCGTCGAGCGCGCCGGAGGCGAGCAGCTCGTCGATGGCGCCGGCGCGGGCCTGCATCTGCTGGGTCTTGTCCTCGGCCCGCTGGATGGCCATACCGACGTCGCCCATCTCCTCGGAGATGCCGGAGAACGCCTCCCCGATGCGGGTCTGGGCCTGGGCCGCGGTGTACGTGGCCTTGATGGTCTCCTTCTTCGTGCGGAAGGCGTCGACCTTGGCCTGGAGCCGCTGGGCGGCGAGGGTGAGCTTCTCCTCCTCGCCCTGCAGCGTGGTGTGCTGCGTCTCCAGGTCGGTGACCTGCTGCTGCAATGCGGCGCGGCGCGACAGCGCCTCGCGCGCCAGGTCCTCGCGACCCAGCGCGAGGGCCTTGCGGCCCTGGTCCTCCAGCTTGGAGGACTGACCCTGCAACTGGTTGAGCTGCAACTCCAGGCGCTTGCGGGAGGTGGCCACGTCGGCGACGCCGCGGCGCACCTTCTGCAACAGCTCCAGCTGCTTCTGGTAGGAGTAATCGAGGGTCTCGCGCGGATCCTCGGCCCGGTCCAGGGCCTTGTTGGCCTTGGCGCGGAAAATCATCCCCATACGCTTCATGACACCGCTCATGGGCCTCGCGCGCCCCCTTCTGACGGACTTACGGACTCCAGCATCTACAAGAACCCACAGTACGGGCCCTGCATCCATTACCGCACTGTTCAGCCCCCGATGCGCTCCTCCTACAGGACGATCACAAGGTCGCCGCTCTCCGGCCCAAGGAGTAGGCGGGCATCAGGGAGGGTGCGAAATGACCGGAACGCGAAGGTCAGCGCGGGGAGAACGACGGCAAAGGTGCCGTTGCGTCCGGTTTGAGCGCGCGGCCCGGCGCCGGGAGCACGGACGCCCGTTGCCGGATCGTTCCCCTCGGGGCCGGGGTCTACGCATCCGCACCACGTACCCTTGGGTTTTGTGTTCCGAAGCCATTCGAAGGATGAGCAGGCCGCCGCCGCCAAGGTGACCGCGGGCCAGCCCCAGCAGCCCCGTGACCCGCAGGCGCCCAAGGGCCGCCCGACCCCGAAGCGCAGCGAGGCCAGCTCGCAGCGCCGCAGCCTGGCCAGTACGCCGGCCAACCGCAAGGACGCCATGAAGCGTCAGAAGGTCGCACGGCGTACGGACCTCGCCAAGCAGCGCGAGGCCCTCGCCAACGGCGACGAGCGGTACCTGCCGGCCCGCGACAAGGGCCCGGTCCGCCGTTTCGCCCGCGACTACGTGGACTCGCGGTTCACCGTGGCGGAGTACTTCCTGCCGCTCGCGGTCGTCATCCTGGTGCTCAGCATGATCAACCGCGGCGCGTTCCAGACGTACGTGCTGCTGCTGTGGATGATCGTGATCCTGCTGATCGTGGTCAACTCCGTGATCACCTCGGTCGGCCTCAAGCGCGGCCTGCGCGCCCGCTTCCCGAACGAGAACCTGCGCGGCGCCGTGCCGTACGCCCTGATGCGCACGCTCCAGATGCGCCGGCTGCGGCTGCCGAAGCCGAAGGTCAAGCGCGGGGAGAAGCCCTGAGCCGGGCCTCTGCCGGATTCTCCGGCGGCGTGGCGGGCTGGCTGAGCGGGCTCGGCGGACTGCGGAACACCGTCCGCCAGGAGCTGATCGCCCGCCAGCTCGACGAGCAGATAGCCGCCCGCTACCCCGTGGGGCAGCGCCTCCGCGTGCTCGACGTCGGCCTCGGCCAGGGCACCCAGGCGCTGCGGCTGGCCCGCGCCGGGCACAACGTGACCGGCCTGGAGTCCGACCCCGAGATGGCCGCGACGGTCCGCGAGGCGCTCGACGCCGAGCCCGAGGGCATCCGCGAACGGGTTCGGATCATCGAGGGCGACGGCCGGGACACGGGCGCGCACTTCCTGCCCGGCGCCTTCGACATCGTCCTGTGCCACGGCGTGCTGATGTACGTGAACGAACCCGACCCGATGCTCGCCGGGCTGGCCCGGGTGCTCGCGCCCGGCGGGCTGCTCTCCCTGGTCGTACGGAACGCCGACGCGCTCGCGATGCGCCCCGGCCTGGCCGGGGACTTCGACGCGGCCCTCGCCGCCTTCGACTCCCCCGACTACACCAACCGGCTCGGGCTGCGGGTCCGCGCCGACCGGCTGGAGACCCTGACGGCCACGCTGACCGGCATCGGCGCTCCGCTGCACACCTGGTACGGCGTGCGGGTCTTCACCGACCAGGCCGCCGACGACCAGGCGCCGCCCGCGGGCGAAGAGCTGGACCGGCTGATCGCGGCCGAGGAGAAGGCCGGGCGCACCGACCCGTACCGGTCGGTCGCGGCACTGCTGCACCTGTGCGGCGTGCGGGGCTGACGCGGCGCTTGCCGCTGGTCACTTTTCGCTTTTACGGGCCCCGTTTCCGCTTCTACGGGGCGCCCGCCGCGCTCGTTCGCACGGTACGGGCGCCCGTAGCGCTCCAGACACGGTGGGAACGTCAGCCCGCGTCGGCGTTCAGGCTCATCCCGTAGGTCTCCGTGCCGTCCTCGAACAGCGTCACCCGGTCGGCACCGCCCTCCAGCAGGTCCTTCCACACCTCGCCGATCCAGGACTCCGCGTCCCCCTGCGTGGTGAACTCCTCCGGCTCCACCGCCGGAGCGGTCTCCGTCCCGTCGGCCTTCTCGAACCGCCAAATCCAGGCCATGTCCGCCTCCTGAGTCCCGAATACCTGCTGCGCACGTACTGTGCAGCGCAGCCTAACGGTCGGTGAACAGGGCCCGTAAAGCCCCGCAAAGGGCGAGCCCCGCGCGACCGAGGGCCCGCGACGCGAGACGATCGGGGGGTGGAACTCACTCTCCTCGGCACCGGAGCCCCCGACGGACTGCCCCGCCCCGGATGCCCGTGCGCGGCCTGCGCCACGGCGGTCGGCGACGCGGCGCGGGCCGCGACGGCGCTGCTCGTCGACGGCGCGCTGCTGCTGGACCTGACCCCCGGCCCGGCCTTCGCGGCGGCGCGCGCCGGGCACTCGATCGCCGGGGTGCGGCAGGTGCTGCTCTCACACCCGCACGACGGCCCGGCCGTGGAGTTCCCGGCCGGACTGCCGGCCCCCGGCCGGGTGGCGGACGGCCGGGAGCTGGCGGTGATCAGCGGCCACCGGGTACGGGCGGTGGCCCTGGACGCGCCGGGCACCGGGTACGAGGTGACCGGGCCGGAGGGCGAGCGGCTGCTGTACCTGCCGCCGGGCGCCGCCGCGGCCGGCTTGGCGCCGGACGGCTTCCGGGACCCGTACGACATGGTGCTGCTGGACGTGGTGGGCCGGCCCGACGCACTGGCCCGGCTGCGGGCGGTGGGCGCGGTCGCCGCCACCACCGACGTCCTCGCCGTCCACCTCGACCACGAGGTGCCGCCCGGCGGCGAGCTGCGCCGGCGGCTGGCCGCGGCGGGCGCGCGGGCCGTGCCCGACGGCACGACGCTGCTGGTCGGCGAGTACCACGAGGTGCCGGACCTGCCCCGGCGCACGCTGGTGCTGGGCGGCGCGCGGTCCGGCAAGTCCGTCGAGGCGGAGCGGCGGCTGGAGGCGTTCCCCGACGTCCTGTACGTCGCCACCGGCGGCACCCGCGACGGCGACCAGGAGTGGGCCGAACGCGTGTCGTCCCACCGCGAACGCCGCCCGGCCTCCTGGCGCACGGCCGAGACCTGCGACCTGCCCCCGCTGCTCACGGCCGAAGGCCCGCCCCTGCTCATCGACTGCCTGGCACTGTGGCTCACCGACGCCATGGACTCCGTCGGCGCCTGGACCGAGACGACCTGGGCCGACGGCGGCGCCAAGGCGCTGCGCGAGCGCGTGGACGAACTGGTGGCGGCCGTACGCGCGACCCGGCGCACGGTCGTCGCCGTGAGCAACGAAGTGGGCTCCGGCGTCGTCCCGGCCACCCCGGCGGGCCGCCGCTTCCGCGACGAACTCGGCCGCCTGAACGCGGCGATCGCGGCGGAGTGCGAACACGTACTCCTGGTGATCGCCGGCCAGGCCATGACGCTGCGCTGAGCTCGGAGGCGGGCCCTGCGGGCCCGGTCGCCGCCCGCCTGCGGCGGGCCATCGCCTGCGGCGGGCCATCGCCTGCGGCGGGCCATCGCCTGCGGCGGGCCATCGCCTGCGGCGGGCCATCGCCTGCGGCGGGCCATCGCCTGCGGC
>NZ_JBFAIV010000055.1:0-39728 GCF_040654875.1 Streptomyces sp. NPDC050610 | reverse complement strand
CGCCGCGCCTGGCGCACCGCACAAGCACACCCCACCGACGAGACACCGGAAGCCAACGAGGAAACCACCCTCGTCACCGAATCCTCCTGGTCCTATCTCACCTCCGGCTACCGCCCCGGCGAAGAATTCCTAGCCGCTCAAACCCGCTATGAGATCGCACAAGAACGCCGGTTCCGTCATGAGGAAGGTGACCCAGGTGCCTGCCTCTCTGCTGACCGTTGACCAAGTTGCTGACCGGCTCCGCGTAAGCCGATGGACGGTCTACAACCTCATACGTTCCCGACAGCTTGCCTCGCTCACCGTCGGCCGCTGCCGTCGCATCACCGAAGCGGCTCTGAATGAATTCATATCCCTCCGCACTGAACAGGAAGTTGCCTGATGGCCAAGTCCAAGAAGAATGCCAATAACGAAGGCACCATCTACCAACGCAAGGATGGCCGCTGGGAAGGCAGTGCGTTCGTACTCACGAGTGACGGCACGTACAAGCGGCGGAGCGTCTACGGTCAGGACTGGGAAGAGGCACACGAGAAGCTGACCAAACTCAAGGCCAACTCTCTCGATGGCCTTCCGGTCGCCACCAGCAAAATGACGCTTAGCGCCTACTTGACGTATTGGCTGACCAATGTCGCCAAGGGCAAGGTACGCAGCACGACTTACGTCAACTACGAATCCTTGGTGCGCAATTACATCACCCCAGAGTTCGGCAGGAAGAAGCTCGCCCGGCTCGCTGCCCGCGATATCCGTTCCTTCCTGACCAAGACAGCCGCCACCTGCCAGTGCTGCGCACAGGACAAGGACAAGAACCGTCCCCAGCACAAGCAACGCTGCTGCGCCCTCGGCAAGTGCTGCAAGAAACGCCCGTCTGACCGGACCGTGCGTTTCCTGCTGGTCATCCTTCGCGCCGCCCTCCAGCACGCCGTACGCGAGGATGAGCTACCGCGCAACGTGGCCCGGAACGTACAGCTGAGCATGGGTACGAAGCGCGAGATAGAACCGCTCACAGCCACGGAAGGGCGACAACTCCTGACAGCGGCTCGGGGCAACCGGCTGTGGGCCGCGTACGAACTCGCCGTACGCATCGGTCTGCGGCGGGGCGAGGTGCTGGGGCTGCGCTGGTCGGACGTGGACCTGTACGAAGGCGTCGTCACCGTACGGCAGGCGCTTCAGCGGGTCGGCGGTGAACTGCTGATCGTCGCGCCCAAAACGCAGCGCTCTGCCCGTCGCGTGGCGCTGCCGGCCGAGTGTGTGACAGCTCTCCGTGCCCAGCGCGCCCAGCAGATCGCCGACCAGAAGGCGGCGGGCGACAACTGGAAGGGGACGGAACACGGGCTGATCTTCACGACGAAGAATGGGACTCCCATCGAGCCGCGCAACCTCAACCGCTCATTCGACGCACTGTGCACCCGTGCCGCAGTCCGTAAGGTCCGCTTCCATGACCTGCGCCACACGTGCGCGTCCCTGCTTCACGAACGGGGTGCTGACGCTCGCATGATCATGGAAGTCCTGGGCCATAGCTCGATCCGGGTGACCATGGACATCTACACCTTCGTGCGGCTCGACTCGCAGCGTTCCGCCTTCGATCGCGTCGGGGGTGCCCTGCGGGGTGACGGCAACCCATCGACCGATGACGGGGCGCGACCGGCGTCCTGACGGACGCCCCTTCGCCTCTCTGAGGCGGTTGCCGTCAAACACTGCCGTCAAGAGATACGCCAGAGGCCCCGTTCGATTTCGAACGGGGCCTCTGACCTGCTGTGCGCTCGGCAGGATTCGAACCTGCAACCTTCTGATCCGTAGTCAGATGCTCTATCCGTTAAGCTACGAGCGCTTGGCTTTCCGGCGGTTTTTCTGGCCGGTCGGCGTTGCGGGAACAACATTACATGACCTGCGCCGAGAGGCGAAATCCGAATCCCGCACCGCCGCTGACCTGGGGAAATAACCCTCTGTGGGGTGGTGGACCGCCGGGTCCGGGTTACTCGGGCCAGGAGGATTCCTCGATGACGCGAACGAAGTCCGGACGGGTGTAGCCGTCCACGAAGTGGGCGAGGACGTCGGCCTTCACGTTGCCGAAGGTGGTCTGGGGGCGGTGGGCGATGCCGTTGGTGAAGGCGCGCAGGATGCGGCGTTTGAAGTCGGGGCGGGGGTGGGCGGCGACGATCGCCTCGCGTACGTCCGCCGGGAGGTCGGCGTAGCCGATGCCCAGGACGTCGAGTTCCACACCGGCCGTGACCAGGGCGATCTCCGGGGCCATGTGGTGCGGGATCTCCGGGGTGGTGTGCAGCGCGATGCCCTCCCAGACCAGGCGGGTGCGGTCCTCCGGTACCCCGTGGGAGCTCAGGAAGCGGCGCGCCTCGTCGGCGCCGTCGATCTCGAAGCGCTGCTGCGAGGCCCGGAATTTCTCGGTCAGCCCGAGGTCGTGGAAGAGCGCCCCGACGTACAGCAGCTCCGGGTCGAAGGAGAGCCCGTGCGTACGGCCGTGGTGGGCGCCGAAGAGGTAGACGCGGTGTGAGTGGTGGTAGATCAGGTCGTCGGTGGCGTCGCGGACCAGTTCCGTGGCCTCCCGGACCAGCCGGCTGTCCGGGACGGTGATACCGGCGATATCGGTGATGTCGGTGATACCTGCGGTGTCGGCGGTGCTGAGGGGTGTGTCAGGGGTTTCCGGCGTAGCGGCCATGGTGGGCTCCCGTTCACTCGTGGAACTCCAGCCTCCCCGTAACCTCCCCCTCGCGCGCGGCCAGATCAGGACGACATCGGGAGGGCTGGAGGGCCAAATCGCGAAGAGCCCCGTCCGCGGTGCGGACGGGGCTCTCGAAGCGAGCGGAGGCTCCGGGATTTGAACCCGGGATGGGGGGTTACCCCAAACCGCATTAGCAGTGCGGCGCCATAGACCAGACTAGGCGAAGCCTCCAGCACCCCCGCGCAAGCGCGAGGTGGTGCGTGCAGATGATGACACAGGCCAGCGGCCCGTCACCAATCGGAGCCTACGGTACCGGGCGGGCGGCCGACGGGGCAAAGTCGGCGCGAGGAGCGCAACGCGCGGGCGGGAGGCGCGTTAGAGGGGGAGAGGGGCCACAGGTACATGACACCGGCCCCGTCCGGCCCCGTACTCCTGGAGTTCCACCATGTCGCTCCGCCGCCTCGTCGTCACCGCCGCCGCGCTGGTCCCTGCCGCCCTGCTCGCCTTCCCCACGGCCGCCACCGCCGCCTCCGCCGCCGCGAGCGCCCCCGTCCGGCCGCTGCCCGTGCCCGCCCCGGCCCACGACGACCACCTCACCGTCACGGTCGCGGGCGGCGGTGGCGGCGCCGACGGTACGTACGAGCTCTACTGCCACCCCGCCGGCGGCACCCACCCGCACGCGAAGGCCGCCTGCGACCAGCTCGACGGTGCGACGGTGTGGGGCACGGACCCCTTCGCGCCCGTACCGACGAACAGGATGTGCACGCAGATCTACGGCGGCCCCGAGCGGGCGCACGTGTCGGGCACTTGGGCCGGGCGGCCCGTGAACGCCGACTTCAAGCGGTCCAACGGGTGCGAGACCGCCCGCTGGAACAAGTTCTCCAGCGTGCTCGGGACGGAGCGGGGCTGACCGCGAGTCCGGCCCGGCGGTATGCCCGGCGTGCGCCCACGGCCATGGGCGCACGCCGACGCGCCCCAGCTGTACGCCGCCGCGCCCTTGCCACGCCCCGCCGTGCTCTCGCCACACGCCGTCGCACGACTGCCGTACGCCGCCACACGCCTGCCGCACTCGCGTCCCGCGCCACGCCGGCATCCGCCGTCATCCCCCGACGCGCCCGCATCCGCAGCCCGTAGACTTCCTGTCAGTGACATGGCGCGGGGCCGACGGCAGGATGGGGCCCGGGGGCGCCGGCGAAGTGCGGTAACCAGGGAGGAACGTCCGTCGTGAGCAGCAGGCCATCCCGAGGCGCTGCTCGCCTCGCAGCCATACTCGACGCCCTTCCCGACGCGCTGTTGCTGGTCAACTGCAACGGCACGGTCGTCAACGCCAACCACATCGCCCTGGAGACCTTCGAGGTCCCCGGCACCGGGCTGGTCGGCCGCGGACTCCTCGACCTGCTCCCCGACTTCGACTCCCGGCGCATCCCCGGTTCGATGCGTCGCATGGAGGAGCAGGAGGGCGAGGGCGGACGGACAAAGCCGACCCGGATGGTCGCGCGGCGTACGGACGGCACGCAGTTCCCGGTCGAGGTGACCAGCGCGAACCTGGAGGACGGCCGCACCCCGTACGCCGACCACCACCCCTACACCGGCGATGAGCTGCTGATGCTCGTCGTACGCGACCTCACCGGCACCCTCGACACCGAGGCCGAACTCGCCCGCCAGCAGCGCCAGACGGAGATGATCCTGCGCGCCGCCGCGGAGGGCGTGGTGGGCGTGGACACGGCTGGCAAGGTCGTCCTCGTCAACCCCTCCGCCGCGCAGATACTCGGCTACCGCGCCAGCGACCTCGGCGGCCGGGAGCTGCACCCCCTCATCCAGCACTCGCGCGTGGACGGGTCCCCCTTCCCGTACGAGGAGTCGGCGATCGCCGACACGCTGCGTTCCGGGCGCAAGCACCGGGTGCGCAGTCAGGTGCTGTGGGCCAAGGACGGCCGTTCGGTGGCTGTCGATCTGACGACCGCGCCGGTACGGGACGGGGACCAGCTCGTCGGGGCGGTGATGACCTTCACGGACCGGCGCGCGTACGACACGCTCGCCGAGCGCCACGCCCAGTTGCTGGCGGTGCTGGGCGAGTCGCTGCGCGGCCCGCTGGAGCAACTCCGCGCCGAGCTGGGCACGCTGGCCGCCGACCCGGCCGGGCAGCTCTGGCCCGAGGCCAACCAGGTGCTGCACCATCTGACCGCCGGTTACGCCCGGATGACCACGCTTGTCGACAACGTCCTCAGCTTCCAGCGGCTCGACGCGGGCGCCGACCGGCTGGAGCGCGAGAAGGTCTCGCTCGACACGGTCGTGGCGGCCGGCGTCGAGGGCGCGATCGAGCTGATCGGGCCGGGGCGCGCGCAGTTCGCCGTGCACGCACCGCCGATAGACGCCGAGGTGGACGCGGAACGGCTGGCGCAGGCCCTGGCCCACCTGATCGCGGACGTCGCGGGCGTCGACTCGACGGGCAACTCGCCATCGCAGTCGCACTCGCCTGCGGGCTCGGGTTCGGGTCCGGGGCCGGGAGCCGGTGTCGGGGCCGCCGACTCGACGATCGTCGTCGCCGCGGCGCAGCGCGGCGAGGTCGTACGGATCGAGGTGCGCGGCCCGTACCCGGGCGGCGACCCGGTGCACGGACCGATCGTGCGCGGCATCGTGCGCCGCCACGGCGGCGTGCTCCAGACGCACGAGGTACCGGGCGCGGCGGGCGGCAGCGCGTACGTGCTGGAGGTGCCCATCTCCGCCAAGGGCGGCCCGGTGCCCGCCGGGCCCGAGCGCTTGGCGGACCGCGAGAACGCGACCACGGTGATGCCGATGCCCGCGCAGCGGGCGCGGGGGACCGGTGCGCGTGATGGGGCGCCGAACGGTGCGAATGGCGCTAATGGTGCGGGGGGGTCCGCGCGAGTGGAAGGCGGCTTGCAGCCGCCGCGGGCGCCTCAGGACGCCCAGGGGTCTCGTGGCTCCCAGGGGCCGCACGGTGGCCAGAGGGCTCTGGGGTCCGGTGAGCAGCAGTCCCAGTCCCAGGGCGGCGGGCGGCGTGGTCGTCGGGGGCCCGAGGCGGACGACGACGGGAACGGTCCGGACGACGCTTCCGGGGGCGGCGGGGGCCAGCGCCGGCCCATCGGTCCGCAGCGGCCCGGCGGCGGCGCGGGCGGTGCCCAGCCCGGACGTGGGTACCCGCAGGGCGGCGCCGACGGTGCGGGACAGCGGCTCGGTGGGCAGCAGCCAGGCGGGCAGCAGTCCGGCAGGCCGCAGTCCAATGGCGGGAGTGGGAACGGCGGCGGGGAGGGTGCGGGCAGTCCGATGCCGCCGCACGACCGGCGCGCGGAGCGCCCTGAACACCTCGTCGGCGGCAGCCCCGCTGCTGACAACAGGCGGCACGGGTCCGCTACGGACGCGGCGGCGAACGATGCGGGAAGCAAGGCCATCGCGCGTACGACGGGCGGTGGCTCGAACGGGCCGGGGGCCGGGGCCGGGGCGGAGTCCGGGCCGGGGGACGCCGCCGGTTCCGGGCAGCTGTCCGGGGACGGTCGGCCGTACCGCCCGCAGCGGCCCGGCAGCAGCGACCCGGCGTACGGACCCGGGCCGACGCCGACGAGCGGGCAGGGCGGTCACGGGGGCCAAGGCGGTCAGGGAGGTCAGGGCGGTGGTCCCGGCGGGCAGGGTTACGGGCCGCAGGGCTCGGGGCCGGGCGCCGGTCACGTACAGCCGCCGGCCCAGCCGCAGGTGCAGGACCAGGCCCAGCCGCAGCCGACCGGGCGGCGGCGGGCGCGGCGCAGCCCGCAGGAGGAGCAGCTCGGCGCGGGTGATGCCGAAGCGCAACCGCACGGACGGCCCAATCGGCACGGCCGGGGCGGGGGTCTTGAACCGTCTGCGGAAGGGGCGGCGGACGGGCGTACTGGCCACGGTGCGCCCGGCGAGGGCGAGTTCCCCCCGCCGACCGGCCGCCGCGCCCGCCGGGACGCCGCGCAGCAGGCGCAGCAGGCACAGGAAGGCCAGCAGGCACAGCAGGAGCAGGAGCAGCCCACCGGGCGGGCCGTCTTCGCGCTGCCGCCCGCCGAGGCGGACCGCACCCCACAGTCGGGGCTGCCCAGCGCCCTCGGACCGACGCCCCCCGGCGGCCTCGCCCGACACGACGCCGGTCAGTACGGCCAAGGCCCGCACGACCAAGGTCCGCACAACGAAGGTCCGCATAACGAAGGTCCGTACGACGCGGGCCGTCAGCAGACGCCGTCCCGGTCCACGGGGCGGCGTGCCCGGCGTGCGCTCGCCGAGGCGTCGGAGCGGGCGGTTCCGGGAGAGGGCGAGAGCGAACCGGCCGCCCCGCGCGGCCCGTTCGCGCTGCCCCCGGCGGCTGCCGACCGTGCTCCTCAGCAGTTCCCGGAGGCCCAGCAGGATCAAAGGGGCCCGTTCCCTGGCCTTCCATTCCCCGGCGGCCCGTTCCCCGGCAGCCCGCTGCCCGGCGTCGGTCTGCCCGGCGGCGCGTTGCCGCAGGCTCGTTCGGCGGGTGCCGAGGGCGAGGCCAGGGGTGGTGGCGGGTCGTCCAGGCCCGAGGACGACGAGTCGTCGGCGGCCATGGCCGGTGCGCCCGGCGGTTCGGGGGTCCAGGGCGGGGGCGGCCAGGGCCCGTGGGGCGCGGGCGGTGGCGAGCAGCCCTCGGGCCGTAGGCGGGCGCGGCGGCCGTTGGCCGAGGAGCCGCGCGGGGAACGGGACGAACAGGGCGAACGAGGCAACCAGGGCGACCGGGGCGGCCACGGATCGGACGCTGCCGCGCCTTCGCTGCCCCGTCAGATGCATCCGCATCAGCAGCCTCAGCCGCTCCCCGCCGACCCCGGGTCCGACCCCAACGCCCCCGCGCAGGGCCAGGGCCAGCAGCGCTCGATCAGCGTGCGTACGCTCGGCCAGGGGGCGCCGTTCGCGCGGCAGATGGACGGCGGGCAGCGGCAGCCCACGCCCACGCAGGCCCCGACCCCAGCAGGCGGTACGTCCACGGGTTCGGGCTCAGGCTCGGGCAGGCGACGCAAACTCGGCACACCTCCGGATACGGCCGACCGCGGCGCACTCGGCGCGGACCCCACAGGCCCGCAGGGGCAACCCCACGGCCACACCCCGTCACAGCCGCACCCACAGCCTCAGCAGCCGCACCAACCGCCGCACCTCATGCACGCCTCCGAAGGCCGCGCCTACGCCATCGGAGCGCCGGACGAGGGCGCGGCCGAGGGCCCCGAACCGCTGGACGGTCCGAACGGCGCGGTCGAGGTCCACGACGAGCAACGGCCCCCGATGGACGACGAGTTGCCGCCGGAGCCACTGGACAACCCGCGCCGACTGCTCGTATGGCCGGCCCCCGATGTCACGACGCAGCAGGCGCTGAGCGACCGCGGATACCGGCCCGTCATCGTGCACTCCCGCGAGGAGGTGGACGCGCAGATCGCCGCCTACCCGGCGGCGCTGTTCGTCGACCCGCTGACCGGTCCGATCACGCGCACCGCGCTCCAGTCGCTGCGCCAGGCCGCGGTGGCCGCCGAGGTTCCGGTGCTGGTCACGGCGGGGCTGGGGCAGGCGACGCGGGAGGCCGCCTACGGCGCCGACCCGGCCGTACTCCTGAAGGCACTGGCCCCGCGCGACAGCGAGCAGCACCCGCCCCGCGTCCTGCTGATCGAGGAGCAGGAACCGATCGCGGAGGCGCTGACGAGCACGCTGGAACGGCGCGGCATGCAAGTGGGACACGCGGCGACGGACGCGGACGCGGTGGCGCTCGCGGCGCAGATCCGGCCGAACCTGGTGGTCATGGACCTGTTGCAGGTACGCCGCCGACGCGCCGGAATCGTCGACTGGCTGCGCGGAAACGGCCTGCTCAACCGCACTCCCCTCGTCGTGTACACCTCCGCCGACCTCGACCCGGCGCAGTTGCCGAGGCTCGCGTCGGGCGAGACCGTGCTCTTCCTCGCGGAGCGCTCGACGAGCGCCGAGGTGCAGGGGCGGATCGTGGACCTGCTGGCCAAGATAGGCAACAACTGAGCGCGTAAGCGCGGCCAAGAGGCCGGGTCGAGCCGGGCCAGGCCTCAGGCTTTGAGGGCTGCTCCCGGGGCCGCTACCGGCTGCTAGCCTCCGCCCTCGTGAACGACAGCGTGTATGTGGGCAATGCGGGCAAAGACGCGGCGCTGGACCGGGGATGGCTCCTCGGCCACTTCAAGGACGCCGACGACCCGCGGTACAGCGAGTCCGTAGAGATCAAGTGGGGCGTCCACCCTCCGGGCGACGAGCGCACGCGCTGGGTACGCGGCGAGGAGCGCACAGCGCTGCTGGTGCTCGTGAGGGGTCGCTTCCGCGTGGAACTCCCCGGCCGGAGCGTTCTTCTGGAGAGGGAGGGCGACTACGTGGTGTGGGGGCGCGGGGTCGACCACTCCTGGTTCGCGGAGGAGGAGTCGGTGGTGTTGACGGTGCGCTGGCCGTCTGTGCCTGGGTACGTGGCGGAGGCGGGCACGGATACAGGGGCGCGGGCGGGGCGGACGCGTCGGGACTCGGGCCCGGCCGACGGGGGATGACGGACGGGCCCGGACGATGACTGATCCATCGGAGACTGGTTGACGGGCCGGCGGGCCGGCGGGCCCGCGGGCCCGCGGGCCCGCGGGTTGACGGGCCCGCGGGTTGACGGGCTGATCGGCTCGCGGGCTGGCGGGCCAACCCGCTGACCGGCTACCCGATCTCGGTGACGTCCAGCTCCCCCGCCGCGTGCTGCCGCCTGATCACCTTCTTGTCGAACTTCCCCACCGACGTCTTCGGCACCGCCGCCACCCGCGCCCAGCGCTCCGGAAGCTGCCAGCGGGCGACGGACTCGGCGAGGAAGTCGCGCAGTTCGGAGAACTCGGCCGTGACGCCCTCCTTGAAGACGACGGTGGCCAGGGGCCGTTCGCCCCACTTCTCGTCGGGGACGGCGACGACGGCGGCCTCGGCGATGGCGGGGTGGGCCATGATCCGGTTTTCGAGTTCGACGGAGGAGATCCACTCGCCGCCGGACTTGATGACGTCCTTGGCGCGGTCGGTGAGGGTCAGATAGCCGTCGGGGGTGATCGTGCCGACGTCACCGGTACGGAGCCAGCCGTCCGGACTGAACTTGTCGTCGGGGCGGGAAGGCTCGCCGTCGACGCCCCCGAAGTACGCGCCCGCGATCCACGGCCCGCGCACCTCCAGCTCGCCGGCGGACTCGCCGTCCCAGGGCAGGAACCCGCCGTCGGGCCCCGCCAGCCGGGCCTCGACCGGGGCGGGCAGACGGCCGGCCGTGACGCGGTACGGCCAGGCCGCCTCGCCGGTCACACCGTGCGGCGGGTACGCGATGGAACCGAGCGGCGAGGTCTCCGTCATGCCCCACGCCTGCACGATCGTCAGCCCGTGGCGCTCCTCGAACGCCCGCATCATCGACGGCGGACACGCCGAACCGCCACTGACCAGCGTCTTCAGGCTCGACACGGCGCGCGGCCGGGCGTCCAGCTCGGCCAGCAGCCCCTGCCAGATGGTGGGCACGCCGGCGGTGAACGTCGGGCGCTCGGCCTCGATCATCTCGGCGAGCGGCGCCGGCTGCAGAAAGCGGTCGGGCATCAGCATCGACGCACCGGCCATGAAGGCGGCGTGCGGCAGCCCCCATGCGTTCACGTGAAACATCGGCACGACGGGAAGGCAGACGGTGGCGGGGTTCAGCCCGAACGCGTCGGCGCCGTTGACCTGGAGGGAGTGCAGGTAGATGGAACGGTGGCTGTAGACCACGCCCTTGGGTTCGCCGGTGGTGCCGGAGGTGTAGCAGAGGGCGGCGGCCTGCCGTTCGTCCAGCTCGGGCCAGTCGTACGAGGTCGGGCGGCCGGCGATCAGCTCCTCGTACTCGTGCACGGTGGCGGCGGTGCCGTCCAGTACGGAACGGTCACCGGGACCGCTGACGACCACATGCCGTACGGCCGACAGCCGCGGCAACGCCGCGGCGAGCATCGGCAGCAGACTGCCGTCCACGAGGATCACGGGGTCCGCGGCGTGGTTCGCGATCCACACCAGCTGTTCGGGGGGCAGCCGCAGGTTGAGGGTGTGGAGCACGGCACCCATGGAAGGGATGGCGAGGTACGCCTCCAGGTGCTCGCAGTTGTTCCACATGAGCGTCCCGACGACATCGGACTCACCCACTCCGAGCTCGTCGCGGAGCGCGTGCGCGAGCTGCGCGGCCCGACCGCCCACTTCGGCGAACGTGCGGCGGCGAGGTTCGGCGTCCCCGGCCCAGGTAGTCACCCGGGCCGCCCCGTGAACGGTCGACCCGTGACTCAGGATCCGCGACACCAACAGCGGTACGTCCTGCATGGTGCTCTGCATCGGGGGTGCCTCCCGGTAGCCGGTTACGCGCGAGTAGGTACCGCTGATTCTGCTGCCGTACCTGCGGTTATGTCACTACCTCGCGGGGGTCGGGGGCGGGTTTCGGGTTTTGGCGGGGGCTGGGGGTGGGCGGAGGAAGACTGGATGGTGGTGGTGCTGGGTGGGGCGGTATTGGGGGTGGGTGGGAGCGGGTTTCGTCTCGGACCCTCCGGGTCCAAGGCGCTAGCAGCGGGAGGGGAGGGGGCCGGGCTGCTGTCGGTTGGCTGGCTGTCGCCGTGTGCGTGGCTGGGGTCAGGGATGGCTCGCTGCGCTTCACCGCTGGTTGCTGCCGCGAAGTGGTCGCGGTAGGGCTTTCGGGCGGGGGTGCGTCCTGGGCTGCGGCCCAATGATCCGGCAGGGGTGGGGAGTGGGTGGCCTGGGCTGGTTCGCTGGCTGTCGCCCGGTCCTGGGGTTGAGGTCAGGGAGGGCTCCGCTGCGCTGCGCGGCCAGCCGCTGCCTTGTCGAGGGGTCTCGTTGGCTACCGGCAGGTAGGTAGGAGTTTCCATCAGGCAAAAGCGCCATACCGGGCGCGGGATCGGATGGAAACCCCAACCGGTTACCCATTCAACCTTCCAGGCCGGACATACCGGGCGCGCGAGCGTCAGAGGGGAGTTTCCACACCCTCAGCCCCCTGCCCTGGGTGCGGAAACCCTCCTCGGACAGCAACCACGACCAAGGCGCAGCGCAGCGAGCCGCACTCCCCTGCTCACTGCCGTGGATCACAGGCCCGAGCCACGAACTCACCCGCACCCGAAGGCCCCCGCGCCAACCCCATCGCGGCAGCAACCAGCAGGCAAAGCGCAGCGAGCCTTCTCTAACCCCAGCCACAACCCCGCCCGCAGTCAGCGAACCGACAGCAGCCCGGCCCCCTCCCCTCCCGCTGCTGGCGCCTTGGACCCGGAGGGTCCGAGACGAAACAAGCACCCACCCACCGGCAATACCGCCCCACCCAGCACCCTCCAGCCTCCACCCTCACGCCCCCGCCCTAACCCTCACCCGCACAAAGCAGCGTCCACCACGTTCTGAACGTCCGCAGGGCCCCGCTGGGCGGGCGGGCCGTCGGCTGTCGTCGCGACCGTGGCCGCTCGTCCGTCCGCCGTGACGCCGCCCAGCGTGTGGTAGCCGGGGATGTCGCCGCCGTGCCCCCACATCAGGCCCCCGCAGCTCAGCGGCGTGCTGATCACGCCGAGTCCGTATCGGGCGCCCGGCCACAGGCCCGGCGCCGGGACAGTGGTACGCAGCTGCGCCAACTGGGCGGGCTTCAGGAGCTTGCCGCCGAAGAGGGCGGCGAAGAAGCGGTTCAAGTCGCTTGGGGTGGAGATGAGTTGGCCTGCCGCCCAGGCCGCCGAGGGGTCCATCTTCGTTATGTTCTCCAGCCGCTCCCCAGGCTTCGCCGCGAGGTAGCCCTCGGGGTGGGCGCCCCGGATGGTCTCGTCGCCCGCGCCCGGGAAGTAGGTGTGGCGCAGCCCGACGCGCTGGATGACCCGGTGGTCGATCTCCTCGGCCAGCGGGCGGCCGGTGACCTTCTCGATGATCAGGCCGGCCACGAGGTAGTTGGTGTTGCTGTACGACCAGCCGGTGCCGGGGTTGAAGTTCGCCTTGTGGGCCAGCGCCAGGTCGAGCATGGTGCGGGGCTGTACGTACAGGTGTCGGCCCTTGCCGTTCGGGGCCTCCATGAACTGGGTGTAGTCCGGCAGCCCGCTGGTGTGCTGCAACAGTTGGCGCACCGTGATGCGGCGGCCGTCGATGCCCTCGCCCCGTACGAGGTTCGGCAGGTACTTCTCGACCGGGGCTTCGAGGTCGATCCGTCCCTCGCCGACCAGTTGCAGCGCGACCGTGGCGGTGAACGGTTTGGTGTTGCTCCCCGCCCGCACCTGCCCGTCCACCGGTGCCTTCGTCCCGGTCCTCAGGTCCACGACGCCTGCGGCGTAGTTGTGCGTACGTCCGTCCCGGCCGAGCGTGGCGGCCAGCGCGGCGGGGTAGCCGTCATCGCGCACCAGCCGGTCGAGCCCCCGCCGCACCCCGTCCCCCGGTCCGCGCGACTGCGCGTTCGCCACGGTCAGCGTGGTGCCCACAGCCAGCCCGGCAGCCACGACGACCGCCAGCGCGCCCCTCCGCCGCCGCTTGCTCCACCGCGATGCGCGGACGCTGCGAAGCCGCTGGGAATTGTCGGGCATGGGGGCACTCCTTGAACGACGGGCAATGAACGCCGGGCGACGAACGCCGGGCGACGAACGACAAGCGCTGGGCGCCAGGCGATGGACGGCGGGGGCCGACGCGTTCAGCCTCCGCCATCGCGAACGCCCGGAACATCCGACCAACCCGTCCGTTCAGGGTGTACGTAGCCCCCCGGTGCACTGGCGCCCCGTACGTACCCACAGCCCCACAGCACGCCGCGTCACATGCGTATTGCCAGCGTCACCACCGCGCCCACCGCTCCCACGGCGTTCACGGCATCCGTCGCACCCGCAGCACCCGCCGCACCCCCCACATCCGGCGCACCCTCCGTGCCCGCCGCACTCGCCCCATTAACGGCCGGAGACCCCGCCGCCCCCATCGCCCCGCCCCGTATCACCAGCCGGTCGGTCACCAACCGCGCCAGCCACAGCCCCCGGCCGGTGTGCGCGCCGTCGAGCCCCGGCAGGAGTTCGGGGACGACGGACTCCGGGAATCCGGGGCCTTCATCGGCGATGCTGCACTCCAGTTCACCGCAGCGCCGCCGCAGCGTGAGGCAGCCGCGCCCGCCGCCGTGCTCGACCGCGTTGGAGGCGATCTCGTTGACGGCCAGGACGAACTCGCCCCAGCGCGGTTCCGTGAGCCCCGCCCACGCCGCGCACTCGCCCACGGCCACCCGCAGACCTGGCAGGTCCTCGCCGGTGAATTCGCACTCCAGCAGCCACTCCTCGGCCCCGTCGCCTGCGGAGAGGTCGCAGTGTTCGGACCTCATCGCTGCCTCCCCTGGGCCGGCCCCTCACTCGGCCCTTCGCCCGTACTCTTCGGCCCTTCGCCCGTACTCTCCGGTGGTCTGCCCTCTGACATCCCGGCCGACGGCTCCACCCGCTTCTCCCCCGCCTTCTCCTCCGCCTTCTCCAACAGCATCAGACGGCGAATCGAATTCGCGCCGAGCCTGCGCAGCGTACGAGCCTGGAAGGCGTCGCACCGCACCTCCATGCGTCTCTCCTCGACGGCCCCACCGGCCACAAGCAGCAGGTCGGCGGCGCAGCCCGCGCTGAGGAAGTGCAGATCGGTGAGGATCACGACCAGCCGGCCGGCCACCGGCGTACGGGCCATCGCGGTCTTCAGCGCGGCCGTGAACTCCGTGCGGGTCGCGAGGTCCGCGTCACCGGCCAGCCGCACCATGCCGTCGGCGTGCTCCGTGTGCAGCGAGCCCAGGCGTTCCAGCAGGTTCGTGGGGTGTGCCCTGGCCATGGCGTCCAGCACCTCCCCACTGAACGCACGGCGGTCGTACGCGCAGATCTCGCTGTACGGAACGGCATGGAACAGGTGGTCCGCGTGCGTCTCGCGGTAGATCATCGTCTCGATGTCCGCCCCGAGATCCGCCACCCAGTGCATGTCGATGTACGCCCGAAACCCCTTGTAGCCCTCCCGCACGGCGCGCTCGGTCTCCGTGGTGATGCCCTCCCACTGCCGCTCCGGCGTGAACTGCTGGTGCGGGAGGATCAGCGACCGCATGCTGCTGAGCACGATCTGGCCCCTCCTCCGCGCGGCCGCCGCAGCCGGACCCCAGGCGTCCAGGCGGTCGAGGACCTCACTCTCGGGCAGCCCGGGGGCCGGGAAGAGCATCACTTTCTCGCCCAGCGTCAGCCCCGTCCACGCGAACGCGGTCAGGACGTCCCACGGCGTCTCGTCGTCCTCGTAGCTCACGAAGGCGTGGTCCCCGGGCCGCATCCGTTGTACGGGAATCACGCCGGTGCTTTCCGCGTCCCAGGCAGGCATCCGCCTTCGCCCTCTCCCGTTGGTGGCGCCGTCAGGCGGCCGGTTACGCGGAGGCTACCCAGCGGAAATGGGATGACAGGCCGATGACCTCAATACCGCCTACAACTGCCCCAAAGAGGGTCGGAAGCCACCGGGATCGGTCCGGTTCTGTTCGGTAACGGTCGTCGAGCACCGCAATATGCTCGGATCGTCAGCAGAAGCCCCACCGGGTCCGAGCGGCACCACCGGGTCCGAGGAACACCACCGGATGCGGACAGCACCACCGGGTCCGAGTAGCCCCACCGGATTCGAGGAGTACCACCGAGTTCGATCAGCACCACCGGATGCGGACAGCACCGCTGGGTTCCGACAGCCCCACCAGGGACATCGAGCCCCCGGACGTCACGCCGCCTTCACCAGCTCCGGGTCCTCCCGGAGCTTCCCCAGCGCCCGCGACACCGCACTCTTGACCGTACCCACGGACACCCCCAGCAGCTCGGCCGTCTGCGCCTCCGTCAGGTCCTCGTAATACCTGAGGACGACCATCGCCCGCTGCCGCTCCGGCAGCTTGCGCACCGCGCGCCACATCGCGTCGCGCAGCACCTGCTGCTCGGCCGGGTCCGGGGCCGGCGCCGTCTCGCGCTCCGGCAGGTCGTCGCAGGAGAACTCGTCGACCCGCCGCTTGCGCCACTGCGAGGTCCGCGTGTTCACCAGGGCCCGCCGTACGTAGCCGTCCAGCGCCCGGTGGTCCTCGATGCGTTCCCAGGCCAGGTAGGTCTTGGCCAGCGCCGTCTGGAGGAGGTCCTCGGCGTCGCACGGGTTCGAGGTCAGCGAGCGGGCGGTGCGCAGCAGCACCGGTCCGCGGGCCCGTACGTACGACGAGAACGACGGGAACACGGCAGTGGATGCGCTCGTGCACACAGGCGTGGTCATGCCTCAACGCTAGAAGCGCGCCTGTACTCGGCGGATCGCCCGAAGGTGCCGAAGAACGATCCCTCTCAGGTCGTACTGGTCGGGGTTTCCCCACCTCCTAGAGGGGGAGAGCGGTCAGGGTTCGTCAGGGTGCGCACCCCTAGCACCCGCTCCCGACCGCCCTCTCCGCCTCGTAGCCGCGATCCGCGCCCCGTCACCGGCCGGCACGCCCCCCACCATGGATGACGCGCGCAAGCCCGGATCGGATGACAACCGGACGCCACCCGATGACAGCCGGACGCCCACCCACGACACCCGGACGCCACCATCGGGCAGCAGCCGGCCATCACTGTCGTTTGATGACCGCCACCGGCGCGTCCACCAGGTTCCGGTCGATGCTCATCCGCCGGCCGCCGTGCGTCTCGCTCACATCACCCGCGTACTGGTGAATCCTGCGGTGCGGCTGCCAGGCGCCCCGGGCCAGCGACCGCTCCCCGTCGACCGACGGCGACGTGTGCCAGCGGGCGAACCACATCGCGTCGGGCAGGTCGTTCGCCCCCGCCCGCCGGGCGGCCTCCAGATGCCGTACGCCCGATTCGGCGCTGCTGTAGAAGCCGGGCAGGTACCCGAGGCCGCGCACCGCGTTGCTCCAGCCCCGGATGAACGCGAGGGTCGTACGGGCGCACCCCTTCTTGTGGAAGTTGTACGCCTCCATGTCCAGGTAGAGCGCGCTGCGCGCCGACATCGCCATCGCCTTCGCCCGGCGCACCGCGTCCCGCCCCTCGGCCTTGCCCTGGGCCCAGGCGTGGGCGCCGATGCGTACGTGCTTCTTACGGGCGCTCGCCACGCACGGCGACTGCGAGCCGACGTACAGGGGCAGCACCTGCCAGCCCATGGCGCGGGCGCCGCGCACCCAGCCGGGGCCGAGGTACGGCTGACTCGGGCAGGCCCGGCCGCGGCCCCCGTAGTAGATGCCGACGGCGCCGTACTGGGAGGAGCGCCAGGCGCGGAGGGTGGTCAGGGACGGGGCGTGGCAGGTGTCGAAGGCCCGGCCCTCGAAGACGGAGCCTCCCAGCGCGCGCGGGTCGCCTGTGGTCGCACGGGACGGGTTGGCCTTCCCCGTGCCCGTCCGTTCCGCACTCGTCCCGGTCTTGTCCCTCGTATCAGCCGCCCCTGGCTCCTCCTCGTCATCGAACATCGAGTCGATACCGGCGGTGGTGTCCGTCATCGGATCGGGGTCGTCGGCCGGTGCGACGCGCGGCGCGGCACCCGCCGGGTGCGCCCCGAGAGCGCCCGGCCGCCCCGCCACCCCCTCCGCCGAGGCGGACTCCACGCCCATACCCCCGGCCAGTGAGACGACCGTCGCCGTCAGCGCGGCGGTGTATCCGATGACGTTCGTCCGTCGGTTCAGCCGGGTCGGTCGGTTGGGTGGGGTCAGGTGGTTCGATCGAGTCGGTCGGAGCAATCGGACGGGTCGGGTGGGGCGGACCAGTCGGGAGGACCGGATCGGTCGGAGCAGGCGGAGCAATCGGGTCGGTCGGGTCGGCCGGATCAATCGGTTCATACGCCGAATAAAAGTGCCGACACCCGGTCACCGCGCGCCGAGACGCCCCGCGTTCAGCCGTCTGCCCCGAGAAGCAGCCCGGACGTGGGAACGCCCGTCCCCGCCGTGACCAGTGCCCGCGCCGCCCCCGCCACCTGGTTGACGGAGGTCCCCCGGAGCTGGCGCACCGCCTCCGCGATGCCGTTCATCCCGTGCAGGTACGCCTCGCCGAGCTGGCCCCCATGCGTGTTGAGCGGCAGCTCGCCGGCGGCCACGAACTCCGCCCCCTCCCCCGGCCCGCAGAAGCCGAACTCCTCCAGCTGCATCAGCACGAACGGAGTGAAGTGGTCGTAGAGGATGCCCACGTCGATATCGCCGGGCGCCAGTCCGCTCGTCCGCCACAGCTGCCGCGCCACCACCCCCATCTCCGGCAGCCCGGTCAGCTCGTCGCGGTAGAAGCTGGTCATCTGCTCCTGCCCGCGCCCCGCGCCCTGGGCTGCGGCGGTGATGACGGCGGGCGGGTTCGGCAGGTCGCGGGCGCGCTCCACGCTGGTCACCACGATCGCCTGGCCGCCGTCGGTCTCCTGGCAGCAGTCCAGCAGCCGCAGCGGCTCGACGATCCAGCGCGACGCCGCGTGCTCGGCGAGCGTGATCGGTTTGCCGTAGAAGTACGCGGCCGGGTTCCGCGCGGCGTGCCGGCGGTCCACCACGGCGACCTGCCCGAAGACCTCGGGTGCCAGCCCGTACGTATGCAGGTACCGCTGGGCGGCCATCGCGACCCAGGACGCCGGGGTGAGCAGCCCGAACGGCAGCGCCCAGCCGAGCGCCGCGCCCTCCGCGGACGGCTCGCGCCGCTGCACCCCCGAGCCGAAGCGCCGGCCGGAACGCTCATTGAACGCCCGGTAGCAGACGACGACCTCCGCGACCCCCGACGCGACCGCGAGCGCCGCCTGCTGCACGGTGGCGCAGGCCGCGCCGCCGCCGTAGTGCACGCGCGAGAAGAAGGACAGCTCCCCGATGCCCGCGGCCTGCGCCACGGTGATCTCGGGGCTGGTGTCCATGGTGAAGGTGACCATCCCGTCCACGTCGGCCGCCGTCAGCCCGGCGTCCGCCAGGGCCGCCCGTACGGCCTCGGCGGCGAGCGTCAGCTCACTGCGCCCGGAGTCCTTGGAGAACTCGGTCGCGCCGATGCCGACGACCGCGGCCTTCCCGCCGAGCGTGTCGGCGCGGCTCGCACTCATGCGGCACCGCCGTCGCGAGCTCCGCCGTCGCGGGCACCGCCGTCACGGGCTCCGCCGTCACGGGCATCGGCGTCGCGGGCACCGCAGTCGTCGCCATCACCGTCCCGAGCACCGCCGCCCCCAGCACCGCCCTCGCGGGCATCACCGAGGAGTACGGTCGCGGTGCCCGTGACATGGTGGCCGATCCCGTTCCGGCCGCGCACCGCCACCGACACGGCCTCCCCGGCCACGTCCGTCACCTCGCCGGTCAGCACCATCTCGTCCCCCGGATAGTTCGGCGCGCCGAGCCGGATCGCGACCTTCCGCAGGACGGCGTCCGGCCCGAAGTAGTCGGTCAGATAGCGGCCGACCAGACCATTCGTGGTCAGGATGTTCATGAAGATGTCCGGGGAACCCTTCTCCCTGGCCGCCTCGGTGTCGTGGTGCACGTCCTGGTAGTCGCGGGAGGCGATGGCGCCCGCGACAATGAGGGTGCGCGTGACGGGGATGCGCAGCGGGGGCAGCAGATCGCCCGTACGGGCCGCCCGCCTCCGCCCCGTATCCGTAATCCCCGTCGTCTCCGTCTCCCTCTCCGTCTCCGACTCCGTCTCCGCCTCCCGGGACGCGCCCGTACGCGCCTCAGCGCCCACATCTCGGCTGTTCACGCCGCCTCCTCGGTCAGCAACTCGCCCAGTTCGGCGAGGAGTTCAGGGGCGGAGCCGAGATAGGAGTCGAGCTGGCGGCCCCAGAGAAAGTGCCGGTGCACGGGGTGGTCGAGGTCCGCGCCCATGCCTCCGTGCAGGTGCTGCCCCGCGTGCACGACGCGCTTCCCCGCCTCCGACGCCCACCACGCGGCGGTGAGCGCGTGCGTACGGGCGGGCAGAGCCTCGTCGTGGCGCCAGGCCGCCTCGTAGGCGGTCACCCGTATCGCCTCGGTGTCCATATAGGCGTCGGCGGCCCGTAGCATCACGCCCTGGTTGGCGGCGAGCGGCCGCCCGAACTGCTCGCGCGTCGTGGTGTATTCGACCGCCCGCGCCAGCGAACCGGCGCACACCCCGGCCTGCAATCCGGCGAAGGCGGTACGGGCCACCGACAGGACGGACCCGCAGGTGTCCGCGTCCCCGAGCCGTTCGGCGGGCGTCGCGGCCAGGGTCAGCCGCCCGGCCGACCAGGGCGCGGTGAGCTCCACGGGTTCCACGGAACCCGCCGCGACCACCTCCGCCAGGAAGCACCCGGTCTCCGCGCCACCCGGCAGCCGGGCCGGTACGAGTACGTGCGTCGCCTCGCGCAGCCACGGCACGGCGGGGAAGGAGCCGGTGAGCCGCCAGCCGCCGCCCTCGCCCCGCACCGCGGAAGCCGCGCGCGGCGGGAACGCCCCGGCCGCCACCAGCGTCCCGTCCCGCAGCCCCGGCAGCAGCCGCGCCCGCTGCTCGTCCGTGCCGTGCGCGGCGACCGGCAGCAGCCCGTACGCGCAGGTCGCCGCGTACGGGACCTGCGCCGTCGTCCGCCCCTGCTCCTCCAGCAGCAGTACGAGCCCGAGCAGGCCCACCTCCTCCACGGCGCCCGGCAGCCCGGACGCGCAGAGGGTTTTCCACAGCGCAGGGTCGCAGCCCGTGCCCGCGGCCTTGAGCCGTTCGTGGGTCGACAGATCGCCGAAGATCGACGCGGCCAGCTCGCGCGCGGCCTGCTGCTCCGGCGTGGGGGTGAAGTCCATGTCAGCGGCCCTTCCCGGCCGTGGCCGCGTCGCCGGAACCGTCCATGCCGGATCTGCCCGTGCCGGAACCGTCCGTGCCGGAACCGTCCGTGCCGGAACCGTCCGTGCCGGATCTGTCCGTGCCGGATCTGTCCGTGCCGGATACCCATGCACCAACCCCGTCCGCGTCGCCCCCACCCGTCGCGCGGAAGACGGGAAGCGTCAACTCCGCGTCCACGCGCAGGAACTCCAGCTCCACCGGCATCCCGATGCGCACCTTGTCGTACGGCACCCCGGTGACGTTGCTGATCATCCGCACCCCTTCCGCCAGCTCGATCAGGCCGACCGCGTACGGCGGGTCGAAGGCCGGGAAGGGCGGGTGGTGCATGACGACGTACGAGTAGACGGTGCCCGCGCCGGACGCCTCGAACGCCGTCCAGTGCGCCGAGCCGCAGCTTCCGCACCCCGGCAGCCAGGGGAAACGCGGCGTCCCGCAGGAGTCGCAGCGCTGAATGAGCAGCTTGCCGTCCGCGACGCCGTCCCAGAACCCGGCGTTGTCGCGGTTGACGACGGGCCGGGGGCGAAGGGCTCCTGCCCCTCCCCCCGCTTCCTTCTCAGCGGACCGCTCCTCAGAACGCTGCGCGGCCGGAGCGTACTTGAGGACCCGGAAGCGGTGGGTGCCCGCCGTCTCGCCGTCGACGCGTACGTCCATGCGCGTCGTGATGAAGTACCCCGTGCCCAGCTTCGTCGTCTTGCGCGGCGACACGGATTCGATCACCGCGTCGAAGGTGACCCGGTCACCGGGGCGCAGCGGGCGCAGATACTCCTGCTCGCTGTCGGTGGCGACGATCGAGGTGTAACCGGCGTCCTCCAGGAGCGCGAACAGCTCGTCGTACACGCCCGTGCGGCCGGCGTTCCCCGACAGCCCGCCCATCGTCCAGACCTGCAACATCGTGGCCGGGGCGGTCGCGGGGTAGGCGGGGCTGGTGTCGCCCATCGCCTCGCACCAGTGCCTGATCATGGGCTCGTTGACGGGGTCCTTGCCGACGCCCGAGTTGGCGGCGGCCCGCCCTTCATAGGCCCGCAAACGCTCGTACAGCCCGTCCGCCTCTTGCTCGCCGGACGCCCCAGGGCCCGGCCCCGTGGCCCGACCCGTGCTCGTGCCCGTACGCGCGCCCGTCACCGCTCGCCTCCCCGCTGCCCGCCGTGCGCCGCCGCCCCCGAGCTTGAAGCCGCCTCCGCGCCCGTACGCTCCGCAGCCGCCTCCCCCGTCTCCCGCGACCGTTCCGGTGACCGCTCCGGTGACCGCTCTGATGACCGCTCTGATGACCGCTCCCGCAAGGGTTCCCGGCGCGGTCCCTTCCGCATCCCGAGCCGCATCATGGCGAGGATCTCGCGCTGCACCTCGCTCACTCCGCCGCCGAAGGTGTTGATCTGCGCGGCGCGGTTCATCCGCTCCAGTTCGCCGTCGGCGGCGGGGCCGCCCCCGAACGCACCCGGGGACCCGGCCCGTATCAGCCCGGTCTCCCCCACCGCCTCCTGGCACATCCGGTACACCTCCACCGCGCTCTCGGTACCCAGGAACTTCACGCCGCTCGCGTCCCCGGGGCTGAGCGTGCCCGCGCCGACGTCGTCGACCAGCCGCCAGTTGAGCAGCCGCGTCGCCGCCAGCCGCGCGTGCGCCTCCGCGAGCCGGGCCCGGACCCAGGGCTGGTCGGCGGGGCGGCGGCCGGTGTCCGGGTCGGTCGTACGGGCGTGGGCGAGGGCCGCCTCGTAGAAGTCCTCGGCCTGCGAGCCGATGGCGGCCAGGGCGACGCGCTCGTGGTTGAGCTGGTTGGTGATCAGTCCCCAGCCGGCGTTCTCCTCGCCGACGAGGTTGGCGGCGGGCGCCCGGACCGCGTCGTAGTAGGTCGCGGTGGTGGTGAGCCCGCCGACGGTCTCGATGGGAGTCCAGGAGAAGCCGGGGACGTCGGTCGGCACCAGGATGATGGAGATGTCCCGGTGCTTCGCCGCCTCGGGGTCCGTACGGCAGGCGAGCCAGATCCAGTCGGCGTTCTGGGCGTTGCTGGTGAAAACCTTGCTGCCGTCGATGAGCCAGTCCGCACCGTCCCGGACGGCTCTGGTCCGCAGCGAGGCGAGGTCGGTGCCCGCGTCCGGCTCCGTGTAGCCGATGGCGAAGACGGTCTCGCCCCGCAGGATGCGCGGCAGGAAGTACTCCTTCTGGCGCGCGGTCCCGTACTTCATCAGGGTCGGGCCGACGGTGTTGAGCGTGACCATCGAAACGGGGGCGTCCGCCCGGTACGCCTCGTCGAAGAAGACGAACTGCTCGTCGGGGCCCCGCCCTTGACCGCCGTACTCCTTGGGCCAGCCGATCCCGAGCAGGCCGTCCGCGCCGATGCGCCGCAGCAGCCGGCGCTGCTCGGCCGCGTCGTCGGGCGGGCCGCCGGGCGGCAGCAGGTCGCGGAAGTACGCGCGGAGCTCGGCGCGCAGCCGCTGCTGGGCGGGGGTGGGGGCGAGGTGCACGGGCGCGGACCTCCGCTGGGCGGGAATCAGGGTTTCTGACTGTCCGTCAGATTCCTGACGCCTGTCAAGGTCCGTGCACGACAGCCGCCGACGACCGACTCCGCCGAACCGTTCCCGCACGCGAACTCCCGTAAGCGAACTCCCTTACGCGGACATGCCGCACGCGGACGCGCCGCACGCAGACGCGCCGCGCGGAGACGCTCCGCACACAGACGCGCCGTACGCAGCCATCCCATACGCGATCAGCCCATACTCATCCAGCCCGCGCACAAAAAAGGCGGTCGCGCGGAAGCACCGGAGTGCCGCCGCGCGACCGTCAGACCTCAACCGCTCTCCTCGACTCTCATCGAGTCATCGGCTCACCACAGCTTGGTGAAGTTGACGGCGGTGTTGTCCTGGTCGATCGCCGTGAAGGCGGAGCCGTTGACGCTCGCGGTGTTGTTCTGGTTGGACGCGCCGCTACCCGTGGCGACCTGCTGGGTCGTCGTGGAGTTGCCGAGGTTGTTGCCTCCGACGCCGCTGCCCACGACACCGGCGACCGCCGAGTTCGAGCCCCTGCCGGCGAGGGCGCCGTTGTCCGCCTGGGCGACACCGGTGAAGAGCGCGGCGGCCAGCGGGAGAGCGGCGACAGCAGCGAGAACGCGGACGGTGCGGGTGCTTACCATGTCTATTCCTCCAGGAATGTGCAACTGCTGCTTGGTAGCGCCAGGCGGTTGGCCGACTGCCTCGGCGGGGTACGACGTCGCGGACCCAGAGTTGCCCACCGAATCCCCGGCGAACCAGTCGCCTAGGGCCGATTCGCTCGCAAGGGGAATGAATCCGCGTCAAACCTCCACTGCGCCCCCAACCCTTCGCACGCCCCTCCAGCCGCGCCAGCACCCCTGGCCCCATCTGCGGAAAAGCGTTCAGACGCACTTTCAGCAAATGTAGATATAGCCATCACGCCCCTCCCTTTCATCGAACACCCGGCCGCTTGGGCCACGGCATCCATGACGCCATCGCCGGACCGACTGCCGTACGCGCCCTCTTCGCCGCCGCTCCCTGGGCCACCGTCGACGGAATCGCCTGCGGCACGCAGCCGCACCGTCTCGTAGGCATCGGCTTGGACATCAAGGGGCGCGCGGACGGGACGACCGCCCTCTGGGAGCTGCCCCGGGAACACGCGTTCACCATCCCGCTGACGGTCGCCGTGCCCGCTCCGGGCGGGCGGTCGGCATCTGTGGTTCACGGGGCCGCCCGGCCGTGAGGCATCGCCGGCCCACTCGACGGCCCATCCGGTGGCCAGTACGGGGACCCGCCCAGAGGCCCACACGACGACCAACTCAACGACCAACTCGGCAGAGCACCCGTGGACTCCCCGAAACGACGCGTGGCGCCCACCACTGTCGTGGTGAGCGCCACAGGCGCGAGGAGTGCGCGGTGCCGTGCTGCACAGCAGATGCTGCCGCTTCCAGCAGGTGCTACTGCTTATCGCCGCTTATCGACTACTCATCGACGCGGGCGCTGCATATCTCCGCTGGTATTACTTGTTGAGGCAGGTGTTGCCGAAAGCGGGGTTGAGCAGACCGATGATGTCGATCGAGTTGCCGCACAGGTTCACGGGGATGTGAACCGGAATCTGCAGCTGGTTCCCGGAGAGGACACCCGGCGACCCGACAGCGCCGCCCGCGGCACCGGCGTCGGCAGAGGCGACCCCCGCGGCACCGGAAACAGCGGCTCCGGCTGCAGCCGTCAGGATGGCGGCCTTGGCGATACGCGACATGGCATTCCCTTTCCATACGTGTCACAACGTGTCGGTGAACAGCCTCGGTGCTTAGCACCGCAGATCTCCTCCAACAGGGCATCGCCACGCGGGTTTACCCCCAAAGGGATTAATGAAATGCGCAGCAGAGCGGCACGAACCAGCGCCAGGCGTTCAATGGTTCGCTTCCCGCCGGCCTCTCGTACGGTCGCCGGCCCACCACCGATCTGCCCGCGACCGCCGATCGCCATGCACCGGACTCGCCACCGGACTTCCTTCCCTCGCGTTCGACACAAATAGCACCGGGCCGACGACGATCCGACTTATCACCCGCGCGGTTGGAGAGTCCGTTCCAGAGCCCGTTCCAACGATCGGCGGAGTGTCGCGAGGCCCGCCGAGAATTCGACGTCACGGCCTGTCGGTACGCCGCATCCGGCTCCGCCCCTCCGCCACCCAGTCGAGCCCGGACTCTCGCAGAGAGTGGCGGGCTTTCACGCCGCGGCGGCCCGGGTTCCGGGGGCGAGGAGGGCCCGCAATTCCTCCGCCACTTCCACGGCGTCGGGCCCGGCGGCGAGCACGTAGTTGTCGGGGCGTACGGCCACGGCGGCGGCGCCCAGTTCGGAGAGCCACCGTCGGTGTGTGCCGTCGGAGTCGATCACGACGTTCTTTCCGGCTGCCGGGCCGAAGCCGACGACGGTGATGCCGATTTCTTCGAGTGCGGCCAAATCCAGTACGGCAAGGGCTTGTTCGGTGACCAACAGGCGGAATCCGCTGCCGGTGAAGTCGTCGAGGAGCCCTGTCCTCACACCGTCGCCGACCCGTCCTTGCACCGCGATCCGGCCCCCGCCCGGGCCGAGCAGTCCGGGACCGAGGTCCGGTAGCCGGATGTGTTCCGGCTCCTGTAATGCGGCGCGGCGGGCGAGGAGTCCGGCGTCTCGTTCGGCGGCCAGCGCGGCGTCCCGCACGGTGTGCTGACGGCCCAGCTCGATGCTGGTTTCCATCACGCCCCGCACATGGGGTTCGCGTTCGCTCTGGTAGGTGTCGAGCACTTCGGGGCCCTGAATTCCCCGCACCAGCAGATCGGCCTTGAAGGCGAGGTTGAGCACGTCGCGTATCCCCGAACACATTCCCTGGCCCAGGAACGGGGGCATTTGATGAGCGGCGTCGCCGGCGAGGAGTACCCGCCCGTCCCGCCACCGCCGCGCGATCAACGACCGGAAGGTGTAGGCGGCGACGCGGACGAGTTCGGCGTCAGCGCGGGAAAGGAAGGGCCGCACGCGGTCCCACGCCTTCTCCGAATCCATCGACTCCTCCGACTCCTCCGACTCCTCCGAGCGTTCCTGATCGAGGGCTTCGGTGTCGTCGAGCATGAAGCTGAACCGCTGTCGTTCCGGCGCGGTGGTGATGACGGTGGTCGGACCGGCGGGGTCGCCGATCTGTAGCATTCGGGGCAGCCCCAGTTCGGCAGCGGGTCGCCGAAGCGCGAAGTCGCAGACCAGCCAGGGCTCGGCGAAGCCCAGGTCGTCCTGTTCGATGCCGAGGTGCTGCCGGACGAAACTGTTGGCCCCGTCACAGCCGATCGCGTAACGAGCCCGTACAGCAAGCCCGTTGGCGAATGTGAGCTGAACTTCGTCGCGGTCCTGGGAAAGTCCGGTGACCGTGGTGCCGAGGCGGATTTCCACGTTCGGCAGTGCCGCGCACAGTGAATGCAGCGCGTTCTCCAGAGTCGGCTGGTCGAACATGTAGATGTCCGCCCAGCCGCTGTCGCCGACCGCCCGGCATTCCTGCCGGATCAGCAGTTCACCGGAGCCGTTGCGCCATTCGTAGGCCTCTTGCGCGTACAGCGTGGGCAACAGTTCCTCGGCCAGCCCCAATCCGGCCAGCGCACGCATGGTTTCCCCGTCGAAGCTGGCGGCGCGGGGCAGGCCGTAGCGGCCGGGATGGCGTTCGAGGAGTACGACCGAATGCCCGGCCCTGCCCAGCAGCGCCGCGAGTGTCAGGCCGACCGGTCCGCAACCGACCACCGCGAAATCCACCAGCGGAGCCGACCCCTGACCGGGCAATCGCTGCTTTCCCTGCTTTCCCTGCTTTCCCTGCTTTCCCTGCTTTCCCTCAGTCATCTTCTCTCCTCCCTCGCGTGCGCCGGCTGTTCCATCCGCTCGGGATCGGGGGCGCGTGCCTGGTCAGGGTCAGGGTCGGGGTCAGGGAACAAGCACGAGCTTGCCGGGGGCGTGCCCGGCGGCCCCGGCCCGGTGCGCCCGAGCCGCCTCCGACAGGGGGAAGACCGAGGCGATCAGAACCCGCAGCTCGCCCTTGCCCGCGCCGGCCGCCAGCCCGGCGCGGGCGGCGGCCCTGATGTCGGCGCCCGCGTCCTGGCCCGGCCCATTGCCGATGATCTTGATCCCCGCGGTGACGCGGCGGTCGGTTCCGGTGATCGAGGCGATGCGCTGCCGGTCGGCCACCGACGCCACGGAGGTGTCGAGGGCTTCGTCGGTGCCGACGCAGTCGATCGCGGCCGTTATGCCGTCGGGCGCTGCGGCCCGTACGCGGTCGAGCAGCCCGGCCCCGTAACTCACCGGGAGGGCGCCGAGGCCGCGGAGCAGTCCGTGGTTGCGTTCGGCGGCGGTAGCGATCACGGTCGCGCCCAGGGCGACGGCCAGTTGTACGGCCATCAGCCCCACCCCGCCGGAGCCGCCGTGGACGAGCACGGTGTCGCCCGGGCCCACTCCGGTGACGTCCAGGGCGTGCGCGGCCGTGGTGCCGGCGAGCATCAGCGCCCCGGCCTCGTACCAGCCCAGACCGGCCGGCTTGGGGATCAGCGAGGTGACGGGCGCGGTGACGTAGTCGGCGTAGGCGCCGGTGACGGGGTAGACGATGACCTCATCGCCGACCCGCACCCCGTTCGCCCCCGCACCGGCCTCGTCATCGACGCCCGCACCGACATCCGCACCGACATCCGCGTCGGTGTCCGGGCCGACGTCCGGGCCAACCTTCGTGACGACTCCCGCGCACTCCAAGCCGAGGCGCGGCAGAGCGCCGGCGACTCCGGCGGAGTCCTTGTGCCGGTCGTCCACAGCGTGGAAGGCGCCGCTGTAGAGCTTCCAGTCGATGGGGTTGACCCCGGCCGCGCGAACGCGGACGACGACCTCGCCGGCGGCCGGTCGCGGCACTGGTGTCGGCACGGTCTCAAGGACTTCCGGTGTCCCGAAGGCAGTCGGTCGCACGGTCCTGGCCATGGCTGTCCACTCCTGTACTGGTGGCCGGCCGGCCGGCCGGGGCGACCGCAACCGCGCGTCGGCTCGACCGGCTTCACCAACCCCGAGGTTCGCGGCGACCCATTAGTCACAGATTCAGTCTCAAACTCAGGTGGAATGATGTCCAGTGCATACTTTGCACTCCGGCTTTGCGCCGAACGCAATCACAAGGACGCCTCATGGCCGAGCAGCTGGACCTCAACCTGTTGCGCGTATTCGACGCGTTGCTGGACACCAGGAGCGTGACCGCCGCCGCGGCACGCCTTCACCTGTCCGCTCCGGCGACGAGCAGGGCCCTGGGGCGCCTGCGGCGGTCGATGAACGACCAGATCCTCGTACGCGCCGGCCGGGGCCTGGTCCCCACGCCCTTCGCCCAGCGCTCCGCCGCCAGGGTCAAGGCGCTCCTGGAGGAAGCGTCCGGCCTCCGGGCCGACCCCACCGACAACGACCCCCGGTCCTGGCAGCGCACCTTCGCCATCCGCGTCAACGACGGACTCGCCCCCGTCCTCGCGCCCCGGCTCACCCGCCTGGTAGCCGCCGAAGCGCCCCAAGTACGGCTGCGGTTCGTGGCGCAGGACTCCAAGGAGGCCGATCCGCTACGGGACGGTTCGCTCGACCTGGACGTCGGCGTCGCCGGCCCGCCCCCTCCCGACCTGCGCACGGAACCGCTCTTCGCCGACCACTTCGTCGCCCTGATGTCCGCCCACTCCGCACTCGGCCGGGCCGAACGGCTGACGATCGACGACCTGTGCGCCCACCCGCACATCTCCGCCTCCCGCAGGGGCCTCGCCCGCGGCCCCCTGGACGAGGCGCTGCACCGCCTGGGCCGCTCCCGTACGGTCAGCGCGGTCGTACCGTCCTACGCCGTCGCGGCCCTCATGGCCCTGGAGGAGAACGTCATCTGCCTCGCGCCCCTCTTCCTGGCACAGCACCTGGTCGCACGGCACGTCCCCCTCCGCTGGCACACCATCCCGCTGCCCCTGCCCTCGGCCACCGTCGAACTCCGCTGGCACCACCGCGTCGACACCGACCCCGCCTCCCGCTGGCTGCGCGCCCACATGCGCTCCGCCGCCCAGCCGCTGACGACCCCGGAGGCGAGAGCCTGAAGCGAGCGCCTGCCCCTCTCAGGGCCAACGACCTTTCCGGACCTACAACTTCAGGACCTAAGACTTTCAGGTTCTACGGCTTCAGGGCCTACGACTTTCAGGTCCTACGGCTTCGGAACGGACCTCTCAAGGAGCTCGCGGAAGGCGCGCGCGGGCCGGCCGGTGAGGCGCTGGACGGTGTCGGTGACGCGGTCCTCCGCACCTTCGGCGATGGCACGGTCCATGCCGGCGAGCATCGCGGCGAACTCCACCGGGATCTCCGCCGCGAGGCGGTCGCGCAACTGCTCGTAGGACAGCCGGCGGTGGGCCACGGGCCGACCGGTCACCTCGGTGATGATCGCGGCGACGTCGTCGTGGCTGAGCGCCTCGGGCCCGGTGAGGACGAGATCGATATTGGGCGCCTGCTCATCGGTCAGCGCGTGGACGGCGACGGCCGCGATGTCCCCGGCATCGACGAAGCCGACCCGGCCGCTGTCGGCGGCGGTCCAGATGACGCCGTCGTCACGGATGCCGCGGGCGTGCACGTGCGTGCCGGTGAAGTTCTGCATGAACCACGACGGCCGCAGCACCGCCCACTCATCGAACAGACCGGACAGCGCCCGGTGCACCGCCCCCACCGCCGGCCCCCCTTCGGGGATGGCCGAGGAACTCAGCAGCACCGCACGGCGCACGCCCGCGCTACGGGCCCGCTGGAGGAAAGGCAGCATGGACGCCGCGGGGTCGGAGTCGCCTACGGGCGGTACGAGGTAGACGCGGTCGACGCCGTCGAGGGCGGCGGCGTGACCGGAGGCGTCGTACCAGTCGAAGCGGACCGGCTCGGCGTCGGCGACCGGGGCGGCCCGACGGCTGGCGGCTTTGACGCGGTGGCCTGCGGCCGTCAGTTGGGCGGCGGTGCGGCTGCCGGTCGTGCCGGTGGCGCCGATGACCAGTGCGGTGCCGTCGGTGATCATCAGCTGCTCCTGGTGGAGACGGTTGCGGACATGGGGAACCTCCAGCTCGTACAATCCGGACCGCTAGTCCGATTAACGATATGGACCACAGGTCCGCTTTGCAAGCGAGGAAGCGCCACACCCATGCGACGACTACCACCTGCTACGAAAGCCGAGGGCGAGGAGGCTCTCAGTTGGCGATCCCGACCGGGTGAACCTGGATCTTGTCGTCATACGAGCCGGCCGGCTTGAGCGCATCGGCGGGCCACTTCAGGGAGACGCTGTGGGACTCGTTCGGCGGGGTGACCAGGATGTTGGTCGGGTTCGCGAGGCTGTCGCCGCTGGTGTCGGCGGGGTACGAGATGTTGAAGGTGGCGGTATCGCCGGGCTTCAGGTTGGTGATGCGGGGCTGATTGTCGGCGCGGGTGACGGAGGCGGAGGTGTTGTCGAGATCCTTCAGGTCAACACCCGCGAACCCCGTCGCCGAGCAGGTGCTCCCGCCCTTGTTCGTCATCTGGACGGTGACATCGCCCGTCTGCTTGTCGGGCGAGGAGTCGACGGCCTCCATCATCAGGTCGTCCGTACGGCAGAAGTCAGGCTTCCCCCCGTCCTCCGCCGCGCCATTCCCGGAGTCCGCCTTCGCGTCGTCCGCCTGAGCCCCGGCGCCCTGCAGCCCGGACCACCCCGACGCCGACGACTTCGACCCCGAACCACCGGACTCCGCAGCCGCGTTCGCCCCCGTGTGCCCCGCCGCCTTCGAACCCCCGGCATCCGAGCCGGAACACGCAGTCAAAGAAAGCCCGGCCGCCGCAACCAGCGCCGCGGCGGCAACGCGCAGGGTACGGCGACGAACAGTGCGGGCAGTGGTGCTGGCGCTCATTGCGGATTCCCCCAGGGAAGTCGATGTCGGTGTCCGAGTCGGTGTCTCCTCGGTACGTCACCCACTCTGGCCGGACCCGCTATCGCCGGCTTGCCGCTCCACTAACGCCCAGCTAAATGACCAACTTGTCTCGCGCGCAGGGTTCTCACCTGGAGCTTCGGGTCCGGGCGGACGCGAGCGCCTCAAGGGGCGGCCGGTTCTTCGTTCGGATCTTCCGCGAGCAGCGGACAGTGGCCAACCAGAAATGCAACAGCACTCTGCGGGGAACCCGCAGAGTGCTGAAGTCATCGCAGCCAGACCACGGTTGGCCACACACTGGCCGACGGCGTTACAGGCCCGGCTCACGGCGAGACACCCCGCACGCGAAAGGGGCGCCCCCGGATCGGGAACGCCCCTTCTTACCTGCGGAAGCGCAGGACTGGCGGAGGCTGAGGGATTTGAACCCTCGGTGACATCGCTGCCACGACGGTTCTCAAGACCGCCGTCGCCGACACCATCCCGCCCATCCTGACCTGCGTCCTACCTCATCTGTGGTCAGGAGAAGGCGCTCCTGGCCCGTATATGGCCCAAAGGGCGCTCATGGAGCCATAAGGTTCGGTTCCTCGTCAGCGGCAGCTTCCTCTTCCGGCTCTGCCTGCGGCGGCCATCTCGTCAACTGGCCTGCCGCACGCGATGTCTATCCACCAGGCGGTGAGCGACCTGCTCACCGCCTGCCAGGGCGCCGCCACTGGGCCGACCCCGCCACTGCCGAGTGACTGTACGACCTGGCACCCGCGTGTGGGCGGCCCTGAGTGCCGTCGAGACCATACGGGGCGCCGCTCGCCAAGCAGCATGCGATGCCCTCAATCGGGGATAGCGCTGGCAGCACCGACACGACCGGTAGACGGACTGCGGTCGCCCCCCGTATCGCACAAGTCCAAAGCAAAAAGAGCGTGTCGCAGCCGACTCGTCGGCTGACGGGCTGGGGTGCTCGGTGTAGGTCTTGCGGCTGTGAGATATGCGCAGGGTGGTGGGCTGACCGATGCGGGGAGGGCCGCACGGGAACGGATCCGGCTGGAGGCGGTCGCTCGTTTCGAGGGCGGGGAGAAGAGCCGGGAGATCGCTGTCGCGTTGCGGGTGAGTGAGCGGTCGGTGGAGCGCTGGCGCCGGCAGTGGCGTGAGCGGGGGCCTGGTGGCGTGCTGTCGAAGGGATCGCCCGGCCGGCCCAGGCTCGGTGAATCCCAGGTGGCCCGGCTGGAGAGGGCTCTGGAACGTGGTCCGCTGGCCCACGGCTGGGAGGACCAGCGGTGGACACTGGCCCGGGTGAAGACCCTGATCGGCCGGATGTTCCACGTCAGCTACACCGTCGAGGGGACGTGGAGACTGCTCAAGCGGCATGGCTGGTCCTGGCAGCAGACCGCTCGACGGGCCGTCGAACGGGACGACGGGGCAGTGGAGTTGTGGAAGAAGGAGGTATGGCCGCGGGTAAGAGCACCGCGGCGGCCCGGGGCGCCTGGATCCTGTTCGAGGACGAGGCGTCCCAGTCGCTGAGGCCGCCGCGTGCCAGAACCTGGGGCCGTGTGGGTGTCACTCCCGTCGTCAGCGTGCGCGGCCGTGGCTCCGGCTGGGCCTCGATGGCGGGAATGGCCTGCTTCAAGCCGGGGAAGCGGTCACGTTTCCTCTACAGCTTCCGCGTCCACCGGGGCCGCAAGGGTGAACCCAAGGCCTTCACCTGGCAGGACTACCGCGACCTGATCCTGCGCGCACACCGCCAACTCAGCGGGCCCGTCGCCCTGGTGTGGGACAACCTCCGTGCCCATCTGATGCCGCAGATGCAAGCGCTCGCCGCCGCGAACGCCGACTGGCCGACCGTCTTCCAGCTTCCGTCCTACGCGCCTCACCTCAACCCGCAGGAAGGAATCTGGTCGCTGGTGAAACGGGCGATCGGTAACCTCGCCGCCGCAGATCTCGACCAGCTGGCCCAGGCTGTCAAGCGAAACCTGAAGAAGATCCAGTACCGCCCCCCACCTGGTCGACGGGTGCCTCGCAGGCGCCGGCCTGAGCCTGGACCCCCGACCGCGATCAGACCGACATCACGCAATCAACTTCAGTAGCGCTGCCGACGGTTCGGGTCAACGCCATTCGGGAGGCAGGTCGGAAATCTGCTTCAGCAGGTCCCAGCCTTCCGGCTTGTCCTCAGGGCAGGACCATGGAGCGCCCTGGCCCACCCAGTACCCCCGCAGCTCACGCACGCCTTCCAGCAGGTTGTCATTGAGGCCAGACTGGGATGCGCAAGCAGAGCAAATAACGCTGTAAGCGCATCCGTTCACCCAGCGTGGCTCGCCATCGTCATACCCACAGACCCGGCAGAGGGTCTCGATCTCATCTTCCATGCTCATCTCTGCAGCAGTCTATCGACCAACGCCAAATGCAACGACGTCTAAGGCTTCGGTGCCGTCGTCAAGCGACAGCACCGAAGGACACACCTAGCTAGGGGGGCCCGCATCCATGCGATGCGAGCCCCCCTTGGATGGTTGATTCCAAGGTCAGTTGCCGTAGGCGGTCAGTGACCGGATGAGTAGTCGGCCGGTCTTGTGGTTGTGCCAGATCCCGGCGGTCAGGGTCCATTGACGGCACCGGTCAAACGCTGGACAGCACACAGCAACTTGATCTCTCCCCACACGCTTTCCAACTGTGGTGGAGGGGGACACGGTGTGTTCAGGGGCGATCACCTGCATTCATGGTCGGCTGCTCAACGCGCAGGAGCGGACCCCCGGTCTCGCCTGAACGTCTGCGAACGGTTGTGAATGAGACGGAAACTGTGACGGAGGCGACCGGTCGAGCACTTGTCCGACGGTTCAAGTGGGGTGTGCCGCACGCGTAACCGGAAGGTGCCGATACAGCAAGTACTATTGCCGCTGCGCGCAAAGATGACTGATCGGCGCCTCTGCGTATCCGCTCGAACCAACCTCGGTTTTACGCAACGCGAACAAGCCCGACCGTGGTATCTCTCTGTGAAGCATCCAGTACAGGGGGTATCTATGGGTTCCGCTCCTCCACCACGTCCACGGCGCCGCTTCCGTCCATCCCGGTACCAGGTCACCATCGCGGCCGTCATCGCGGCTGCTGGCACGATCGGCGGTGCACTCATCGCTGCTAGTTCAGGGAACTCGGGCTCGTCGCAGGATAAATGCCCGTCCCCGGCCGTCCAGCTCAGCGCACCGGACAAGGCAGGTAGCACCTTTCAGACGACGGCAAAGGTCATCTGCCCGCCGGCCGAGGGCACGAAGTACTACCTGATCGCCCAGATGGACAACGTCGGCAAGCCGGGCACCGAGCACACCGTCTACTGCCCGAAGGACTCGATCACACCGGGAGAGGAGGCGAGAACGTACACGACGACGCGCGACATTCATGACTCCCCTCTTCGCTCCAAGCGCGCCCTCTACTACTTGAAGGTCACTACTGACGAGGAGCAGGAGCTGCTGTCCAACTTGCACGACACCTGCGCATGGAAGCTCCCCCCAGGGGCAGAGACAGTCTCCAACTCCGTCACCGTCGAACACGGCTGGCAGTGAAGAGGAGGAACCCGAGCCGGACGCCGTCGCCGTGGCCGCAGTCACCGGCCCTGGGGACGACACCACCCGGATCGCCTCCCGGATCGCCTGGTTCGGCGATGCCCGCGCGTGGGGCTGGGACGGCACCCGGCTTCACCAGTACTCCACCGGCCAGACCATGGGCCAGTTCCTGCGGGCCCATGGTGACGTTGCCGCCGAAATCGCCGAGCACCACGACGCATGGGTCCGCGCGTCCCTCGCCACCGCTGTCGTCGCCACCGTCCGTGAAGCCGCGATCCCCGACCGCCTGGTGCTGCTGACCACCGACGGTATCCACCACACCCTTGACCACGCCGAGTTCGGGGCCTTGGTGCGCGCGCACGAGGATCACCCGCAGGCCCTCACCGATGCCCCACTGACCCCGGAAGGGCGTCGCCGATTATGTGAGCGCGTGGACGGCGGGTGCCCGATCGCGCACGTCGCACCCGCAGTGCCTTGTCGCGTTTCTACTAGGTCGGGCTACGGTGCGCTCCACGTCGGCCAGGAGGCCGGCCAGGACGTGGAGGACACCATGGCCCGAAGGCTGGAGGTGATCGGTACCACTTCGGAAGAGGGGAAGTGCCCGACGCTGCACGAGGACCTCGACAGCGGGGAGATCCTCGTACAGGGGATGGCGGTGACCGACCCCGAGGACGCCAAGCAGCTCAAGGACGTCGCTCCCCATGAGGGGTTCGTCGTCGTACCGCGCGAGCTGCTCGTACGCTTCGGGCCCAAGGAGCCGTGGTCGTGCCGGAGTTCATTGACGACGCCACCTTCGGCGACTACTTCCGGGAGTTCGAGCACACCGCCTGGCGTCTGGAGACCCGCCGCGCCTACGCGTCCGATGAGGGCGGTGAACCCTACGCCCGGTTCCTATGCGGCCAGGTGCTCGGCCTGGCGCCGTCCGCATGGACCGCCAACATCGAGGAGCAGGTCGCGCAAGGCAAACGGGTCGAGCGGGTGCGGGTGGTCGACGAGCCGCCCACGAACGGGCAGCGCTTCCTGTTTGCGAGCTCGGTGAACAACATCGCCGCAGGCGAGGACATCCGGCACCTGTGGCGCGCCGACGCCGACAAGCTCGGCCTCCCCGCGGAGGACTTCTGGCTCTTCGACTCCCGCCGGGCGCTGCTCCTGCACTTCGACGAAGGCGACGGCTACCTCGGAGCAGAGCTGATCGAAGATCCTCGTCTCATCCTCCGCTACTGCCAACTCCGGGACGCCGCCTGGCACTACGCCCTTCGGCGCGAGGAGTTCCTCGACCAGGTACGTTCCCGTGTGTGAGCACTGATTTCCAGCAGGCCCGGGTCGCCCTCGGTGCGCGGCTGCGCGAGCTGCGCACCGAGGCCGGGCTCACCGTCAGGCAGCTCGCCACCCAGTGCGGGTGGGCACCGTCGAAGGTCTCCAAGTTGGAGAACGGGCGGCAGACCGCCACCCTCGGCGACCTCGACTCCTGGGCCCGGGAGACCAGCCAGCCAACCAACGCCGACGAGCTCAAAGGCCGCCTTCGCGGCCAGTTCGGCGTCATGAGCAGCGATGACGCTGCTCAACTGGTCAGCCACCTCAGGGGCCGGCAGCCCAGAGAATACGTCGCAGATAGGACCGTCAAAGTCGAAGAGCACCGCATCGCAACCTACGAGCGCGGCGGTGAGGTCGTTGCTCGCCATCAGGATTGAAATTTCTTCCGCTGGTGTTCCATACGCTGCCGAACCACTGCGAGCTTGATCAACCTGTTGTGCCCCATCCGCGAGCTCCCCATAGTTCACCGAATGGTGGAAGAACATCGCATCTTTACCGCCGAAGTCAGTGCGGGGCGCGCGTGCGGCGCGTCAGTTCCACCGAGTACTACGGGCAGCAGACCGTAGCCCATCAGACGATCAACAGCACGTTGCAGAACGGCTGCCCAAAGGTTGAGACTGCCTGAGCTTGGCCGCAGGCCGGTCACGCATGCCGGTCAACGGCGGGACAGGCCCGTTTCACGGCGAGACACCCCGCACGCGAAAGGGGCGCCCCCGGATCGGGAGCGCCCCTTCTTACCTGCGGAAGCGCAGGGTCGGCGGAGGCTGAGGGATTTGAACCCTCGGTGACATCGCTGCCACGACGGTTTTCAAGGGGGTTGTGGCTACAGCCGCAATCATGCCTCTGAGCTGGGCGAATAGCCTCTCACACGCCGCACTCACCGGTTCGTGGTCCACCCAGGGTCCAGATCTTGAAAAACGGCCCAAGACTAGGCAGTCGGCGGAGCCCCATATTCAAGGTACGCAGGTTTCCCCTGGCCACGGGCACCGATGGCCTGCCTCACACGGCGGGCGAGTCTCGGGATCAGAAGCTGGTCGAGATCTTCAGCTGAGTGGAACTCGGCGGCCAGCAGCTCGTCAGAGGCGAGCTTGATCGACGCTCCGGCCTCGGTGGGCAGTTCGCCGCCGTCGAAGACGTACAGGACCTTCTCCCCCGCTGAGGCCGCACGTCGTGCCGGCCACAGCGTTGCCGTCCTCTACCGCTTCCACGCCAAGGCGATCCACCGTGGCCAGCACCACTCGAACCAGCAAATACAACAGGCTCTCGACTCAGCAGAAAACGAATAGCCGACAAAACGACTTTATCCCTCTTTAGGGTTGCCGCGCCATTCTCTGACGATTTACTGGGCATGTAGAACATGCCATGCGGGGTGCGCAACTCGCACAATTCCCGTGCACGAAGCCAATGGAGGAAACACCATGAACGATTCGATTCAGAGCACCGAAGAAGCATTTGACCTCGACGTGCGCGAGGTCTCAATGACCGAACCGGTTTCGGACGCCGCGGATCCCCAAACCGAACTTTGCTGGTCCGCGCTGTGCTGATGATCGCAAATGGAGATTCAGACGCCTCAGCATAGAAAGGGGCTCCTGAATCTCAACGCAATAAGCATTTAAGGCGTCGCTTTGCCTCTCCTCGGGCAAAGCGGCGTCTTCGCGTTTCCTGCCAATCGCCATCCCACCATCGCCTGCTCGGCACTTGTTTTGGCTCGGCTCGTCACGCCTTCGGCGGCCCCCAGACTGGTCCACGCCTGGTCCACAAACACTGGTCAACGGCGCGACAGGGGCGGATCAGGGCGAAACTGGACCCATGCGAAAGGGGTGTCATCAGCGTCGATGCCCCAGACGGGCTAGTGTTACCTCGTGATCAGGTAACCGAGAGGGGTGGCGAAGGTGCAACATTGGTGGATTGAGTATCACGTTCTCGACCCCGACCAGGGCGACGACGCCGACAGCATTGAACGGCGGGTAGAACTCTTCGAGTTTGATACCGATGTGGAGGACGCCGACCCGCTTCCCAATGGTGTGCAGGTGGGATACGGGCCGACGTCTGCTGAGATCCTGGCGAAACTCCGTCGGCACATTGGTCACGACGGGGTGGTCGTTCTGCGCTGCCGTCATGTGGATGATCCGGATGCGCCCACTGCTCCTGAGGTAACCAAGCTCACCGACAAAGAAGACTAGGCTCGGCGCTCCGCATCCTTCAGCCGCTCCTCGTAATGGGCGTAGTCCTTTGGGAAACCCACAAGCTCATTGAGGGCGTCTCGGTAGCCCTCCACTGCCGCCTGCCAGTCTCTAGATGCGTAGGCCGTATCTGCCCAATTCAGCCGGGCACGCACAGGGTCAAGCCAGTACAACCAGCCTGGCCGGTCGCCTTCGTCGGGCACCCTGGCGGCCAAATCAAAAGCTTGATCTGCGAGCCGCAACGCTCGCCCACGTTCTCCAACAGCCGCAGAAGACAGGGCAGTTGCATGTAGGGCGATCGATTCGGCTGCCGGGGAAAGGGTGCCGCCCAACCCGCGCGTTGCGGCCTCCGCCGTCCTAAGCGCACGGACCGGATCACGCGCATGACGAAGCGCGTAGTGCGCCCTGACTCGCATGATCCACGACGTCAGGTCGGATGAACCAGCCTCTACCGCCCACCCTGCGGCGAGGTCCAACCATGCGGCGGCTGGTCCGCGCTTCCCTTGCCCTGCCGCAACCCACGAGAGCCAATGAGCGTGTTCGGCTGCCAGCACTAGCAGCCGGTCAGCGGCCGATCCGGACGTCCTTGGGAGCAAGTCCGTAACGGATTCGAGTTGTGACCGTACGCCGCTCCACAGATCAACTCCGCCAACATCGTCTTCGGCTTTACGCTGCGCTACCAGCAGCTTGGCGATCCAATCGGCAGTACGCAGGTCTGCGCGACCTGTGGTGTGAGCGTGGGCCATCCGTTCGCGGAGTTCCCGGTGCGGGCTCCATCCGTCGTCGCGGTCCCCGGTCGGCGCATCAGCCAACCCCCTTAGTTCAGCAGGCACTTGAAGCCCTTCAGTGATCCTCTGTATGACGTCCGCCGAAAGCACTTTGCGCTTCCCCCGCACGATCAGAGACACGTGGGACTGCGGCATCCCCACCAACTCGCCCAGGCTCAGTTGGGAGATGTTGCCGGCCGCTCGCTTGTACTCACTCAGCACCGCAGCCCAGTCCCTCCGGGCCCAAGCTGCGCGGAGTCGAACGTCCTTCCAAGGTTGCCGATCACTCATACCCCGGACGATACGCCGTTGCCATACGCCGGGCGTATCAGATTCCAAGTAGCGGCCTCCACGATGGGAGCACGACACCAACCCATCCGTACGTAGGAGGGTCCCCGAATGACGCAAGATCGGCTATGCACGGACGCAAGGAATCAGGGCGTTGACCTCGAAGGGGTTCAAAGGGCCATCGGTCATGCCTTGATGAAGCGTTCGGTGCTACCTCCGTACCCGGAACTCTGCGTCATACATGCGTCCTTGCTTCACCACATTGAACGCCTTCTCCCCTTGGCCACATCTCAGATTGACCGCCTCTGGCGCGGGTCTACGGAATGGTCCCTGAAACAGACATACCTGAGTCAGGTCCAATACCAGATTGATGAGGGACTGGGCTCCGGGCTGCTGTCTGCGTCGTGTCGGGTGCAGAGCCTGGGATACACGCTCCGCTTCCTGTTGGAGAACTCCGGTCTGGTCCTGGAGGAGGTCGTCGAGCCGTGAGCGGGACGTGCCAGTCCAAGGCGATCGTCTTCCCCTTCCTGGTGGCTGAGATGGTCACACGATCGGCCCAGCCCGGATGGGCTCGCCACTCGTGGATTTCCTGCGAGTTGCACGAAGCACCACATGCTGAGCATTACTCGATGCTGCACGAACTCACACGCGACGTTTCCCTGTGGGGCCGATGGAAGAATGGTGTGGTCACGCTGCTCCCCCTGCCGCATTGCGAGTCAATGGGGCCACCGGAGAGCGAGAACCCGGACGCGTGCGTCCTGTTCTTCGCTCACCCCGGCCGGTGCACTTGGACGTGGTCACCGTGAGCCGACTCAACCGACTGTGCGCCTACGTG
>NZ_JBFAIV010000054.1:0-42629 GCF_040654875.1 Streptomyces sp. NPDC050610 | reverse complement strand
CGCCGAGCAGGCGACGGCCGAACCAACGAACCTGAACACCCGTCAACCCTCACTGACCAGCTGATCAGCAACTCCCGAGCAGCGGGGGAACCTCACCTGCGCGTACGAGCTGGGCAACCACCACCGGGCGCACTGGTTCCACCAGCGTCTCCATCACCTACTGAAGGGTCATCTGGGGGGGGTGAGCCTGCCGGCGGTCCGGGAGAACCGGGCACGGCTGGTTGTTGTCTGTTACCTGTTGTCTGTTGTCTGTGGCGGCGTGCGCGGCCGTACTTCTGCCGACGGCGGCACCGTCCTCCGTGCCCTCGGTCTCTCGCCCCGTGCCGCTCAGTCCAGCCATGCGGACATGGCGCGAAGCACGTTGCCGCCGTCCAGATCCGCGAGAGACAGCCCGACGAAATCGACGGCGGCCTGGGAGGTCTGCCAGCGGAACCTGGGGGTGTCCGTGGTCGCCGCCTCGACCACCACTGCCGCCGCGTCCTGAGCCGGCTGCCCGCTCGCCATGGCCTTGCCGGCCGCCGTGAAGAACGTGTTCGCCAGGTCTTGGTAAGGGCCGTCCGGGGCGGCGAGTGCTTCGGTGTCGAGGTTCTCCATCATGTTCGTCACGACGGCCGCGGGCTCGACCACACTGACGGTGACCCCGAAGCGGGCTGCCACCGGCGCGAGGGACTGCATCAGGCCCTCGACGGCGAACTTCGAGGCGCAGTACGCGTCCATGAACGGCTCGCCGACGGCTCCTGCATTGCTCGTGACGGTGACGATCCGTCCGGCGCCGGAGCTCCGCATCGACGGCAGTACATGCCGGGTGAGCGCGGCGACGCCGAGGAAGTTGACGTCGAGCTGTCTCTGCAGAGCGGCGTCGCTCAGTTGCTCAAGTGTGCCGAAGGTCGCGCTGCCGGCGTTGTTGACGAGGATGCCGATGTTCCCGAACTCGGCCGTCACGTCGTCCAGGCACGCACGCGCCCCGTCGTGGTCCGTGACGTCCAGGGCCCGCACCGTCAGGTCCACGCCCTGGCGTTCGGCCTCGGCCCGCAGAGCGGCGGACCGGCCGGTGTCGCGCATCGTCGCCACGACGTGCAGCCCCTTGCGCGCCAGGCCGAGCGCGGTGTGCAGGCCTATACCGCTCGAAGTCCCCGTCACGACCGCGATCTTGTTTTCCGTCACGTTGAATCACCTCGATAAATCAAGTCGCATTGCTTCGGCAGCGGAGATCGGACGCAGTTCCCGCTGTACGTCAGCGCCGCACTCGCAGCGGAAGCGGTCACGAAGTGGCCCGTGCCGCTTCCTCGATCAGCTGAGTCACAGCGTCCGACCGGGAGAGGGTGACCGCATGCAAGGCATCGACGGTCACCCGCTGCGCCAGGGCGCGCTCCGCCCTGCGGGGCTGGGCCTCCGCCGGGAATGGTGCGACCCCCGCTGGTCTCGTACATCAAGGACCTGCTGAACGGCATGGCATCGATGGCCCGTGGTGCTCCGCGTGCGTCATGCCGTGAGGGCTTCGTAGATCGCGCTGCGTCGTGCGGGCGGAAGCGTAAAAACCGTCAGCGCGGGGTGTCCTGGTCGGCGGTACCGTGACCGAGCGGGGTGAACACCTGGATCTCGGGTGCGCCGGTGAGCAGTTCGATCAGTTGGCCCAGGGACTCGGCGAGCCAGGGTTCCTGATTGTGGCTGTCCAGGTCCTGCTGTGAGGCCCACTTCTCGATGAGGACCAGAGTCAGCGGATCGCCCACGGCCTCGTGGGCCTCGTGGGACAGGCAGCCCGGTTCCCGGCGGGAGCGTTCCACCATCGAAGTGATGAGCTTTCGGGCCTCGTCCGCCCGGCCGGCCCGAAGCCTCGCCGTCCCGACCACGGTCACAGATGTCATTGGTTGTGCCCCTTGCTGTACACACCGGTCCGTCCGGCGCACAGTCAGCGAACCATCCGGTCCGCCGGTGGGGAAGGTCCGATCCGGCATGGGCGCCCATGCCCGCCTGGCATGGATCCGAGCATGGATCCGAGCATGCGGCACCGCCGGTTCGCGCACAGGACACAGGACGGTCTCTGCCCCGACCCGGTCGAAGGGTCGCGAGATCCCGACCCCCGTGAAGGCGGCGCAGGCTCGGCCGATATGCCTGGGTAGCGCAGCAATTTAGGCTATGTGAGTGACAGACATGGACCTTCGGCAGATCAGGTACTTCCTCGCCGTGGCGCATGAGCGCAACTTCACGCGCGCCGCCCGGCAACTGGCCATGACGCAACCGGCCCTGTCCCGCGCCGTACGGTCACTGGAGCACATGGTGGGCGCCGAACTCTTCGTCCGCGGGCCGCGCTCCGTCGAACTGACCGATGTCGGACGGGTGCTGATGACCGAGGTCTCCGGCCTCGACGAGCGTGTCGCGAGCGCGCTCCGCGAGGCCCAGCGCGCGGCCCAGGACACCAGCCCACCCCTTCGGTTGGCGGTACGCGGCTGTGACGGAGGGCTGGCGGGCCGCCTCGTCGAGGAGTGCGCGGCCCGCCTGCCCGGCCAGAGGGTGGACCTGATGTTCACCGAACCGCTGGCGCAGCCCGCAGCGGTCCGCTCGGGAGGGTGCGAACTGGCTCTGATCCGGGTGCCATACGTCGCATGGTCGCTGGCGAGCGAGACATTGCTGACAGAACCCCGTGTCGCGCTCCTGCCCACGGATCACCCGCTCGCCTGCCGCGCCGAGGTGAATATGGACGAACTGGCCGGCGAGACGGTGGTGATGGGGCCGGTGGCCAGTGAGCAGGAGCGTGCTTATGGGGCCGGCGCCGACCTGCGCGACCGTCCGTGGCGAGAAGGGCCCGCGATACGCGACTCCCTGGAGATTCTGTCGACGGTCGGTCTCGGGCAGGCGATCGCGTTCGTCCCCAGGTCCGTGCTGCCGGCGGACACCCACCCATGGGGCATCAAGATGGTGCGCGTACGGGACCTCTCGCCCAGCACCTTGCAGTTGGTCTGGCACGAGTCCAGCACCTCCCGGGCCGTCGCACGGTTCGTCCGGCTCGCGCTGGAGGTGTCGGACGTGGTGCTGGCCCGCCACAGCGCGTCAGTGTCGACAGGCCCGGCGGCACAGTTTCAGGGCTGAGGGTGAAGCTGCTCGATCCGGTCGCGTTTGGTGTACATGTCCCAGTACTGCTCGGCCAGATCGTCGGGGTCGGCGACCGGGAACTCCGGGGCCGACTTCGCAGTATCTGCGCTCTGCGCGCTTGCGGTCTGGGTGAAGAGGGCGTTCAGCTCGCTGCGGGCGATGCCGGCGCCGACGGAGAGGGTTCCGGCGTAGATGCCCGCGTCGGCGAGTTCACCGTGCAGAGAGTAGAGGTAGTTGCGGGCGGCGGCGCCGAGGGGTGCGAGGCCGCTGAGTCCTGGCATGGGGTGGACGGCGGTGACGCCGGTGGTCAGGAGGAAGGCGCCGTCTCCCCGCTCGGTCCATTCCGGCAGCACTGCGCGGACTACCTCCACGGGCGTCAGCAGGAACATGGGGAGGCCCTGCTCCAGCAGCGCGGCATCCGTCCGGGCGGCCGGAGTGAAGCTCTGGTCGGTGCTGACCGGCCCGTACTCGATCACGTCGATACGACCGAAGCGCTCGCGGATGCTCGCGATCAGCGCCGGCATGTCGGCGGGCCGGGACAGGTCCGCGGTGAACGCGGCCGCCTCGATGCCGTCCGCCGCCAACTGCTCGACGAGGGCGTCCAGACGCTGTTGGCGGCGCGCCACCAGGGCGACGCGGAAGCCCTCGCGGCCGAAGCGGCGGGCGACGGAGATACCGAGGCCGGTCCCGGCCCCGAGAACAGCGATGACTTTGGACATGAGGGACGATCCTTGTTCCAGCTGTCCAGGAATCCTGGCCCTGTGGTCAACGTACGCCGGGACGGTAGCATGCAACTTGACCAGAAGGTCAAGTTCCCCGTGGGGAATGGGTACATGCGGGCCGACGCGCAACGGAACGCGGGAAAGCTGCGCGCAGCCGCCGCCGAGTTCCTCCCGGAACGCGGTCCGCAGGCGCCGCTCAAGGGGATCGTGTTCGTCTTCGCCGCCGACGCCTTGCCGGCCCGCGCGACCGCGGAGACCGCCCCGGATGCCTGGCGCCGCCAGGTCGTCTGCCTCCTGGGCGGCCTGCGCACCGAGGCCGCCCGCGCCTCTGGCCCGCGGCCGACTACGACCACGATTGCGACTACGACGCGGGACTCACCCGGTGGAAGGTGCCCTGGAAGGCGCCCCCGGTCGCCGCAGCGGTGTCCCGTCGATCTCGTGGCGCCACATGATGTCGGTGATCCGCTCGACCGCGCCGGCGAGATGGCGCCGGTAGGTACTGAACGGCAGGCCCAGCCGCCGGGCGGCGGCTTCCTGGGTCGAGGGCCCTTCGACGAACGCGGCCAGGGCGGCGCGGTGACTTTTCTCGCCTCCTCGCTCCAGCGGGAGATGGTGGATGGCGTTGCGGAGGACGTCCTCCAGCGGCATGGCGTGGGCCCGTACAAGGCGGCTGTTCTGCAGGGGGCTGAGGGCCAGTTCGTCGGGCCAGCGCAGCGTGCGCAGCGCGGAGCGGGCCGCGGCGGTGAACTCGGCGTGCGTCACCACGAGGGTGTCACCGCCCTGCCTGCCCGCGGACTCCGCTCCCGCGGTCGCGGAGTCCGCGAGAGCGGTGCCGAGCATCCCGTCCGTCTTCTCCGCCAGCCAGGAGGCCGTGGGCAGGGGGCGCCAGTCGTGGGCGAAGAGGCGGTAGCGATGGCCTCCGATCTCCACCGCGGTGTCCACGGGCCGCATGTCGCAGTGGAGCAGGTGCTTGTCCCAGAATCCGTCGTCCCGCATGACGATGAAGCTCCAGGCGAGCTTCTCGTCCCGGATGATCTCGCCGAACATGCGCCACAGCGCCAGGTCCATCACGGGTGAAGGCCGCTGGTAGGTGCCGCGGCCGACGTGGAAGCGCGCCATGGAGATGTGTTCCCCCGTCCGCAGCGGGCCGTGCCGACGGACGTGCTCCCAGGCCACGGCCGCGACCGGATCGTGCGACTCGCCCTCGAACGCCGTCAGTTTGAGCCACGCCGAGCAGCCGGCGACGTCGTCGCCGGGCGGCACCTTCTGCATATGGAACGCCTCGGGCTGCCGGGCGAGCCAGTGGGCGGCGGTGCGCGCCGAGTCCGCTCCCTCCTGGTGCCGGACCAGCTCCACGACCGCGGGTTCGTGGCCGGGGCGACAGGGCAGGTCCTCCACCAGTCCGTACGGGTGCCAGCGGTGCGTATCGGACATGAACCCGTCTCTGCGGTACAGGAACTGGAGTTCCCCCACCGCGTGGAGGAAGCGGGCGGGTACGGCCGTGCGAACCCGTTCCAGCAGGTGCACCCTGAGCCTGGTGTGCAGGTCGGCGAAACCTTCCGGGTCACGCCAGCGCAGATCTGCTTCGAGTGCCTCTCTGACCACGTCATGCGGGTGGACGCCCGCCGTCGTGGTTTCGATGTAGGGCTGCTCTCTGAGCCAGGCGAACAGTTCGCGTCCCCGCTCCCCGAGAAGGGCGCGCAGCAACTGTTCGGAGGTGATGTGGGCGTGTGCGCACACTTCCAGGGCGGCCCGGTGGGCCTGGGTGGGGGGATCGCCCACGAGATGGCGCAGCAGCGCGGCGATGACATCCTGGCCGGGCGACCCGGCGACCGCGTAGTCGGCGCCGGGCACCGGACCGGTGTGCCGTACCGCCGCGGCGGCGGCCAGGGCGAGGGCCAGCGGATGTCCGCCGGTGAAGGAGAGGATGTCCTGGTGCAGGGGCTCGGGGATCCCGCGCCGCTGGAGGAAGAGGCGGCTCTCGGCCGGATCGAGGGCGGTCACCGGCAGAACATCGAGGAGGTCGGCCCACGCGGGGTCGGCGAGCCGGACCGGGTCGGGCGCCTGACGGCCCGCGACGACGGTGACCGTGCCGTCCGGCAGGTACGGCAGGCACTCGTCGAACAGCCACGTCTCCAGATGCCCGCGGTCCTCGAAGGTGTCGATGAGGAGCACGGCACGCGGGTCCTCGGACGCGGGACCGACAGCGCGGCCAAAGCTCTGCGCGTCGGTCGGAGCGGTACGTCCGTCGACCTGGACGACGGGGCGGTTCCTCAGCTCCGCCTCGTCGGCGAAGCGCCGCAGAAGGGCGGATTTGCCCACGCCTCCCGGGCCGTGCAGGAACAGGACGCGAGGAGCGTCGAGGCCGCCGTCCAGCGCTCTGCCGAAACGCCGGAGTTCCCCGTCGCGACCGACGAAAGAGTCTCGACGGGTCTTCTTCAGCCGGTCACCGAGTCTCATCATGCCGTTCGCGTTCATCAAGGCCTTGCTGGTCCCGGTTCTGGTCCTGGTGCTGGCTTTGGTCCTGGGAAAGGAATCGCGCACCCCCCGCTGGGAAGCGCGCCACCGTCACCAGCATAGAAGCCGCACGATCACCGGGGTCGAGCGGTCCTGCGGGGCAGAGTCGAGCGGTCCTCCGGGGCAGGCCGGCGATGAGCGGAAGCGGATGATGTCAGCGTCGAGTGAGCACCGTATGAGCACAGTTTCGCTGTCCTGACCTCGCACAATGATCGAGAGTCACGCCTCGTGAACCGCCCCGGCCGCCCGTCGGCGACCCGGCTGTCGCGGGCCGTGGCGCGTGTCCGCGCGTGCCCCGTCCTCGTGACGGGGCACGGCCGCAGCGGCGCCCCGACTCCTGATCTCCCGATCCGACAGGAAGACCGAACCACCATGCGCATTCTGTTCTCCGGCACGCCCGCCTACGGGCACCTCCTGCCGCTGCTGCCCCTTGAGCGGGCGGCACGAAAGGAGGGGCACGACACCGCCGTGCTCACCCACGGCTCCATGGCCGACGTGGTCGCACCGGCGAAGGTCCTGCCCGCCGGGGCGGGCCTGGAGGAGATCATGCTGGAGGTGCACCGCCGTACGGGTGCGAACGCGGCGACGGACACGAGCGCGGCGACGGTCGGCGAGTTCTTCGGCGGCGCCCGGGTGGACCTCGGGATCGACGAGGCACTCGCGGCGGCGCGGGAATTCCGTCCCGACCTGGTCGTATCCGATTACGTGGACTACCTGGGGCCGGCGGTGGCCGCCGGGCTGGGGGTGCCGTGGGCCTCCCACTCCGTCGGCATCGCCGTCGACGGCTCTCAACGCGAGGCGATGCGGGCCGCCGCCGCGGAACGGATGCGGAAGCGCGGCATCACTCCCACCGACCCGGTGGCCACGGTCGACCCCTGGCCCGCGTGTCTCCAGCAGGACGACTGGACGGCGGGGCCGGACCGGATCGCCCTGCGCCCGGCGGCCCACGAATCGGAGACGGAGACGGGCTCCTGGGTACGGCCGGAGTTCCCCGGCCGTACCCATCTGCCGCACGTCCTGGTCACCCTGGGCACCATCGTCGACGACGCGGACGCCCTGGCCGCGATCGTCGACTCGCTGGGCGCGCACGACGTCAACACCATCGTGGCGGTCAACCCGGCCGCGGACACGGACAGCCTCAGCGTGGACACCTCGCGCGTGCACTTGGCCGGGTTCGTCCCCATGAGCCGCCTGCTCGACGGTGTCGACGTGGTGGTCTCCTCCGGCGGCGCCGGAACGGTCCTGGCGGCGCTCAGCTCGGGCACCCCGATGGTGATCCTCCCCCTGGGACTCGACAAGCCCGTCAACGCGGAACGCACCGCCAACATCAAAGCGGCCGTGGTCGTGACGGAACCGCGAGCCATCGGGGAGGCCGTCGGCCGCGTACTCGCCGACCCGTCGTACGCCGAGGCCGCGACCACCGCCTCGAAGCTGATCGCCGAGATGCACCCGGCAAAGGACGTCCTCGGCATGCTGCTCGCCCGCATCGCGCCGACCGGGCGCTGAACGTCAAGGACGGTCTTCACATGTACGCGATACGCCAGTACGCCTACGGCCCCGCCGACATGCTGCGCCACGAACGGGTCGACCGGCCCGAACCGAGCGCCGACGAAGTACTGATCAAGGTCGATGCCGCCGGGGTCCATCTCATGGACACGGTCCTGCGAGCCGGCTCGGACCTTGGACTCCCGTTGCTGGAGCTGCCGATGACACCGGGCCGCGAGGCCGCCGGTACCGTCCAGTCCATCGGCGCGGAGGTCGATCCCTCCTGGCTGGGACGGAGGGTGGTGGCCTACCTGGGTCATGAACGCTCCGGCGGATACGCCGAGTTCGCGGTGGCGGACACGGCGTCGCTGCACGCACTCCCTTCCTCGCTCACCGCCGCGGCGGCGGTCGCCATGATCGGCACCGGCCGTACGGTGGTCGGCGTCCTGGACCAGGCGCAGCTCACCGCCCGTGACACGGTCGTGGTCACCGCCGCGGCCGGCGGGATGGGCACCCTGCTGGTGCAGGCGGCCCGGCGGGCGGAAGCCGTCGTGGTCGGACTCGCCGGCGGCCGGCGCAAGACGGAGCACGTTCTCGCCGAGGGCGCGGACGCGGCGGTGGACTACACGGCCGACGGCTGGGCCGCGCGGCTGGCGGAGGCCGTGGGCCCGGATGGCGCGAGCGTCGTGCTCGACGGCGTCGGCGGCCGGACAGGCGTCACCGCCATGCGCAGCCTCACCTCCGGAGGCAGGCATCTGTACTACGGATGGGCCTCCGACCCGGGCAGCTTCGCGGCCCTCCCCGCGGAGGAGCTCACCCGGCGCGGCATCTCGTCGCAGTTCGTGGCGGGCCCGACCCTGTTCGCGCTGCCGGGCGGCATCCGCGCGTTGGAACGGCGCGCCCTCGAAGAGGCGGCCGCGGGACGGCTGCGCCCGGCTCTCACCACGTACGCCTTGACGGACGCGGCGCGGGCACATCGCGCGCTGGAGTCCCGCGCCACCACGGGCAAGGTGGTGCTGCTTCCCGGGTAAGGTCCGGGCGCGCCGGAGGGCGGCCCGCGGCAGACCTGGTACAGGCGACAGCTGGGTATCCGCGTTCAGCAGGCGCAGCAAGCGTCGTTCGCGCTCATGCACCGCGGGTCGTCCGCGTCGACGCGGAGTCCCGTCGTGACACACCTGCCCACGGCCAACCATGCTTGCGAACCGGCCAAAGCCCTCGGTGCCGTTCTCGGCCTGCAAGAACCTGCCTCGGCGCGGCGCCCTGGCCATCCGCCTGCTTGACGTTGCGAAGAACATCATGAAGCCGAGAATGCCGAGCGCGTGGCCGCGCGGGCCCCGGCACCGGGCGTACACGCCGCAGAAGACGACCGCGAGGAACGCGGCGTCGCGCGGCAGGGGCTGGTCGTGCAGCGCGGCGAGGCCGCCGGCGACGGCAGCGGTGAGCGAGTGCCCCTGGAGGTACGAGACGACGACGGCCAGGCCGATGCCGAGCACGGCACGGCACGGAGGAAAGCCAACGGACCATCGGCGGCCGGTCGGCTCCTTCAACTCGGTCGGCCCCTTCAACTCGTACGGCTCGTACGGTTCATACGGCCGTGTCGGCTTCGCTGCCCAGGCACGTACGGCTCGTGTGGCTCGTAGGACCGCGCCGCCTGCGCTGCCAGGCCCGTACGCGGTCGCAGGACCGTGCCCGCCCCCGCTACCAGGCGCGTGCGGCCCGCTGGAGGGAGTCGCGGACGAGGGCGACGTGGGGGTTGTCCGCGGAGCCCGGGCGCTGGACCAGGTAGCCCGTGTTGATCGGGGCGTCCTCGGGGTCGTGGAGGAGGGCGAGTGCGCCGGAGGCGAGCGCGTCGCGGCAGAGGTAGCGGGGCAGTACGGAGAATCCGGCCCCGGCCGTGACGGCGGAGAGCACGCCCCGCAGGTCGGGGACGGTGACGGCGGGGCGGCAGGTGATGCGTCTGCCGAAGACGTGCCGCCAGTAGCGGCGGACGAGGGGCAGGTCCGGGGCGTAGCCGACGAGCGGGATGTCGTGCAGCGGGGCCGGGCCGTCGGCGGCGACGCGGGCGGGGCCGCCGATTCGGTCGGCCCACGCGGGGGCCGCCACCAGGACGAGTTCCGCGTCGGCCAGCGGCAGGGGCGCCGGGGCGCGGCCCCGGGGGCGGGACGTGGCGATGACCAGGTCGTGGCGTCCGGCGCGCAGCTCGTCCAGGAGCGCTTCGGTCGCTCCGGTGGCGACGCGCAGTTGTACGCCCTTCTCGATGAGCGGCGCGAGGGACGGCAGGACGCAGTGGCACAGCAGCTCGGCCGGGCCCGCGAGCTGTACGGGCTCGGCGGGGGCGCTGTCGAGGGGGCCGCCGTGTCCGGTGACCGCGGCGAGGGCGTCGAGGGGGTCGGTGATCCGGGCGGCGAGCGCGTCCGCGAAGGGGGCGGGGGCCGCGCCGCGCGGCTGCCGCTCGAAGAGCTCGCGGCCGAGCTGCCGCTCCAGGGCGCGGATCTGGGTGGTGACGGTCGGCTGCGAGAGGCCGAGCAGGCGCGCGGCGGCGGTGAAGGAGCCGGACCGGTGCACGGCGAGGAAGGTGCGCAGCAGGTTCAGGTCCAGCGGGGCGGCGGGGAGCTGCTCCGTTCCGGTCGCGTCATCGGAAATCCTATGGACCATATGGGCCACCCTATTGGTTTTCGGTGGGTCGGTCGCTTTACGGTCGGGCCATCGCCACACTGACGTTCCGCGTGCGGAGTGTCAGAGTCTCCGGATCGCCGGTGTGCGCGCTCCGTACCCTCTTGGGCCCCGCGCGGGTCCGCATCCTCGGAGAGACACCATGTCGAAGATCCTTTTCGTTGTGACCGGCGCCGACCACTGGACGCTGGCCGACGGCACCGAGCACCCGACCGGCTTCTGGGCCGAGGAGGCCGTCGCCCCCTACGAGGCTTTCAAGGCGGCGGGGCACGAGGTCGTCGTCGCCACGCCGGGCGGCGTCGTGCCGACCGTCGACCAGGGCAGCCTGGCGCCGGAGGCCAACGGCGGCCAGGAGGGCGCCGACCGCGTCGCGGCGTCCCTCGCCTCCTTCACCGAACTACGCCGGCCCGTCGCGCTGGCCGACGTGGACCTCGCCGACTACGCCGCCGTTTTCTACCCCGGCGGCCACGGCCCCATGGAGGACCTGGCCGTGGACGCCGGCTCCGGCGCGCTGCTGGTCGCGGCCCTGGAGTCCGGCACGCCGCTCGGCGTGGTCTGCCACGCCCCGGCGGCGCTGCTCGCCGCCACCGGGGCGGACGGCGCCAACGCGTTCGCCGGCTACCGGCTGACCGGTTTCACCAACGCCGAGGAGCGGCAGGCCGGGCTCGCGGACAAGGCGAAGTGGCTGCTCCAGGACCGGCTCCTGGAGATCGGCGCCGACTTCCAGGAGGGCGCGCCGTGGGCCCCGTACGTGGTCGTCGACCGCACGCTGGTCACCGGCCAGAATCCGGCCTCCTCCGCCCCGCTCGCCGCCGAGCTCCTGAAGAAGCTGGCCTGAGGATGGCCTCCGACCGGCTCCCCGAGGTCCTCGACGCCGCGTACGAGTGCCTCACCAGGTACGGCGTGCGGCGCACCACGATGGACGACATCGCCTCCGCCATGGGCGTGTCCCGGTCGGCGGTCTATCAGTACGTCCGCGGCAAGGACGATGCCTTCCGCCGGCTCGCCGAGCGCCTGCACGCCGAGGCGCTCGCGCGGGCCCGGCAGGCGGCGGCCGCCGAAGGCGCCACGGCCGCGGAGCGCGTCCGCGGCGTCCTGGCCGTGAAGCTCGCATTGGTCCGGCGGCTGTCCCAGGACTCACCGCACGCGGCCGAACTCCTCGACGAGAAGGCGCGCGGATTCGGCGACGTGTGCCTCGGATTCACCGGCGGGGTCAACGGGCTGCTGACCGAGCTGTTCGCCGAGGCGGGGACCGCGGCCGGTACGGAGCCGGCCGAGGCCGCCCGTATCTGCATCGCCCTCGTCGTCGGCCTGGAGTCCATATCCGACGCCGAGCGGCTCTTCGACCCCGCCGTGGACGCGCTGCTGACCGGCCTCTTGGGCGCTCCGGCGCGGCCCGCCGCCTGACCCCGGACCACTATCCCTCCCCCTCTCCCCCAGGAAATGACTGTGACCACTGAAACCGCCACTGAATTCACCGCCGAGCACGCGGCGGCGCTCGTCGCCCGGCTGCGCGCCGCCTTCGACACCGGCCGCACCAAACCGCTCGACTGGCGCGTACGGCAGCTCACCCGGCTGCGCGACCTGCTCACCGAGAACCGCGAGACCATAGCCGACGCCGTCCACGCGGATCTGCACAAGCCGCACGCCGAGACGTACGCCGCCGAGGTCGACTTCACGGTGCGGGAGATCGACCACACCCTGGAGCACCTGGCCGAGTGGCTGAGCCCGCAGCCGCTCGCGCCCTCGGCCCTCGCGGGGCTGCCCGACGGCTCGACGGCGGGCACGCGGTACGAACCGCTCGGCACGGTCCTGGTCATCGCGCCCTGGAACTACCCCGTCCAACTGCTGCTCGCGCCGCTCGCCGGGGCGCTGGCGGCGGGGAACGCCGTGGTCCTGAAGCCGAGCGAAGTCACCCCGACCACCTCCGCGACGATGGCCGCCCTGGTACCGAAGTATCTGGACACGGACGCCGTGGCCGTCGTCGAGGGCGGCGTGCCGGAGACCACAGCGCTGCTCGCCCAGCGGTACGACCACATCTTCTACACCGGCAACGGCGCCGTCGGCCGCATCGTGATGCGCGCCGCCGCCGAGCACCTGACGCCCGTCACCCTCGAACTCGGCGGCAAGTCGCCGGTGTTCGTGGACCGGGGCTTCGACGCGGCGGGTGTGGCGGCCGTCGCCGCGCGGCTGGCCGACGCCAAGTTCCGCAACGCCGGGCAGACCTGCGTCGCCCCCGACTACGTGCTGACCGACCCGGAGACCGCTCCCGCGCTGGCGCGGGCGATCGGCGAGGCGGTGGGGAAGCTGTTCGGCGCGGACCCGCAGTCCTCGCCCGCGTACGGGCGCCTCGTCAACCAGCGGCACTTCGACCGGGTCGCCGCCCTGCTCGGCTCGGGGACGACGGCCTTCGGCGGGCGGACCGACCGGGACGACCTCTACATCGAGCCGACGGTGCTCACCGGGGTAGGGGCCGACGAGCCGGTGATGCGGGAGGAGATCTTCGGCCCCGTGCTGCCGGTCCTGACCGTCTCCGGTCTCGATGAGGCGATCGCGTTCATCAACGACCGCGACAAGCCGCTCGCCCTGTACGGCTTCACCGAGGACGAGGCCACCCGACGGCGGCTCGCCGACGAGACGTCCTCCGGCGGGCTCGGCTTCGGGCTGCCGATGGCCCATCTGCGGGTGTCGGAGCTGCCGTTCGGCGGTGTCGGCGAGAGCGGGCTCGGCAGCTACCACGGCCCGTACTCCATCGCCACGTTCAGCCACCGCAAGGTACGCCTCGACGTGCCGCTCGGCTGACGGGCCGTCACCGCGTGAGTGGGCGGGGACGCCGATCACCGGCGTCCCCGCCCTGTCCTGCGTCAGCTCCAGACCATGCTGACCGCGCGTTCGAAGTTGACGTATCCGGCGCGTCGGAAGGCGTTCGCCATGGGGGTGTTGCCGAGATCGGTGGCCGCCCGGACGCGGGGGACGCCCTGTTCGGCGAGGACGCGGGTGCCCTCGGCGAGGATGTCGTCGATGTGGCCGTTGCCGCGGTGTTCGGGCAGCACCGCGAGGTAGGCGATGATCGCGTTGTAGTCGTTGCGGGCCGGGATGACGAACCCGACCGGCTCGCCGTCGGGCAGGGTAGCGACCCGCCACCAGTCCCGCGGGCTGGTGTAGCGCGCGAGCTCCTGCTCGTAGTGGTCGGCCGCCGCGTCGGGGACGGACATCCGGGTGAGATCGTCCAGGCTGTGCGCGTCCAGCGTGCCCTCCAGGACGCGCGCCATCAGGTCCAGCAGCTCAGCGGTGTCCTGGAGCGGGCGGAACGCCAGGCGTCCGCTCGGCCCCGGCACCGGCGTCCCAGGACGCCACTCCAGGCGCAGCCGTTCGACGAAGAGCCGGGCTCCCGTCCGTTCCAGGACGGTCATTCGGTCCTCGACGACGCGTCTGGCCGCCGTGGTGTCGCGCCAGTCGGCGGGGATGAAGCGGCTGTACTCGGGCGGCCGGGCCCCGGCGGGCAGGACGGCTGCCATCGCCGTTCGCAGCAGGCGCACGCCGATGTCCACCCGCTCGGCGGCGGGGGCCGCGTCGTCGATGTCGAGGACGTCCAGGAGGGCGGGCTCCGCGTCCCCGGGCCGGCCCCACCAGGCGGCCCTGGCGAGCAGGCGGTCGCCGCGCAGGGCGACCCACATCCATTCGGGCCGCCGACGGCCGCCGGCGAGGTCGTCCGCCAGCTCCGCGTCGAGGACGTAGGGCAGTCGGCGGAAAAGGTCGAGTTCTTCGCGTCCGGTGATCGGACGCATGGTCAGGCCGTTCTGTACTGCGGTCAAGGCACGCTCCGGTGAAGGCGCCCGTCCCGTCCGGGGTCAGTCGCGGTGCGCGCCCCGGGAGGGCACAAGCGCGGTGATCATGGCGATCATGGGCTTATCCCTCCTCTCGCGGTCGTGGCCCCTCGGCCCTGGCGGCGGGGGTCCGGGCCATTTCTAACCGGCCGCGGCGCCGCCCGCAATCCCTTTTCGATCATCGAGCGGGCAGACGTCGAGGACTCTTGCGGTCCGGTCACCGAATGCGGTCCGGTCACCGAACGGGCGGCGCGTCGAGGGCCGCGATCCGATCCGATCACCGAGCGGGCGGGCGTCGAGGGCGGCGGGTTCACGCCCCGGCGGCTGGGCCATTGGTACAGTCCTCGGACCGTTTCACCGACCACACGGGAGACATGGGCCCATGGCCGTGGACGAGCTCGATGCCAAGATCCTCCGGCTGCTCCTGGAGCAGCCGCGCACCAGCGTGCGGGAGTACGCGCGCACGCTGGGCGTCGCGCGCGGCACGCTCCAGGCGCGGCTGGACCGCATGGAGCGGGACGGGGTGATCACGGCGTACGCGCCGCGGCTGTCCCCGGCCGCCCTCGGCCACCCGGTGCTCGCCTTCGTCCATATCGAGGTGACGCAGGGGCGGCTCAACGATGTGGGGGACGCGCTCGCGGGGGTTCCGGAGATCATCGAGGCGTTCTCGACGACGGGCGGCGGCGATCTGCTGACGCGCGTGGTGGCCCGTGACGCGGCGCATCTGGAGGACGTCATCCAGCGGCTGATCCAGCTGCCCGGCGTCGTGCGGACCAGCACCGAGGTGGCGCTGCGCGAGCGGGTGCCGCACCGGATGCTGCCGCTGGTCGACGCGGTCGGGCGCGCGGGCCGCCGGCCCGCGTGATGCCGGGCTTGGCATCCTGGGGTGCATGAGCACTACCCAGAACACTTCGGTCATCTTCGATCTCGATGGAACGCTCGTGGACAGCGAGCCGAACTATTACGAAGCGGGGCGGCAGGTCCTGGCCCAGTACGGCGTGACCGGCTTCAGCTGGGAGCAGCACACCCGCTTCATCGGCATCGGCACCCGCGAGACGCTGGCGGCACTGCGCCGCGAGTACCGGATCGAGGCGCCGGTCGAGGAACTGCTCGCCGCGAAGAACCGCGCGTATCTGGAGCTGGCCGGGGCGCGTACCGAGGTCTTCCCCGAGATGCGCGACTTCGTGAAGCGGCTGCACGCGGCCGGGGTGCCGATGACGGTGGCGTCCGGCTCCTCCCGCGAGGCGATCGGCGCGGTGCTGGCCGCCACCGGCCTCGACGCGCAGCTGACCACCTTCGTCTCGGCGGAGGAAGTGGCCGCCGGCAAGCCGGAGCCGGACATCTTCCTGGAGGCGGCCCGGCGGCTGGGCGCCGCGCCCGCGGACTGCGTGGTCCTGGAGGACGCCCCGCCCGGAGCCGAGGCCGCGCACCGCGCCGGGATGCGCTGCGTCGCCATCCCGTACGTACCGGGCACGACCGGCGATCCGGCGTTCGCGACGGCCGGGCTCCTCTTCGCGGGCGGGCAGCCGGATTTCAGCGCCCAGGCCGCGTACGACTGGGTCGTACGGCCCACGCCCACGTCCTGACCGCCACGGCACACCGCCCCGGCCGGAACGAGGTCCGGCCGGGGCGGTGCGGTGTGACGCGCTCTGATCAGGCGATCAGGCGATCAGGCGAGCGTCGCCAGCGCCTGGTTGAGGGTCGCCGACGGGCGCATGACGGCCGCGGCCTTGGCCGGGTCGGGCTGGTAGTAGCCGCCGATCTCGGCGGGCGAACCCTGCACCGCGATCAGCTCGTCGACGATGGTCCGCTCCTGCTCGGCCAGCGTCTTGGCGAGGGCCGCGAACGCCTGCGCGAGCTGCGCGTCCTCGGTCTGCTTCGCCAGCTCCTGGGCCCAGTAGAGCGCCAGGTAGAAGTGGCTGCCGCGGTTGTCGATGCCGCCGAGGCGGCGGCTCGGCGACTTGTCCTCGTTGAGGAAGGTCGCCGTCGCGCGGTCGAGGGTGTCCGCGAGCACCTGGGCGCGCGCGTTGCCCGTGGTCTGCGCGAGGTGCTCGAAGCTGACCGCGAGCGCGAGGAACTCGCCCAGGCTGTCCCAGCGCAGGTAGTTCTCCTTGACGAGCTGCTGGACGTGCTTGGGCGCGGAGCCGCCGGCGCCCGTCTCGAACAGCCCGCCGCCGTTCATGAGCGGGACGACCGAGAGCATCTTCGCGCTGGTGCCGAGCTCCAGGATCGGGAAGAGGTCGGTCAGGTAGTCGCGCAGCACGTTGCCGGTGACCGAGATGGTGTCCTCGCCGCGGCGGATGCGCTCCAGGGAGAACGCGGTCGCCTCGACGGGCGTCATGATCTCGATCCGCAGGCCCTCGGTGTCGTGCTCGGCGAGGTAGGTGCGGACCTTCTCGATGAGCTTCGCGTCGTGCGCGCGGCCCTCGTCGAGCCAGAACACGGCCGGGGCGCCGGTCGCGCGGGCGCGGGTGACGGCCAGCTTGACCCAGTCCTGGACGGGCAGGTCCTTGGTCTGGCACATGCGGAAGATGTCGCCGGCGCCGACCGTCTGCTCCAGCACCACGGCGCCGCCGCCGTCGACGACCCGCACCGTGCCGGTGGCCGGGATCTCGAAGGTCTTGTCGTGGCTGCCGTACTCCTCGGCCTTCTGCGCCATCAGACCGACGTTGGGCACGGAGCCCATGGTCGACGGGTCGAAGGCGCCGTTCGCCCGGCAGTCCTCGATGACGGCCTGGTAGACGCCGGAGTAGCTGCTGTCGGGGAGCACCGCGAGGGTGTCCGCCTCGCCGCCGTCCGGGCCCCACATGTGGCCGGAGGTGCGGATCATGGCGGGCATGGACGCGTCGACGATGACGTCGCTCGGCACGTGCAGGTTGGTGATGCCCTGGTCCGAGTCGACCATCGCCAACTCGGGGCCCTCGGCCAGCTCGGCCTCGAAGGACGCCTTGATGGCCGCGCCCTCGGGCAGCGCCACCGCGCCCTTGAGGATGCCGCCGAGGCCGTCGTTCGGGGTGAGGCCCGCCGCGGCGAGCGTCTCGCCGTACTCGGCGAACGTCTTCGGGAAGAAGGCGCGCACCACGTGGCCGAAGATGATCGGGTCGGAGACCTTCATCATCGTGGCCTTCAGGTGCACCGAGAACAGCACGCCCTCGGCCTTGGCGCGGGCGATCTGCGCCGTGAGGAACTCGCGCAGCGGCGCGACCCGCAGCACGGAGGCGTCCACGACCTCGCCCGCGAGGACCGGCACCGACTCGCGCAGCACGGTGGTGGTGCCGTCGTCCCCGGCCAGCTCGATGCGGAGCGAGCCGTTCTCGGCGATGACGGCGGACTTCTCGGTGGAGCGGAAGTCGTCGGCGCCCATGGTCGCCACGTTCGTCTTCGAGTCGGCCGTCCAGGCGCCCATGCGGTGCGGGTGCGCCTTGGCGTAGTTCTTCACCGACGCGGGGGCGCGGCGGTCGGAGTTGCCCTCGCGCAGCACCGGGTTGACGGCGCTGCCCTTGACCTTGTCGTAGCGGGCGCGGATGTCGCGCTCCTCGTCGGTCTTCGGGTCGTCCGGGTAGTCGGGCAGTGCGTAGCCCTGGCCCTGGAGCTCCGCGACGGCCGCCTTGAGCTGCGGGATCGAGGCGGAGATGTTCGGCAGCTTGATGATGTTCGCGCCGGGGGTCTTGGCCAGCTCGCCGAGCTCGGCGAGCGCGTCGGCGACCCGCTGGTCCTCGGTGAGGCGCTCCGGGAAGCCGGCGAGGATGCGGCCGGCGAGGGAGATGTCACGGCTCTCGACGGCGACCCCGGCCGTCGAGGCGTATGCCTCGACCACAGGCAAGAACGAATACGTCGCCAGGGCCGGGGCCTCGTCGGTGTGTGTGTAGATGATGGTCGAGTCAGTCACCCGGTGCTCCGCTCCACGTCTGCAACATTGCTTGATATCAAGATATCCCGTGGCCGCCCCCCTCTCGACAGGGCCCTGCCCCTCCCGGTGCGAGCGAGGGAGCGGAGGCGGAACGGGACCGTCGTCCAGGCTCTCAGCCGGCCGGCGGGTACGCGATGGCGGTGAGGACCAGCCCGTCCCGTACGAGCCAGCGGCCCTGGAACCCGGTGAGGGCGCGGCCGTCCGGGTCCTCGCGGCTGACCAGCAGGCGGGCGGTGAACGTGCCCTGTGCCGCACCGTCGGCCGCGTCGAATTCCAGGTGGGCCTCGTGGAAGTCCAGCCACGCGCCGGTCAGCGGGAACCAGGTCTTGTAGACGGACTCCTTGGCGCTGAACAGCAGCCGGTCCCAGTGCACGTCGGGCCGGAGTCCGGCCAGCGAGTCGAGCTGCCGCTGCTCGGCGGGGAGGGCGATGGACTCGTAGACGCCCTCGGGCAGCGGGCCGTGCGGCTCGGCGTCGATGCCAAGGGAGGCGATGTCCGTGCGGCGCGCCACGGCGGCGGCGCGGTAGCCGTCGCAGTGCGTCATGGAGCCGACGATGCCCTCCGGCCAGGCGGGGGCGCCGCGCTCGCCGTGCACCAGGGGCGCCGGAGGGCGGCCGAGCCGGGCCAGGGCCTGCCGGGCGCAGTGCCGGGCGGTGGTGAACTCGCGGCGCCGCTTGTCGACGGCCCGGGTGATCAGCGCCTCCTCCTCGGGGAAGAGGCGCGCGTCGGCGGGGTCCTCGAAGGACTCGGCGGACTCGGCCGCTGCGGGCAGCAGGCCGGCGATCATGGCATGCCCGCCGCTCCGCTCGCTCTCCCGGCCGCCGCTCCGTTGGTTGTCCCGTCCATTGACCCGTTCGCCGTTCCGGTCGTTGTCCTGGTCGCCGCTCCCGGGTCCGCGGGGCGGCGGTACGTCCGTACGCTCGTCGCGGCCCGTGCTCGTCACTGCGTCTCCTGGAGGTCGGCGACCACGGCGGCGATGCCCCGTACGGTCGGTTCGTCGAAGTAGGCGGACAGCGGCACGTCCACGTCGAGCCGTTCCAGTATGCGGGTGGATATCTGGGTCATGGTGATCGAGTGGCCGCCGAGGTCGAAGAGGTCCTCCGTGTCCCCCAGCGTGGGCAGCCGCAGCACCTCGCACCAGATCTCCCGGACCGCCTCCAGCGGGCTGTCCACGCCCGCCGACGCCGGGGCGGCGGGCTCGGGCGGCTCGGGCAGCGCCGCCCGGTCGAGCTTGCCGTTCGGCGTCGTCGGCAGGGCGTCCAGGGCGACGAATGCCTCGGGCACCATGTACGCGGGCAGCGCCGCCGCCAGTGCGCGGCGCAGCTCCCCCGCGTCCGAGCCGCCGACGTGGTAGCCGACCAGCCGCCCGTCGCGCACCGCGACGGCGGCCCGGTCGACGCCGTCCGCGGCGAGCAGCCGCGATTCGATCTCGCCGAGTTCGATGCGGTAGCCCCTGAGCTTGATCTGGTCGTCGGAGCGGCCGCGGAATTCCAGCTGCCCGTCGGGGCGGTGCCGTACCCGGTCGCCGGTCCGGTACATCCGGCTGCCCGGCCGCCCGTACGGATCGGGCGGGAACCGCTCGGCGTCCAGGTCCGGCCTGCCGACGTAGCCGCGGGCGAGGCCGGCACCGGCGATGTAGAGGTCGCCGGGCACGCCGACCGGGACCGGCGACAGGCGCTCGTCGAGCACGTAGGTCCGGGTGTTCGCCAGGGGGCGGCCGATCGTGACCCGGTCCGGGTCGGGGCCGATCTCCTGGGCCGTCGACCAGATGGTGGTCTCCGTCGGCCCGTACACGTTGACGAGCCGCGCGGTCCTCGGGCGCAGCCGCCGCGCGAAGGCCAGTGGCAGCGCCTCGCCGCCGACGAGGGCGGTGACGCCGGGCGCGTCGAAGCCGCCGTCGAGGAGCATCGCCCAGCCGGTGGGGGTCGCCTGTACGTGGGTGACCTCGTGCCGGGCCGCCAGGGCGGTCAGCTGCGCGCCGTCGCGCGTCTGGCTCTCGCTCGCGACGACCACGGTGGCGCCCGTGATGAGGGGGAGGAAGAGTTCCAGGCCGGAGATGTCGAAGGACACCGAGGTCAGCGCCAGCCAGGTGTCGGCGGGCCGGGCGCCGAGGAGCTCCTGGACGGAGAGCAGCAGGTTGGTCAGGGAGCGGTGCTCGATCTGGACGCCCTTCGGGCGGCCGGTCGAGCCGGAGGTGTAGATGACGTAGGCCAGGTCCCCGGGGGCCGGGGGCTCCGCCGGAACGGGGGCGTCCGGACCGTCGTCGGCAGAAGCGTCCGGGGCGAGGTCGGCGTCGGTCAGTTCGACGACGGCTCGGGAGTCCTCCATGACGTACTTCAGCCGCTCGGCCGGGTACTCCGAGTCGAGCGGGACATAGGCGGCCCCGGCCTTGAGGACCCCGAGCAGGGCCACCAGCAGCCGCTCCGAGCGGCTCGTCCGTACGGCCACGAGGGAGCCGTGGCCGATGCCCCTGCCGCGCAGCCGGGCCGCGAGCCGGTCCGCGTCGGCGTCCAGCTCCGCGTAGGTCAGGCGTCGGTCCGCGTGGACGACGGCGACGGCGTCGGGGGTACGGGCGGCGTGCTCGGCGATCAGCTCCGGGACCGTACGGGCCGGGTACGCCCTGGTGGTGTCGTGCCAGCCGGACAGCAGCCGCTTGCGCTCGTCCGGGCCGGTCAGCGGCAGCTCGGCGAGCGGGGTCCCGGGGGCGGCCGTGACGTGGCCGAGCACCGACAGCCAGTGCCGGGCGACGCTCTCGGCGCCCTCGCGCGTCATGGCGTCCGGCGGGTACTGGAGCATCACGTCGAATCCGTCGGCGGTGTCGGTCAGCTCGGCGCGGAGCGCGTTGCGGGCGGTGCGGTTGGAGATCTGCCACTCCACGGACACGTCCAGGCCGGCGAAGCTCGGCGGCGGCCCCATCCGGCGGTAGGACATGGTCACGGGCGCGAGCGCGACGCCCGGCCGCACCCTGGCCCCGGCCCGCCCGAGCGGCACCTCGCGCACCTGGTAGAGCTCGCGGAGTCCGCTCCGTACGGCGCGGGCGAAGTCCTCGAAGGGGGTGCCGCCCTCGGGCGCCGAGGCGAAGGGCAGCTCGTTGACGTGCACGCCGATGTGGTGGCGCTGCTCGGGGGTGCGGGTGCCGAGGTCGAGGGCGGTGACGGGCGTCTTGTTCCCGTAGCGGAAGAGGACGGCGTGGAAGGCGGCGGTGAGCAGTTCGAAGCGGCTCACGCCGATCCGCTCGGCGAGCGGCCCGAGCCGCGCGTGCAGTTCCTCGGGGAGGCCGAACTCCACCGAGTCCCCTTCGCCCGCCCCTTGGGCAGGGCCCTCCAGGCCGGGGAGCACGACGTCGTCGTCGCCGGGCGGGTGCTGCGCCCAATACCGCCGCGCGGCGGGCAGCTTGGCCGCGATCCGCTCCTCCTCGGCCCCCGCAGGCTCCTCCGGCACCGGCGCCATCGGTCCGGGGCCGCCGTCCGCGGCCTCCGCGATCTCCGCCTCGTAGCGCGCCGCGAGGTCGTTCACGAACGTCTGCATCGCCAGGCCGTCGAAGACGATGTGGTGGACGAGGAGGAGAAGGCGGTGCGCGCGGGGGCCGACGATCTGGAGCACCGGCCGGAACAGCGGGCCGCGGGCGAGGTCGTAACGGTCCGCCAGGTACGCGCGCAGGGCGTCCGGGCGCTCCGGCTCGACGACCAGTTCCGGCTGGACCGGGGCCGGTACGAGGTGGGGCACTCCGGCCCGGTCCTCGACGGCGCGGCCGAGCTGCCAGTGCGCGCGCTGTACGGCGGCGCACGCGCGGCGCAGCGCTTCGATGTCGAGGTCGCCGTCGAGGCGCACGGTGAACGCGATGTTGTGCACGGCCCCGCAGTCCGCGAGTGACTCGTTGAACCAGATTCCGCTCTGCGCGGCCGACGCGGGGCGCGCGGGGTCGCTGGTGTGGTCGGGGGTTCGCGGACTTGCTGGAGCTTCGGTCATCGAACACGTCCTGGGGCCATCGTGGTGGTCGGTGTTGAGCTCTTGTGCTGCGGCCGGGTGGGTCCCCGCGTCTGTGAGGCGCCCTCAATCTGCCTCATTGCGATCGGAATCCGCAACGTTTAGCGACGGTGTTCCCGGGCTACGGCCGCGTATTACTTGGCCGCAGCCGAAACCGAAGCCGGGGCGGAACCGGAAGCGGAACATCGACCATTGACACACTCAGCGAACCTGATCGATCATCCCTGGGTGACCAAGCGGCCACCACAGCACTCGAACCGGGCGCCGTGTTCCTAGCGATATCCGTCCGGCAGCACGGAAAGTTGGTGCGCGTCATGGGCACTTGCGGCGCCGGCCGGACCGGCCTCGGCCCGCGGCCGAAAGCGACCACGGGGGCCCCGGAGGCAGTCATGCGTTAAGGGAAGCATCGCGAGCCGAGCCCCGATTCCGGAATATCGCCGCCGCGATGGAAACCGTGAGGGAAACAGAAGCCCGCCGTGAGAGAAACAACACCCCCGAGAAATCCCGGCCAACTCGTGTGCGTCCGCGCGGAGTTCGCCTCGCCCCTGCCCGTACGCGCCGGGGGGCCGTACGTGCCGGTATGCCGGGCCGCGCGGCGCGGGAGCCGATGTCGCGGACCCGGCGTTCTCCCGCTCGCCGCCGTACGGACGTTTTCCGGATTCGGCCGAACACGGTGGCCGCGACGGGGGTTCGGCCGTCCTTGTCGGCCGCGGCGGGGGTTCGGCCGTTCGCGGTGAAGCGACGGGGACATGCGATCACCCGCGTCAATACCTCATGATGCCCACTGGTCCAGCGAACCGAAGCGAACCGAAGTCATCCAGCGATCCACAATGATCCGAAGTGATTGAGCCTCCCCCACAGGGAAAGGGCTGGTTTTGTCGGCGAATCAGACGTTCCGTAATTCTGCCTCCGATCGCCCCTCGGCGACGCGGAAGCAGACCGCCATCGAACCGCTGAAGAACCGTGCAGCGCCAATGGAGTTGTCCTTCTCCCAGCAGCGGCTGTGGTTTCTGGCGCAGTTGCCGGGGGCGAGCGAGGCGTACCACATGCCGCTGGCGCTCCGGCTCCGCGGGCCGCTGGACCGGGCGGCGCTGACCCGCGCCCTCGACGCGCTGACCGCCCGGCACGAGGTGCTGCGCACCCGGTTCGCCGCCACGGCGGGGACGCCCTTTCAGGTGGTCGGCCCGCCCGAGGCGGGTTTCGCCCTGCGTGCGCACGACCTGTCGGGTCTCGCCGGGGCCGACGCCGAGGAGCGCCTGGAGGAGCTGGCGCGCGAGGAGGCGGCCGAGCCGTTCGACCTGGCCGCGGGCCCGCCCGCGCGCGGGCGGCTGGTCATGCTGGGCGACGGCCATCACGTACTGATGGTGACGTTGCATCACATCGCGTCGGACGGCTGGTCGATGACGGTCCTCACGCGGGAGCTCGGGGAGCTGTACGCCGCGTTCCAGCGGGGCGAGGAGAGCCCGCTGCCGCCGCTGCCGGTGCAGTACGCGGACTACGCCGCCTGGCAGCGGCGGTGGTTGTCCGAGGACGGGCCGACCAAGGAGAGCGACTACTGGAAGGCCGCGCTGGCGGCGGCCCCGGCACTGCTGGAGGTGCCGGCGGACCGGCCGCGCCCGGCCGAGCAGGACTACCGCGGCGGATCGGTGCGGCTCGACTTCGGCGCGGAGCTGACCGGCGCGCTCAAGACGCTGGGCCGCCGCAACGGCAGCACCTTGTACATGACCGTGCTGGCCGGCTGGGCGCTGACCCTCTCCCGGCTGTCGGGCCAGGACGACGTGGTGATCGGCACGCCCGTCGCCAACCGCCGCCGCAGCGAGCTGGAAGGCCTGATCGGCTTCTTCGTCAACACCCTCGCGCTGCGGATCGACCTCTCCGGCGGGCCGGCCGTGGCCGACCTGCTCAAGCGGGTGCGGACCACTGCCCTGGCCGCCATGGACCACCAGGACCTGCCGTTCGAGCGGGTCGTGGAGCTGGTCAACCCGCCGCGCAGCCAGGCCCATACGCCGCTGTTCCAGACGATGTTCGCCTGGCAGAACGACGAGGGCGGCGAGCTGGCCCTGCCGGGCATCGAGACGTCGCCGCTCCAGTCGCCGTACGCGGTGGCCAAGTTCGACCTGACGCTGACGCTGTCGGAGGAGGACGGCCGGATCGTCGGCAGCCTGGACTACGCGGGCGCCCTCTTCGACGCCGCGACCGCGGAGCGCTACGGCCGTCACCTGCGGCGGGTGCTCACGCAGATGGCGGAGAACCCCGCGCGCGCGGCGCGGGCCGTGTCGCTGCTCGACGAGCGGGAGCGGCGGCAGGCGCTGGTGGACTGGAACGGCGGCGTCCGCGCCGGTGCGCCGGGCGGCGTCGTCGAGCGCTTCGAGGCCCAGGCGCGGGCGAACCCCGGACGGGCGGCGCTGGTGAGCGCCGGCGAACGGCTCGACTACGGCACGCTGGAGCGGCGCGCCAACCGGCTGGCGCACGGGCTGATCGCCCGCGGGGTGCGCCCCGGACAGCGGGTCGGCCTGCACGCGGGGCGCTCGGCGGACCTGGTGGTCGGCATCCTGGGCGTCCTCAAGGCCGGCGCCGCCTATGTGCCGATGGACCCCGTCCTGCCGCTGGAGCGGCTGACGGAGATGACGGCGGACGCCGCGCTGGTGCTGAGCGACGCCGCCGAACCGCCCGCGGGGTGGTCGAAGCTGACGGCGGTCGAGGCCGGGGGCGGGAGCGAGGACCCGGTCGGCATCGCGAACGACCCGGCCGGCCTGGCCTATGTGATCTACACGTCGGGCTCGACGGGCCGGCCCAAGGGCGTGGCGGCGACCCACGGCAATGTGCTCAACCTGCTGGACCACGGACTGGGGCAGTTCGGCGCCGAGCCCGGCGAGGGCGCCGCGCTCTGGTCGAGCATCGGCTTCGACTCCTCGGTGCAGGAGACCCTGCTGCCGCTCACCACCGGCGGCACCCTGCACCTGGTGCCGGAGGAGCTGCGCGGCGATCCGAGCGCGCTGATGGAGTGGCTGCGCTCCCACCGCATCGTGCAGACGTTCCTGCCGCCGGCGTTCATCAAGTGGATCGACGAGGCGCCCGAGGAGCGGCTGGCGGGGCTGATGGTGCGTCAGCTGCTGACGGGCGTGGAATCGCTGCCCGAAGGGGCGCTGTACCGCATGACGCGGCTGATGCCCGAACTGCGCGTGCTCTACGGCTACGGGCCGACGGAGACCACGGTCTACTGCACCGCCTACGTCGATCCGACGCCCGCAGCGCGGCAGTGCCCCATCGGCCGGCCGCTGGCCAACACGCGCGTCTACCTGCTCGACGAGCGGCTGGAGCCGGTGCCGGTCGGCGTGGCGGGCGAGATCTACGTCGGCGGCGCGGGGCTGACCCGGGGCTACCTCGGCCGGCCGGACCTGACCGCCGAGCGGTTCGTGGCCGATCCGTTCGCACCCGGCGAGCGGATGTACCGCAGCGGCGACCTGGCGCGCCGGCTGCCGGACGGCGACATCGAGTTCCTCGGCCGCGGCGACCGCCAGGTCAAGCTGCGCGGCTTCCGCATCGAGCCCGGCGAGATCGAGGCGGTGCTGCTGGAGCAGCCCGGCGTGCGCGAGGCGGCGGTGCTGGCGGACCACGGGCCCACCGGCGAACAGCGGCTGGTGGCCTGCGTCGGCCGGGGCGACGAGGAGCCGTGGTCGGCGGCCGAGTGGCGGGAGGCGCTGTCCCGGCGGCTGCCGGGCTACATGATCCCGGCGCTCTTCCTGGAGCTGCCGAGCCTGCCGCTGACCGTCAACGGCAAGCTCGACCGCGCGGCGCTGCTGGAGCGGGCCGGCGACGGCGGACCCGTCGTGGTCAACACGTCCAGCCCGCGCGACCACATCGAGTTGAAGCTCTATCAGATCTGGCAGCGGCTGCTGCTGCGCTCCCGGATCGGCATCCGGGACAGCTTCTTCGACATCGGCGGCAGCTCGATCTCCGCGATCAAGATGGCCCACGCCGTCGAGGAGGAGTTCGGCGAGAAGCTGCCACTGCGGGACATCATGCTGCACCCCACCATCGAGGAACTGGGCGGACGGCTGCGGCAGGGCGCCGACGGACGGCCGCCGAGCAACCTGATCGAGTTCCGCGCGGGCAGCGGGGCCCAAGTGGTCTGCGTCCACCCGGCGGGCGGCACCGCCTTCTGCTACCTGTCCCTCGCCAAGGCGCTCGGACCGGACTGCGGCGTCTACGGCATCCAGTCGCCCGGCGTGAACCCCGGCGAGACCTTCCTGCCCACGGTCGACGCCATGGCCGAGTCCTACCTGCGGCTCATCGAACCGCTGCCGGACGGGCCGCTGATCATCACCGGGCTCTCCTTCGGCGGACTCATCGCCCACGAGATGGGACGGCGGCTCGCGCAGGCCGGGCGCACCGACATGAGCGTCGTCCTGCTCGACGCCCAGGGCAGCGACGACCCGGACAACCGCCCCGGCATCGAGCCCGTCAGCATGGCCGAGTTCCGCGACAAACTGGTCAAGTTCAACGGCATGTACCCGGGCATCGACGACGAGCAGATCGAGCAGTACTACCGCATCTACTGCCACAACCGGGAATCCGCGCGCGACTACGACCCGCCGTCGACATCGGCCCGGCTGTTCCTGATGCAGGCCGTCGAGGGCGCCGACGAGGACTTCCTGCGCGACGTACGCGGCTTCTGGCGCCGCCGCGCCGAGGGCGACTACCTGGTGGAGCCGATGACCTGCGACCACTGGGAACTCCTGGAGGACGACGGCATCCCGCAGGTCGCCGCGGTGATCGAAGCCGAAGCGGCCCGTATCGCGGAAACCAGCCTGCCGCGCACCTCATCCGGCCTGCCGCGCACCGCATCCGGCCCGTCGCGCACCGCATCCAGCCCGGCGCGCACCGCATCACGTCCGCAGCCGCCCGCGGAGCGGAGTTCCGGTCCGGTCCCGGCGCAGGAGAACTGATGGCACCCTCATCGAAACCCGAGGCCGGCCGCCCGGCGGCCGGCCTCGCCCGGAACGTGCTCGCCCAGGCCCGTCGCACCCCGGCAGCCGTCGCGGTCGCCGACGGCGCGACACTGCTCGACTACGCCGGGCTCGACGCCGCGAGCGCCGCCGTCGCCCGCGCCCTGCGCCACCGCGGCGTCGGCCCCGGCCAGGCCGTGGCGGTCTGCCTGCCGCGCTCCTGGCAGCTGATCTGCGCCATGCTCGGCATCCTGCGGCTGGGCGCGGCGGTCGTACCGCTCGACGCGCAGAGCCCGCCCGCGCGCCGCCGCCACATCCTGGCCGACTCGGCGAGCGTCGCGGTGATCCACGGGGCGGAGGCGCCGGCCGGGCTGCCCGAGGACATCGCCGCGCTGGAGGTGGCCGAGCTGCTCGACGGCGGCTCGGATGCCGGTGGCCTCCGTGCCGCCGGTGCCGCGCCCGAGCTTCCGTGCTCTGACGCAGCGTTCTCGTTCCTCTTCTACACCTCGGGCACCACCGGTCTACCCAAGGGCGTCGAGGTGCGCGACGCCGGAATCCTGCGGCTGGCACGGCCGGGCTACCTCCGGCTGCCCGAGGCGCCGCGCTTCGCCGGCCTGTCCAACCCCGCCTTCGACGCGCTGAGTTTCGAGGTGTGGGTGCCCCTCCTGACCGGCGGCAGCTGCGTGATCCTCGACGACGCGACGGTGCAGGACCCCGACCTGCTGGCGGCCGCGCTGGAACGCGAGCGGATCGACGCGCTGTTCATGACCGCCGCGCTGTTCAACGCGGTGGTCGACAAGGCGCCGCACTGCTTCTCCGGCGTCGGCCAGGTGCTGGTGGGCGGCGAGCAGCTCAACGCCCGCCTCATCCGCCGCTGGTACCGCGACAACCCCGCCTGCCGCACCCAGCTCGTCAACGGATACGGCCCCACCGAGACCTCCACCTTCGCCGTCTGCCACCCGATCCCCCGCGACTTCGACGGCGAGGTGGTGCCGATCGGGCGCGTACTGCCGGGCACCGAGGCGGTGCCCGTGGTCGACGGCGCCCGGCTCGCCGAGACCGGCGAGGCGGCCGAACTCCTCATCACCGGCGAGGCGCTGGCGAACGGCTACCGCAATCTGCCCGACGAGACCGCGCGCCGGTTCGTCCGGCTGCCCTGGCTCGACGGCGGCCGCGCCCGCTACTACCGCACCGGTGACCTCGTACGCCAGGACGCCACCGGACTCATCACGTACGTGGGGCGCCTGGACCGCCAGGTCAAGGTGCGCGGCTTCCGCATCGAACCGGGCGAAATCGAGGCGCGCATCACCGCCCACGCCGCCGTGCGGCAGGCCCACGTCTGCACCCGCCGCGACGCGGCCGACGCCGCGAACGAACTGCTGGCCTACCTGGTACTCGGCGCCGACCTGTCCTTCGACGACTTCGACCGGCACCTGGCGGCCGCCCTGCCCGCGTACATGCGCCCGCACCGCGTTCACCGCGTCGACGAGCTGCCCCGCAACGCCAACGGCAAGGTCGACGAGGCGGCGCTGCTCCGCCGCGCCGATACGCCCTGGCGGCGCGCCGAGAGCGACGACACGGCGGCCACCGGCCACCAGCGCGAGGTGCTCGACCTCGCGGGCCAGGTGCTGGGCGCCTCGGAACTGCGGCTCGGCGACCGCTGGATAGCCAACGGCGGCGACTCCCTCAAGGCCCTGCGGCTGCGCTTCGAGGTCCGGCGGCGCTGGGGCCGCGAAGTGCCCCAAGCCCTCGTCCTGCGCGCGACCTTCGAGGAGCTGGCCGCCGCCATCGCGGCGGACCGGGACGAGAACGAACCCCCGTACCCGGTGCCCGCACCCCCCTCTGGCGCGCGCTCCGCCCCCGCCACGTCCGAACAGCAGCGGCTGTGGCTCCTCCAGCAGCGCGACCCGCACTCCCGCGCGTACAACGTGGGACTCGCCTTCCGGCTGGAGGGCACGGTCGACACCGACGCGCTGCGGCACTCGCTCCGGCGGCTGGTGGCACGCCACGCGGCGCTGCGGACCGCCTTCGAAGCCGCGCCGGAGGGGCTGCGACAGGTGGTCGCGGAGCCGTACGACCCGTGGACTCCGGTGCCTGTGCCGGTGCCTGTGCCGGTGCCGATGCCGCTTGACGCGGAGGCGGGCGGCGTGGAGCCGGGCGGTACGTCACCGGGGAGCACGCCGCGAAGCGGTACGTCACCGGGCGGTGCGTCCCCAGTCGGTACGGAACCGGGTGGCGCGGAAGCAGGTGTCGCGGCAGCGAACAGCGTAGAGGCGGGCAACTCCGCACCGCGCGGCGCTGAGCCAGACAGCCCGGAACCAGGTGGCCCAGGAGCAAGCAGCCCGGAGCCGGCGAGCGGCGAAGCCGAGTGGCGGGCCGTCGCCGACCGGTTCTTCGGGGAGCCCTTCGACCTGGGGCGGCCGCGGATGTTCCAGGCGTGCTGGCTGCCCGCCGAGGGCAGCGGCGGTGTGCTGCTCTTGCGTCTGCATCACATCGCCGTCGACGGCTGGTCGCTCAACGTCATCTTCCGCGAGCTCTCGGCGGACTACGCGGCGGCGCTGAGCGGCACGGAGCACGGCGGCGAGAGCGACGACAGAAGCAAGAGCAGCGAGAGCAGCGAGGACCGTCCCGCGCCGACGCCGCTCGACTACGCCGCCTGGCAGGCCGACTGGTTCGCCCAACCCGCCTACGGGGCCCAGCGCGCCGCGCTGGCGGAGCACTACGGCGACGGCGACCCGGACGAGGCCGCGCCGCCGCTGGACCCCAGCCCCGTCCCGGCCCGCGGCACCGGCCGGCTGCTGTACACCACGCTCGGCGAGGACCGGCGCCGCGCGCTCGACGCGCTGGGCGCGGAGCTGGGGCTCACCCGGTTCCAGGTGCTGCTGGGCGTGTTCGCCTGGAGCCTGTACGGAGTGACCGGCCGCGGCCGGCCGCGGATCGCCGGGCCGGTGGCCAACCGTCCGGTGCAGGACTTCGAGTCCGGCGTCGGCATGTTCGCCAACACCGTGCTGCTGCCGCTGGACCTGGACCCCGCCGAAGGCCTGCGTGCCCAGCTCCGGCGGCACGGCGCCGACGCGCGGCGGGTACTGGACCGGCAGGACGTGGCGCTGGCCGATGTGCTGGCCGACCAGGGCCCGCGCACCGACGGCCCGCCCTTCGACTTCATGTTCGTCCTGGAGAACACGGACTTCGACACGCTGGCGCTGCCCGGCAGCCGCTCCCGCCCGCTGTGGCCCGTGGCGGCCGACGCGAAGTGCCCGCTGACGCTGTCCGTGGTCGAGCGCGGCACCGGCTTCGACTGCCTGTGGGAGTACGCCGACGGCCAGTTCGACGCCGCCGAGGTACGCGCCCTGGACGGGCTGTTCCGGCGCGCCCTGGACAGCCTGGCCGAGGGCGGTACGGACACGCTGGCCGAGCTGGTGGCCCCGTACCGGCGCGGTCTGCCGGACCCCGGCCGCGCCCCCGCGCTGTCGCCGGACTTCGCCACGGTGGCCGACGGTTTCGCCCGCCAGGTGCGCCGGACGCCCGACGCCCCGGCGCTCACGAGCGGCGACCGCACCCTGAGCTACGCCGAACTCGACGCGTACGCCGCCGCGCTGGCCGCCGAACTGCGCACCCGCTTCCCGCTGCCCGCGGACGACGGCCTGCCCCGCCGCGTCGCGCTGCACTTCGAGCCGTCGGTCGAGCACGTGGTGGCGCTGCTGGCGCTGGCCCGGCTCAACCTCACCATCGTGCCGCTGGACCCGTCCTATCCCCCGGCGCTGCTGCGGCAGATCCTGGACCAGGTGGAACCGCTGTGCGTCCTGGTGGCGCCGGGCGGCGAGGCCGCCGTCGACGCGATCGCCCCGGCCGGCCTGCCCCGCCACCCGGTGGTCCTGTCGTCGGCCGCCGCGCCGCAACCGCCGCCGCACGACGGTCGCCGGCCGCTCTACACCCTGTTCACCTCCGGCTCCACCGGTACGCCCAAGGGCGTGCAGGTGCCGGACCGTACGCTGTGCGATCTGCTGCACTGGCAGACCGAGGCGGGCGGGCTGCCGGGCGGCGCCGTCACGCAGCAGTTCTCCATGCTGTCCTTCGACGTCTCCTTCCAGGAGGTCTTCGGCACGCTGTGCGGGGGCGGTCGCCTCACGCTCGTACGGCCGAGCTGGCGGCAGGACGCGCCGGCGCTCCTGGAGCAGCTCGAAGAGGCAGGCGTGGAGCGCGTCTTCATGCCGTATGTGGCCTTGCAGCTGCTGGCCGAGCACGGCGTGCGGCTGGGCCGCTTTCCCTCCCGGCTGCGGGAGGTGGTCACGGCGGGCGAGCAGTTGCTGTGCACCGACGCGATCCGGCGCTGGTTCGCGGGCATGCCCGGCGCGCGCCTGTTCAACCACTACGGGCCGTCCGAGACGCACGTGGTCAGCGCGCTCCGCCTGGACGGCGATCCGGCGCGCTGGCCGGCCCGGCCGTCCGTCGGCAGACCCGTCGCGGGCGCCTGGCTGCGCGTCGTCGACGAGGCCGGCGAGCCCGTGCCGCCCGGCTGCCCCGGCCGGCTGCTGATCGGCGGCACGATGGTCACGCCCTGCTACCTGGGCGATCCGGCGCTCAACGAGGAGCGCTTCGTGAAGGTGCCCGGCCTGGGCACGTTCTACCGCAGCGGCGACCGGGCGCGGTTCGACCGCGACGGCCTGCTCCACTATCTGGGCCGCGACGACCAGCAGATCAAACTGAGCGGCTACCGGCTGGAGTTGGGCCAGATCGAAGCGGCCCTGCTGCGCCACCCGGACATCGTGAACGCGGTGGTGGTACGGGACGGCGAGCGGCTGACGGCCTGCCTGCAGTGCCGCACCGGTGCGCCACGGCCCACGCGGGAGGCCCTGACGGCCCATCTCGCGCCGCTGCTGCCGCCGTACGCGCGTATCGACCGCTTCCGTCTCCTCGACGCGCTGCCGCTCACCCCCAGCGGCAAGCTGGACCGGCGGCAGGCGCTCACCGCGCCCGGCGAGGAACTGCGCCCGCGCGCCGCCGCCGCGCCGGTCCGCTCCGCGCGCGAGAACCGGCTGACCGAGCTGTTCGAGGAGGTCGTCGGCAGGCCCATCGGCCTGGAGGAACGCTTCTTCGACGCCGGTGCCACCAGCCTCGACCTGATGCGTTTCCATCTGCGCTGCACGGCGGAGCCGGAGCTCGGCTTCACCATCCCCGACCTGTTCGAGCACGTCACCATCGGCCGGCTGGCCCGCTTCCTCGACGACCGGGCGGCCACGGCCACTGCCGCTGCCACGGCCGAGGCGACCGCCCCCGAGACGGCTGGAGCGGCTGACGAGCCGGTGGCCGTCGTCGGCATGGCGGTACGGCTACCCGGCGCCGACGACCTGGCCTCCTTCTGGGAGATGGTGGAGAGCGGCGGCCGGGGCATCGAGCACTTCGACGCCGCCGACGGCCTGGTCGGCGCCCGCAGTTGGATGAGCGGTCTCCTCTCCTTCGACCCGGAGCACTTCGGCCTCAGCCGGCAGGAGGCGCGGCTGATGGACCCTCAGCAGCGCCATCTGCTAATGGCCTCCGTCCAGGCACTGGCCCACGCGGGCATCACAGGGACGTCCTGGGTCGCCGAGGCCGGTGAACCCGCCAACTCCGCCGGGATGGCCGGGACCGCCGGGGCCGCCGGGAGCGCTGGCACGGCCAGCGCTGTCGGTCCGGCCAGGACGGCCGGCACCGCCGGGACGGCCGGCACCACCGGCGCGGCTGACACCCCCTCAACGGCCAAGCGCCAGCGCATCGGCATCGTCGCCGGCTGCGGCGAGAACACCTACTACCAGTCCATGCTCCGCGACGCCGACCCGAACCGGCTGCCCGACGGCTTTCAGCTCGCCCTCCACCACGAGAAGGACTTCCTCGCCACCAAGGTCGCCTACCACCTCGATCTGACGGGCCCCGCCCTCACCGTGCAGGCGTCCTGCGCCAGTTCGCTGGCGGCGGTCCATGTGGCCGCCGGGCTGCTGCGGCAGGGCGACGCCGAGGTGATGCTGGCGGGCGGGGTGCTGATCGACACCCTGCTCGGCGGCGGCTACCGCTACCGGCCGCAGCACATCTTCTCCAAGGACGGGCACTGCCGACCGTTCAGCGACGACGCCAGCGGCACCATCGGGGGCAGCGGCGTCGGCGTGGTGGTCCTCAAGCCGCTGCGGCTCGCGCGGCGGGACGGCGACACGGTCTACGCGGTGATCAAGGGTTCGGCCCTCAACAACGACGGCTCGGGCAAGCTCAGTTACAGCGCGCCCTCGCTCGCCGGGCAGCGTGAGGCGATCCGCACCGCGCTGCGCCGCAGCGGCCGCGGCGGCGCAGACGTCGGCTACGTGGAGGCGCACGGCACCGGCACCCAGCTCGGCGACCCGGTCGAGGTCGGCGCGTTGCGCCAGGCATTCGGCCCGACCGGGCCGGAGAGCTGCGCGCTGGCGTCGGTGAAGAGCCAGATCGGCCACCTGGGCGCCGCCTCGGGCGTGATCGGGCTCGTACGGGCCGCCCTCGCCGTCCGCCACGGGGTGATCCCGCCCAACGTCGACTTCCACCGCCCCAACCCGCGGCTCGCCGCCGACCTCGCGCCGTTCCGCATCCCCACCCGATCGGAGCCCTGGCCCGCCGGGCGGCCCCGAGTAGCGGCGGTGAGCAGCTTCGGCATCGGCGGCACCAACGCCCATCTGGTGCTGGAGGCCGCCGAGTCCGCCCCGCCGCCCGCCGCCGGGCCGTGCCTGATGCTCTCCAGCAGCAGCACGGCCGGGCTGCGCGCCGACGCCCTGCGCGTCGCCGACTATCTGACGGCCCGCCCCGAGGCGTACGGGCAGGTGCTGCGCCACCTCCAGGCCGGCCGCGTACAGCGGCGCCTGCGGGCGGCGACGGTGCTGGCCGACGCGGCGGACGCGGCGGCCTGGCTGCGCGAGGTCGGCTCCGGCGAGGTGACTCCTTCGGGAGCTTCGAGGCCTTCAGCGGCATCGGGCCCGTCAGCGGCTTCGCAGGCGACGCGAGACCGAGCGACGCAGGGCGAGAGGCTGCCGGACGAGGGGCCCCTCCGCGCCGAGGACCTGACGCCCGAGGAGGCTGCCGCCGCCTGGCTGGCCGGAGCGGAGCTCCAGTGGCCCGCCGGACCGGCGTCGGCGCCCTGGGACTTCCCGCCGCCCGCCTTCGCGCTGGCCGACTACGACTTCGAACGCGCCGCCCCGAAGACCGCCACGGCGGCGGAAGCGCCCGGAGCGGGCGGCTGGGAGATGCCGCCTCGGCTGCCCGAGGCCGACTGGCTGCACCAGCCGCACTGGGTGCGGCTGAGCCGCGCCACCGCCGGCGGCGCGTCCGCCGCGCCCGGCCTGCTGGTCGCGATGACGGCCGCGCCGCTCCCGCCCGAGGCGCTGCGCCCCTTCGCGGCGGCCTACGAACGGGTGGTGCGGGTCAGCGCGGCGGGCTCATTCGCCCGGCTCGGCGACGACGTGTACGAAGTCGACCCGGCCGACCCGGCCTCGCTGCGGCAGCTCCTGGACGAGCTGTCCGAGGCGGGCGCGGCCGGCGTCGACTGGCTGCACGCGCTGCCGCTGTCCGTCGACGGCCCGGTGGGCGAGGACGCGCTCGCGCGGGCCCAGTGGGCCTGCGTGGACACCCCGGCCGCCCTGCTCCAGGCGGTCGGCGGCCTGTCGTGGCCCGCCCGGCTGCGCCCCTGGTGGCTCTCGCACCAGGCCCAGCCGGTCGAAGGGGCCGTGCGGCGCCCGGAGTCGAGCCTGCTGGCGGGCGTCTGCGAGGTCGCGCCGCAGGAGTGCGCGGTCGACGGCCACTGGCTGGACCTGCCCAGCGCCGACCCGGCCGACTGGGCGCCGCTGCTCCCCGCCCTCCTCGCCGGCGCCGACGCCGCCACGGCGCTGCCGCGCCGGCTGGCCCTGCGCCAGGGCTACTGGTGGCGACAGGCGCTGCTGCCGGTGCCCGGACCCGCCCCGGCGGCGCCCTTCGCGCTGCCCGCGCGAGGCGGCACGTATCTGATCCTCGGCGGTACCGGCGGCATCGGCGCCAGCATCGCGGCCTGGCTGCTGGAGGAGCGGCCCGACTGCCGCGCGCTGCTGCTGTCCCGGCGGCCGGAACTGCCGGCCGACCTGGCGCCGTGGGCGGACCGCGTCGAGCTGATCGAGGCCGATCTGGCCGAGGCGACGCCCGAGGAGATCATGGGCCGACTGGACGGCCTCGCGTACGCCGGCCGGATCGACGGTGTCGTACATGCCGCGGGGGCGGGGGCCGGCGGTCTGATCGCCCGGCGCGATGCCCCCGCGATGCGCCGGGCCATGGCCGCCAAGCTGCGCGGCGCCCTGCTGGTGGAGCGGCTGATCGAACGTCACCGGCCGGTGTTCGCGGCGTACTGCTCGTCGATGGCCGCGCTGTTCGGCGGCGTCGGCCAGCTCGACTACGCCGCCGCGGCCGGTCTTCTGGACGGCTTCGCCCGGCACCGGGCCGGGGAGGCGGAGACCACCGTGCGGATCGGCGTGGACTGGGACATCTGGAGCGAGGTCGGCATGGCCCGGCACGCGCTGCGGTCGGACCCCCGCCACCAGGCCCACCTGACCGTCGGCCTGGCGGTGAAGGAAGGGCAGCGGCTGTTCGCGCAGGCGCTCCAGCTGCAACTGCCGCAACTGCTGGTCTCCACGACCGACATCGAGCGGGCGCGCGGCTTCTACGCGCCGGACGCCGGCGCCCCGAAGACCGATGCTCCGAAGACCGATGCTCCGAAGGGGGGCCCGTCCAAGGCCGGCGTGCCTTCGTCCGTACCGGGTCCGGACGAAGTCCCCGCCCCCGCTACGACGGCGGCTTCGGCGGCCGAGCGGCTGTCCACCTGGCTGTGCGACTGGCTGGGCCTGGACGGACTCGACCCGGCCGCCTCGCTCTACGACCACGGCGCCGATTCGCTGACGCTCCTCGACCTGATCGGCGAGGTGAAGGACCACTTCGGCGTCGACCTGGAGCTGTCCCAGCTGAGCCACCAGGTGAGCCTGGCCGAGGTGCTGGCGCGGCTGGACGAGGCGGCGCCCGCCGGGCCGTCCGCCGAAATGTCCACGACGGCAGCCGTGGCGGCGTCCACCGAGGCCCCCGTGACGCTGGAGGTCTGGCAGCCGGGCGAGGGGCGCGACGTGCTGTGCCTGGTCCACCCGGTCGGCGGGGACATCCAGGCGTACCGGGCACTGGTCTCGGCCCTCGATCCGCGGCTCACCGTCTGTCTGATCGCCGACCCCGGACTGCTCCGCCCCCACCCGCCCGCCTGGTCGCTGGCCGAACGGGCGCGCCGCTACCACGCCGCGCTCGAAGCCCGCTTCCCGCACAGCGAGTGGCGCCGGCAACTGGCCGGCTGGTCCTTCGGGGCGTGGGTGGCGCAGTCGATGGCGGCCGAGGCGGAGGCCGCCGGCCGCCCGGCGGCCGGGCTCTACCTGGTGGACCCGCCACCGCCGGACGCCGGGCCGCACTTCGCCGCCTACGACGAGACGCAGCTCGAAGCGGTCTTCGCCCACGAGCTGGGCCAGGGCGGCGCGGGCGCGCCCGCGAGCCAGGAGGCGGCGGCGTACGCGGAACGGCTGGCGCGCTGCTGCCGCGCCAACCTGGCGGGCATGGCGGGGCACGAGCCGCCGCCGCTGTCCGGCACGCCCAGCCGACTCTGGCTCGCCGGCCGGCCGGTGGCGGGCCTGCCCGCACTGGGTTCCGCGCGGGAGCAGCAGCGGCAGTGGCGGGCGCTGCTGCCGGAGCCCGCGGGCTCGTACGTCCTCGACACCACCCACTACGGCATCGTCCGGCCGCCGGGGGTGCGGGTGGTGGCCGACGCCATCAACGCCGCGTCGCTGCCCGACCCCGCGCCGCGCTGACACCGGCCACGAGCCGGTGCCGCCCACCGCAGGACCGGCCCGGCCACGGACCGGCGCCGCCCACGAGCCCACGAGCCCACGACAGGAAGAGTTGGACTTGGACACCACCGGCACCGGGCCGAGCCCGGCCCCCGCGACGGGCAACCCCTACCAATCGCTGCCGCCGCGCTCGTTCTGGCGCTCCGCCGTGGCCGAGCCGGACATGACGGACATCGGCGGGCTGTGGTCCCCCAAGTTCGGCATCGGGCAGGACGAGCCGGTCCTCACCGCCGGTTCGTGCTTCGCCCGTCACATCGGCCGCGCGCTGCGCGAGCGCGGCATGAACTGGCGCGACGCCGAACCGGCCCCGCCGGGGCTGACCGAGGCCGAGCGGACGGCCCGCCACTACGGCGTGTTCTCCTTCCGCACCGGGAACATCTACACCGCCGCCATGCTGCGGCAGTGGCTGTCCTGGGCGCACGGCGAGACCGCGCCGCCCGACGAGGTCTGGAGCGAGGACGGCCGCTTCTTCGACCCGTTCCGCCCGGCCGTCGAACCCTCGGGCCACGCCTCGGCCGAGGAGGTACGGGCCGCGCGCCGGTCGACACTCGGGGCCATCCGCGAGGCCGTGGCGGGGGCGGGCGTGCTCATCTTCACCCTCGGTCTGACCGAAGCGTGGCGGGACCGGGCGACGGGCACGGTCCACCCGGTCTGCCCCGGCACGGTGCGCGGCACGTACGACGCCGAGCGGTACGCGTTCCACAACTTCACCTATCCCGAGGTGTACGACGACCTGTCGGCGGCCATCGGGCTGGCCCGCGCCGCCAATCCCCGGCTGCGCGTCCTGCTGACCGTGTCGCCGGTGCCGCTGACGGCGACCGCCACCGGCGGCCATGCTCTGACGGCCACCACGTACTCCAAGTCCGTGCTGCGGGCGGTGGCCGGCCAACTGGCTCTGGAACTCGGCCACGTCGACTACTTCCCCGCGTACGAGCTGGTCACGGGCTTCCCGTTCAAGGGGACGTGGTTCGAGCCGAACCTGCGCACGGTCGCGCCGGAGGGCGTCGCCTTCGTCATGCGCCACTTCTTCGACGGACTGGCACAGAGCCCCGCCGCCCCCGAACCGGCCCGGCCCGCCGAGCCCGACGCACCTGCCGCACCTGCCGCACCTGCCGCACCTGCCACCGGAGAGGACTTCTGGTGTGACGACGCCGTACTCGACTACTACAACCCCCGCTAGGTTCCTGCTCCTGGGCGACTCGCACGCGGGGCCGATCGGCCGGGCGGCGAAGGAGGCCGGCATTCCGTTCAGCGGCGGCCCGATCGGGGCCGGGCGCGACTTCAACGCCGACTTCTTCGACGTGCGCGAGGGCGACGTCGTATTCCGCAAGCCGCAGGCGGACGCCTACTACCGCGGCTTCCTGACCGAACTGGACGCGGCCGGACTCGACCGGCTGACGGTCCCGCTGGTGGCGACGTTCGGCTTCAGCGCCCACTTCATCGCCACCACCCAGAACTGGCACATCTACCGCACCCGCGACGGCGGTTTCCCACCCGGCTTCCTGACCGGCCCGCTGTTCGACGCCATCGTCCGCGCCACGGTCCGCGACGCGCTTGCCTTCTACGCGCACGCGCACGCCATGGGCCTGCGGGTGCTGGCGGCGATGGGCCCGCAGCGGGTGCCGAGCTTCTCCGACCCGGTGGTCTTCAGGGCGGCGCAGGACGTCGTGCGCGGCGCGCTGGCCGAACTCGGCGTGGAGATCGTGGACCTGCGGTCGCGCGTGACCGGCGAGGACGGCTTCCAGCGCCCCGAACTGTGCGAGACCAACGACGTGATCCACGGCAATCTGGCGTTCGGCCGGCTGATCCTGGTGGAGCTGCTGGAACGGGGACTCTGAGCACGCACGGCACCGCGACATCACCACCGACATCGTCATCGTCTTCGGCCGATGTCACTCACCCCCCGATCCTCAGGAGGATGGAATGGAGCAGTACGCACTGGATGCCGTCGAGCGCATCACCACCAGGCCGCCGGAGGTCTACGACTCCATCGGCGTCGATCCGCTGACGCCGCTGACGGGCGCGGAGATCTCGGGTCTGGACCTGTCCAAGGAGTTGACGGAGGGACAGGTCGACGAGCTCAAGCGCGCGTTCCTCGCCCATCATGTGCTGGTCTTCCGCGACCAGACCATCTCGGGCGACGACCACAAGCGGATCGCCGGCCACTTCGGCGAACTGCACCTGGTGGCGGCGCCCGCCGAGGACTCCGACCCGTACATCCTCGAACTCAGCACCACCAAGGACTCGCGCGCCGTGGCGGGCAACGGCTGGCACGCCGACGGCACCGCCGACGCCGAGCCCTCGCTCGGCTCGATGCTCTACATCACCCGCACCCCGGAGATCGGCAGCGGCGGCGACACGCTGTTCGCCAACATGCACCTGGCGTACGACCTGCTGTCGCCGGCCATGAAGACGTTCCTCGACGGGCTGACCGCGGTCCACGACGGGCTGCTGCCCTGGCAGGGCGAGACCCCGCCGGCCGACTACGTCGTCCCCAAGAACGAGCACCCGGTAGTGGCGCGCCACCCCGAGACCGGCCGCAAGCTGCTGTTCGTCAACGGCGCCTACACGTCCCACATACCGCAGCTCTCACGCGCCGAGAGCCGGGCGGTACTGGACATGCTCTACGCCCACATCGCCGGCACGCCCATGCTGTCCTGCCGGGTCCGCTGGGCCCCGAACACCCTGGTGTTCTGGGACAACCGCTGCGTACAACACCACGCGACGTGGGACTACTACCCCCACTCGCGCTACGGCCAGCGCATCGCCATCAAGGGCCAGCGGCCTCGGGCCTGACTGGTCGTCTGGTCTCGCGCGGGCCGCACTCAACGACAGGGCGATCGTGCGGGGCCTTGTCCCGATGTACCGCTGGCGGGCGACTCCGTCAGCGGACAAAGGGCCGGGGCCCAGGGAACGGGACACATCGGACTCGAAGGCCACGAACACGAATCTAGCGGTAGTTCGTTGAATCAAGCTTGGTGGCGGGTAGGCGCCGGGTGAGGAGTCTTCTCGCGAGGGGAGGGTCGGCGATGACCGAGCCGAAGCCGTGTCCGTCTGCTCCAGGGCCGCTGGAGGCGTATGCCGCGTGGTTCGACGACTGCTTCACGCATATCGCCCAGCGAAGCGGATTCCGCATCTTCCTGACGGGGCTGCTGCCGCCACGGGACCGCAACAAGACGCTGACCTGCCTGGCCGGGGCCGAGCCGGTCGCCGAGGCCGGACGGCCGGAGGTGCAGCGGCTGCAGTTCTTCCTGTCCGAGTCGTGCTGGGAACCCGAGAAAGTCAACCAGGTGCGCCTGGACCTGCTGCTGAGCGACCGTCACACCGCTCCGAACGCCGACGGAGTGCTGGTCGTGGACGACTCCGGCGACCGCAAGGACGGCACGAAGACCGCCTTCACCGGGCGGCAGTGGCTGGGACGGCTGGGCAAGACCGACAACGGCATCGTCACGGTCACCACCTTGTGGGCCGACGAGGAACTGTACTGCCCGCTGTTCGCCGACCCCTACACCCCCGCGAAGCGCCTGGCCGGCGGGAAGAACGACCCAGCCTTCCGCACCAAGTGGCAGCTCGCGGCCGATCAGGCCGGGCGCGCTGGCTCGGCCGACGTGCGTTTTCGCGCGGTGGTCGCCGACTGCGGCTACGGCGACATCGACAACTGGCGCGCCGCTCTGCGCGAGCAGCGGCTGCCCTTCGTGGTGGCCGTCAAGCCGCGCCGGGGCGCCTGGGCCTACGGCGAGCAGGCGCACACGCCCCAGGACGCCGCACGCGACCTGGCCTGGAACGGACGATCCCGGCGACTGGGCACCGATCGAGCGCCGCTTCCGCGACGGGCACACCACCACCTGGTGGGCGGCCAAGGCCACCTTGGGCTGGTGGGGGCCCAACGGGACGACCCGGCTGGTCGTCGCCACCGCCGACCCGTCCACGGTGCCGGAGAAGGCCACCTGGTACCTGGCCACCGACCTGTCCCGCCCCGGCGGCCCGCACGATCCCGCGGCCGGCGGCGACAGCCCACACCGCCCCGCCGACCTGACCGAACTCGTCCACCTCTACGGACTGCGGCACTGAGTGGAGCAGGGCTACAAACAGGTCAAGGACGAACTCGGCTGGGCCAATTTCCAGGTCCGCTCCAAGCAGGCCATCCGCCGCCATCAGGTCCTGGTCCACTGCGCATTCAGCTTCTGCTGGGACACCTGGTTCATCGACGGCCCGGGCGCCGACCCGCCGCCCGACGGGGCGCCAGAGACGGGGCACCGCCGAAGGGCACCAGGACTCCCGACCGCCCGAGCGGCCCGCGTCCGCTCCTCCGCAACACCCGACCTGGCCCAGTGCCCTGCGCCAGGTCCGCTCCTGGCTGACCCCCGCCATCGCGCTCGCACGCTGCTGGCGCGCCTGGTCGAAGGCGCCCCCACCCGCTGACCTGCAGGCTCTCATCGACAACGTCGAAGCAGGACTGGGCATCCACCTCTATCTGCCACCTTGATTCAACGAACTACCGCTAGCCTCGGCGTTTCAGTTGGGGTCCGTCCGAATCATGGGCGGTAACGCGAAAGTGCCTTCTGAGCTGGGACGATGAACCTTGTCGAGGGGTTCTGTCGGTCCAGGTGGAAGGCACTTTCTGCGTGCAGGGTATCGGTTCTCGTCCCAGGCCTCATGTCTCCGCCGATGGTGCGGGGGTGGTCGGGCATGCCGGGGCACGATTGCTGGCCGATCTCGCCGATGTCACCGGACTGACCAGCGCGTACTCCACCGTGTTGAGACCGCTTCGGCCACGCGGCACCGGCCATGACCCGGGCCGGATCGCGACCGACCTCGCGGTGATGCTCGCTGACGGCGGCGACACCATCACGGATCTGGCCGTCCTGCGTGACCAGGGCGAGGTGTTCGGCCCGGTCGCCTCGACGCCGACTGCCTGGCGACTGTTGGCCAGCGTCGACGAACGCATGCTTGACCGCCTGCGCTCGGCCCGCGCCCAGGCCCGGGAAGTGGCCTGGCTGCAGGCATCCGAGACCCGCTGCGGCATACCGCCGGCGAAAGCCGGCGGACAGGAACTACCCGGCCTGGTCCTGGACATCGACGCCACACTGATCACCTGCCACTCCGAGAAGGAGGCGGCCGCACCCACCTACAAAGGCGGCTTCGGCTTCCATCCTCTGGTGTGTTTCCTGGCCAACACCGGCGAGGGCCTGTCCGGGCGGCTGCGGCCCGGGAACGCCGGAGCCAACACGGCCGCGGACCATATCGCGGTTCTGGACGACGCTCTCGCGCAGATCCCCGACGCCCACCGGCACGGCACTGACATCCTCGTCCGCACCGACAGCGCCGGATCCGCGAAGGTCTTCCTCACCCACGTCCGAAATCTGCGCACACGCGGAATCCGCACCCTCTTCTCGGTCGGATACGCGGTCACCGAGCCGGTCCGCCGCGCGATCCGCGCCCTGCCCGACCAGGTCTGGCACCCCGCCCTGGACCAGGACGGCACCCTCCGCGAGTCCGCCGAGGCCGCCGAGCCGACCGGCATGACCGACCTTGCCGGCTACCCGGCCGGCACCCGCATCATCGTCCGCCGCGAACGC